>JAFVZS010000041.1 GCA_017508015.1 Lentisphaeria bacterium
GACAACGGAGGAGCCATATTCCGCAACCCGCCGGGCGGGTCTGCCATTTTTTTTGCCTCATCGACGGTTTGTTACAGAAGTGCATAATGATTTTTCGCTTGAAATTTCGTTTTTGTCAAAAATCGGCATTTGCTGGACTTGGTGGACAGGGGGCAAAATGGACTTTTCGACATTATTGTTTAAAGTCGTCCATGTGGTCCATTCAGTCCATTTGTGTCCATTGAAAACTCTTTTCCGGTCTTTTTCAATTCTGTCTTTCTGTTTTTATACTTTTCTGCAGAATTCTGTCACAAACCGCCGATGAATCTTTTAATGGAAGGCGCAGAAAACGGTTTTACAACAGGTAATCTTTCCGGTGAAAATCGAATACTTCCGCATCGGCGAACAGCGGATTGTGCCGGTCTTTTTCTGACAGGATATAGTTTTCAGGGCTGATCCGCCAGTCGATCTGCAATGCCGGATCATTGAAAGCAATTCCGCGCTCGTGATCCGGCATGTAAATGTTATCGCACTTGTAGGCAAATACCGCACTTTCAGAAAGTACCGCAAAGCCGTGGGCAAAGCCGCGGGGCACAAAAAGCTGATATTTATTCTCACCTGACAATTCCACTGCGACATGTTTGCCGAAAGTCGGTGAATTTTTGCGGATATCCACTGCCACATCCAGTACAGTTCCGGAAATTACTCTCACCAGTTTGGCCTGAGTGTAGGGCGCTGCCTGAAAATGCAACCCTCTGAGTACCCCGGAGCGTGAACGTGATTCATTATCCTGCACCCAGTTGCAGTCGATCCCCGCATTCCGGTATTTTTCACGGTTCCAGGATTCAAAAAAGTATCCGCGCTCATCGCCGAAAACATCGGGAACGATGATTTTTACCTCTTCGATATCGGTATTGATCACTTGCATTATTCACTTATCTCCAATGACCCGCAGCAAATATTGGCCGTATTCGGTTTTCAGCATGGGTTGGATACTCGCCCGCACTTCCCCGGCACTCATCCACCGGTTTTCGTAAGCGATCTCCTGTAAACATGCCACTTGCAACCCCTGACGTGATTCGATATTGTGGATGAAGTTTCCGGCAGCGAGCATGCTTTCACAGGTTCCGGTATCCAGCCATGCGTATCCCCGGCCGAGAGTTTCCACGAAAAGTTTGTTTCTTTCAAGGTAGATGTTGTTGACCGCCGTGATTTCCAATTCCCCCCGGGCGGAAGGTTTGAGATTTTCGGAAATCTCCACCACATCATTGTCGTAAAAGTAAAGTCCGGTCACCGCATAATTGGATTTGGGGACCGCCGGTTTTTCTTCGATGGTCAGGGCATTGCCGTCTTTATCAAATTCAATGACACCGAAGCGTTGCGGGTCGCGCACATAATAGCCGAAAACCGTTGCTCCGTTTTCCCGCTTGACTGCATTGCGCAGCAGCTGCGGCAAGCCGGCTCCGTAGAATATGTTGTCACCAAGCACCAGTGCTACCCGGTCATTGCCGATGAATTTTTTGCCGATGATGAATGCCTGGGCCAGCCCTTCGGGTTTGGGTTGTACCGCATAGGTGAAGTTGACACCGAAATCGGAACCGTCACCCAGAAGCCGCTGAAAAGCCGCCTGATCTTCCGGGGTGGTGATGATCAGAATATCCTGAATCCCGGCCAGCATCAGCACGGAGACCGGATAGTAGATCATGGGTTTGTCGTAAACTGCCAGCAATTGCTTGCTGGTACCGAGAGTGATCGGATGCAGACGGGTACCGGCTCCGCCGGCCAGAACAATACCTTTCATAAACTTCAATCTCCTCTTCCGAGCCGTTCCATTTTATATTTGCCGGAAAGCACTCCGGCGCACCATGAATCTTTATGTTCAAGGTACCATTTCACCGTTTTCCGCAGGCCGCTTTCAAAAGTTTCCAGAGGCATCCAGCCGAGTTCGTTTCTGATTTTGTCGGCATCGATGGCATAACGCATGTCGTGACCGGGGCGGTCTTTGACAAAGACGATCTGCTCCGAGTAACTTTTTCCGTCACTCCGGGGGGATAATTCATCGAGCAGAGTGCAGATGCTTTTCACCACATCGATATTTCTTTTTTCGTTGCGGCCGCCGATGTTATAGGTGCTGCCGGGGGCAGCTTGTGTGGAAACCAGATAGAGAGCTCTGGCATGATCTTCCACATAAAGCCAGTCTCTGATTTGCAGTCCCGCGCCGTAAACCGGCAGCTCCTTGCCGTCAAGCGCATGCAGAATGATCAGCGGAATCAGTTTTTCCGGGAAGTGGTAAGGTCCGTAATTATTGGAACAGTTGGTCACCACCGTCGGCACTTTGAAAGTTCTCAGCCATGCCCGCACCAGATGGTCACTGGCGGCCTTGCTCGCTGAATAAGGCGAACTTGGCGCATAGGCGGTATTTTCAGTGAAAAGCGAACCGTCATCCGGCAGATCACCGTAGACCTCATCGGTGGAAATGTGGTGGAAGCGGAAAAACTCCAACTCTTCAGCAGTCAGAGTACAGCAGTATTTGCGGGCGGCTTCCAGCAGCGTGTAAGTACCGAAAATATTGGTTTGGATAAATTCCCCGGGGCCGTCGATGGAACGGTCAACGTGGCTTTCGGCAGCCAGATGCATGATGTTGGTCGGCCGGAAGCCGGCAAATATGCGATCCATTGCCGCCCGGTCACAAATGTCGGCACATTCAAAAGAATATCTGTCCGAATTGCTTACTTCTGCCAGCGAATCAAGATTGCCCGCATAGGTCAGTTTGTCGATCACGCAGACCGAATCAGTTGTGTTGCGGATAATATGTCTGACCACCGCAGAACCGATAAAACCGGCTCCGCCGGTAACGATAATTCTTCTGGACATGTCATTCCCTCCGGTATACCTGTTGATAAAATCACATGATAATATAATTCATAATTCAGCTGAAAACAAGCTTCTCCGGTAACAAATTGCGATTATTGCGAGTGAAAAGCTGTTTTGCAGTGCTATATTAGAGTCGAGAATACAAAAAGTAGAAAGCAATACCGGAGAATATGATGTCAAACGCTGAAGTTACTGTAATAGTTCCCAATTACAAAACACCTGAACTGACCAAACTTTGTCTGAGGTCATTGCGGAAGTATACCGACTCTTCCAAAATAAAGGTCATTGCCATTGATAATGCTTCCAATGATGAATCTCTTGATTATCTGCGCAGTTTGCCGTGGATAACCCTGATCGAGCGGGACCCGGGCAATGAGGCGGCGGCGGAAATGCATGCCAGAGCTTTGGATCAGGCAATGGAATGCGTTGATACTCCTTATGTTCTGGTTATCCATACCGATACGATCGTCGTGCATGAGCAATGGTTGGA
Source organism: Lentisphaeria bacterium (assembly GCA_017508015.1). Classification (GTDB taxonomy): domain Bacteria; phylum Verrucomicrobiota; class Lentisphaeria; order Victivallales; family Victivallaceae; genus UBA1784. The sequence goes on from JAFVZS010000041.1 coordinate 3,344, forward strand.
TTTTCTGCTTAAAAGGATCAAACAAAACGAAAATATTGCAGCTGTCGGCAGCTGGAAACTGGAAACGATCCACCCCGTGAAAGCATTTTTCAAACGTATCGAAACCGGGATCCGCCGTCTTTTGGGGCGCAAAATACTGGATCGGGAACACTATTTCCGCAGTCATTGCGCTTTGTACAAAAGTGATGCCGTGCGGGAAAGCCGGGGGTTTTATGATGGAAACAGTGCCGGGATCAGCCTTTTTAATATCCTCAAGGAAAAGAATTACGAGCTGCCTTTTATTCAATCGGAAGAGCTTTGCAAATATATGCTTCATTTGAATCATGCCACTTTGATCCTCAATCCGGCGGGTAAAGGTCACAAGACTTCTCAACCGTCAATGCGGAAAAAGCTGGAAAAGAAGATACGTTCTCTGCATGCTGATCAGATCATGACGGATGATTCTCTGGATAAATAGTTTCACCGTATCCGAAAAGAGTAATAGCTCCGGATTTAAAGCATTTATCAAATCAAAAATTCTTTTGCCCGTATTTTTCCGGTTTATTGTTGAAAAATTCCGGTCACGATGCTATTTTAACAGCGAAAGCACTTATCTGCTGTGATTTTCAGCACAACAAAATTGAGGAGAAATAAAGATGGATCCATTGAATTGGAATGTTTCAAATGATCTGCTTTCCCCCATGTTCAAGCGCGGTTCCGGTTTTCTCGGAACCAAGTACCCCATTATCTGCGGCGCAATGACCTGGGTTTCAGAACCGAAACTGGTTTCCGCAGTATGCAACAACGGCTGTTTCGGCTGTATTGCCGGAGGCAATGCCCCCACGGATATTCTGGCCAAACAGATTGAAGAGACCCGTTCGCTTACCAAAAATAATTTCGGTGTCAATCTCATTACCATCGCTCCGTCTTATCTGAGTCATCTGGAAATGCTCAAAGATGCCCATGTGCCATACATCATTTTTGCCGGAAGTTTTCCGAAAGAAAAGGAGATCCTGGCGGCCAAGGCCACCGGGGCAAAGGTGATGTGTTTTGCTTCCACGATATCCATTGCCGACCGTATGATCCGTTTCGGTGCGGATGCGATCATTCTGGAAGGCAGTGAGGCCGGAGGTCACATCGGGCATGTTTCCTCAATGATCCTCATTCAGCAGCTGCTTTTCAAATATGCCGATACCGTGCCCATTTTTGTTGCCGGCGGCGTGGCGACCGGCAGGATGATGGCGCATCTGATGCTTATGGGTGCCGCCGGGGTGCAGTTGGGTACGCGGTTTGTCATGACTGAAGAGTGTTCAGTGCATCCCAAATTCAAAGAAGTCTTTCTCAAGGCCAATGCCCGCGATGCGGTGGCCACTCCGCAATATGATTCCAAGCTGCCGGTGGTCGCAGTCCGTGCGCTCAAGAATAAGGGTATGCAGAAATTCGGGGCTCTTCAGCTCCGTTTGCTCCGGGAGTTGGAAGCCGGAACGATCCACCGGCAGGCTGCCCAGGAAGAGGTCGAGCGTTTCTGGGTCGGAGCCTTGCGTAAAGCCGCTGTGGAAGGCGACGTTGACGGCGGTTCACTGATGGCCGGTCAGTCGGTGGGGTTGATGGATAAGATCACCCCGATCAGTGATATGATCTGCGAATTGCTCAACGATGCCAATAATGAATTGATTGCGGTGAAGAACCGTCTGAATTGATGACTGGTCAGACCACGACTCTTTCCCGGCGGCTGGTTCCGCTGGTGATGAGCGGATTTTTCAATTCGTTCACCGACAGCGGATTCAAGGTGTGGGCCGTGCTGTTCATTCTGCAAAATGCCCCGTGGCTTTTACAGGATGCCGGATTCCTTCTTGCCGGCACCGCCGTCTGTCTACTGCCCTCTTTGCTGCTGCCGATGGTCACCGGATTTGCCGCAGACCGTCTGCCCGGGCGTTGCATTATTGCTCTGATCGCCATCGGCAAAGTGATGCTTTTTGGCTTTACAGAAGCGGCTTTGCACGGCAGTTCATGGCAGTTTTGGAGTGTGGCGGTACTGTTTTCTCTGGTCAACGCTTTTTTCCCTCCGGCATTTGATGCTCTTTTGCCGTTGAGTTTTTCGGAAAAGGAGCTTTCCCGTGCCTGCAGCCGCACTGCTTCAGCCTCCACTTGCGGTTTCATTGCCGGTATTGCGTTGATGCCCGGAGCTTTTTACTTTCATATTCCGGCACCGGTATTGATATCGGCTTCTTTACTGGCGATCATTGCGGCGGTCCGGATCGTGCCGGTGATCACGCCGGTACAGCGCAAACGGGAATTGGCCTACCCCTTTAAGGATACGCTCAAGCGGGGTTTTGCCGCTTTTTGCGGCCGTGCCGGATTGTGGACTGCCGCATCCGGAGAGGTCTGTTTTATCGGTTTGAGTCTGACGGCACTGCCGCTGTTGATATTGTTTGCCCGTCAGGCACTGCATATGCAAAGCAGTGTCAATATCGTTCTGCTGCTGCTGGCTCCCGGGATCGGATTTGTCACCGGTTGTTTTATTGCCGGATTGTTTTCCCGCAACAAGATCGAACCGGGATTGATCCCGCTGGGTGCTCTCGGAGTGATCACCGCACTGCCGCTGATGATATTTTTCCCGGGAAAAGTCCGGCAGTTCATGCTCAACTTTTCCGATGGATCATCCATGGAAATACTCTTTTACGCGGGGGCGTGGTTCTGGGCGGCTTTTGCCGGCTTCGCCTGCGGAATGCTTTTTGTGCCGCTGCGCACCTATATTCTTCAGCGGCTCCGGCCGGAATTGCGGGGAGCGGCACTGGCTTTGCGCAATGCCGTTACCTATGCGGTTTCCGCTCTGGCGATGCTGCTGGTCGTATCGTTGTCTTCCGGTACGGTCCCGGGGATCCCGCCGCTGCTTGGCGGTATTGCCGGAGTACCCTATCAGATATTGCTCGGTGCATTCGGTTTGCTGGTAATGTCTTTTACGCTTCTGGCGTTGTGGCAGCTGCCGAATTTTCTGCTCCGTTTTCTTATTCTGACGGTCGGGCATCTGATTTACCGCATCCGCATTTCCGGAGCGGAAAATATTCCGGAACGCGGTCCGGCTTTGCTCCTGTGCAATCATGTGTCGGCGATCGACAGTATTCTGATCAGTGCCTGTACCAGCCGCCAGATACGCTTTCTGCTTTACGATGATTACTTCAAAGTGCCGCTGCTTGGGGCGGTTGCCGGAATGACCGGATTTTTCAAAATCCCCTCTGCCGGAAAAACCAAAGCTCTGGTGCGGGTACTGCGCAATATCCGCAAGCATCTTGCCGATGGCGGTCTGATCTGTGTTTTTCCGGAAGGCAGACTTTCCGGCAACGGTTTGGCCGGTGAATTCAAACAGGGTTACGAAAAGATGCTGCCCGACGGGGTGGATATACCCATTATTCCGGTGAATATCTCTTTCGCCTGGGGGAGTGTTTTTTCCAATTTTTTCACCCGTCCGGGGATCCGCAAAAAGATCAAATTGCCATTCTTTCCGGCGGTGACATTCGGTAAGGCGATCAAGCGGGATACTCCGGTATTCGAGATCCGCCAGAAGATCATTGAATTGGGGGCACAGGCGGCGATGAATGCCTTGCCGGATGAACTTACCCTGCATCATGCCGCCGTGCATCATGCCAAAAAAAATCTCTGGAAAAAACGTTTTTCCGATTGTTCCGGCAAAGCTTTATCCACCTTTGAATTGACTCTGTCAGCTGCAGTGATCAGCCGTCATCTGCGGCGGCATCTGGGCAGTGATGAACGGTTTGTCGGTATTCTGCTGCCTAACGGCATTCCGGCGGTCAAAGCGATTTTAGCGGTACTGATGGCGGATCGTATTCCGGTGCCGCTGAATTACAGTACTTCTCAGGAAGTGCTGGATATTTCCATGGAAAAGGCGGCGTTGAGTATGGTCATCACTGAACGCTTCTTTTTGAAAAATCTGCGGATATCACCGGGAGATAAAGCGGTATTTATAGAGGATATTGCGAAAAATTGTTCGGTTTTCGGCCGTCTGGCGATGGGGGCGGGAATGCTTCTGCTGCCGACCGGAGAGTTTATGAATCTGCTGTCGCCGTTGAGTGCATTTGAGTTGAATAACGATGCAGTTCTGCTTTTTTCCAGCGGTTCGACCGGAAATCCCAAAGGGGTGCGGTTGTCACATCACAATTTGAATATCAATGCCCGCAGTGTGGCCAATGCTCTGACAATTGACCGCGGGGATCTGATCGTGGGCAATCTGCCGCTTTTTCACTCTTTCGGTTTGAATGTCTGTTTCTGGATCCCGGTGCGGTATGGTATTCCGGTAAGTTATATTGCCAATCCGCTGGATTCCATGGCTGTCTGCCGGAGCATAGTTGAACGCAAAGCGACCATGCTCTTTGCCACTCCGTCATTTTTGCAGAAGTATCTGCGCCGCTGTACCGGTGAAGAGTTGGCCTCATTGCGTCTGATTGCCACCGGAGCTGAAAAATTGCGGGATGATATCGCGCAGAAAGTCCGTGATCTGACCGGCGGACGTCTGGAGGTCGTGGAGTGCTACGGCTGTACGGAATTATCTCCGGTGGTTTCGATCAATCTGCCGCTGAATGCTTCTGAAACCGGCCGCCGGATCGGAAGCAGAGACAGTATCGGTATTCCGCTGGAAAATATTTCCGTACGGATCCTCGATCCGCTTTCTTTCACTCCGGTGGAACCCGGTGAAGAGGGCATTTTGTGTGTGAAAGGTTCTCTGGTCATGCAGGGATATCTCAACGACGAAGAACAGAGTGCCGAAGTCATGACCGGGGAATATTACAAGACCGGAGATGTGGCAAAAATGGATGAAAACGGTTATTTGCATATTTGCGGCCGCCTTTCCCGTTTCAGCAAGATCGCCGGAGAGATGGTTCCGCATGAATTGGTGGAAAAAACCATCAACGAACTGTGTGCCTGTGACAGCCGGGTGGTGGCGGTTTGCACTATTCCCGACCCGGTAAAGGGTGAGGCTCTGCTGGTGCTTTACACTCCGGAAATGCCTTTTACTCCGGAAAAGATCGTCGATCAGCTGCGCGAATGCAGTATTTCAAACCTGTGGATACCCAAGGTGAAAAATTTTCATCCGGTGGATCAGCTGCCGCTGCTGGGCAGCGGAAAACTGGATTTGGCCCGGCTGCGGCAGATCGCCGCAGAAATTGCTGCAAAAACACATTGAGCGTGATCTGCCGGATTGTTCGCTGAAAAAAGCATTTTTTCCGGACAGGGAAATTGAAATCCCCCTCCGGTTGTGCTATTGTATAGCGTGGTAAACCGTAAATTTCATATACACAAGGTAAATTCAGAATTTCCCGGAAAAATTTTGAAATCACCTCATACAAGGCTGGATGAAAATGCTTGAAACTCCTTTTAAGAATGCCCGGTGGCTCTGGGTCCCGCAGGCGCAGCGCGATGAGCGTGACCGCCGGGTGCGGTTGCGTAAAGTTTTTGAAATTTCAGAACTTCCGGAAAAATTTGAAGCTCTGGTTTCAGCTGATGCCAAATATAATTTGTATGTCAATGGTCAATTTATCCATCATGGTCCGGCCCGCAGTACTCATCCGGTATGGAGTTTTGACCGTATTGATCTGGCTCCTTATTTGAGAAGCGGTAAAAATCTGATTGCGATACAGGGTTATCAATTCGGGCTTTCCAATTACACCTACATCTTTTCCGGGGCCGCCGGAGTGATCTTTCTGGCTCCGGGGGTGAAAAGTGATGAAACGTGGAAAATTTCCGAAGATCCCGGATACATCCGGGCAGTGGCCAGAGGTTCCGGACAGTATGGTTTTCAGGAGTTCTTTGACTGCCGCAAGAGTGACCGGCAGTGGTTCACAGATATCGATTATGATGACAGCTGCTGGGAAAGTACCCCCGGCAGGGCGGCCGGATCAATGCCGTGGCATGAGTTTGAGGAAAGGGGGATCCCGCTGTTGACCAATACCATGCTTGGTCCGGCTCAAGCAGTCAGTGCCAGCGGCCATGAGGTTGATCCTCAATGGCAGAATATCCAAAGTGCCATCATCTCTTATCACCGGGAAAAACCGGAATATCATGAACCGCACGAGGTGGAAAAGCCGACCTGTCTGGTCTATGACTTCGGGCGTGAAGCGGTCGGCATGCTGCACTTTGTTTTTGAAGCTGAAGATGCGGTGGATTTTCTGGTCTGTGAAAAACTTGACGGCCTTACTCCCCGGATCACCTCACCGGGAGAGTTGCATACGGCTTACGGCGGCCGGCTCTATCCGGTGCCGGGCCGGGTCAATGAACATGAATTGACCTTGCCGTGGGGCATGCGTTATGTGGTGGTATTCAACCGTTCCGGCGGGCATTTCAAGTGTGAAGTATCGTTGCGCGAGTGCCGTTATCCGCTGGATATTCAGGGGAAGTTTGTCTCTTCAGTTCCGGAATTTCAGCAGCTCTGGGATATGTGCGAACTTACCCAAAAGTGCTGTATGGCCGACAGTTATATCGATTGCCCGACCCGGGAATATGCCCAGTGGTGGGGGGATGCTCTGGTGCAGAGTCAGAATACATTCCGTCTGGCCGGTGATCCGCGGCTTTTGCGCCGGGGATTGGTCAGTATGTCGCGGCAGCTGACCCCGGAAGGGTTGACTTACGGAGTGACTCCCGGCTGCGCCCATGTGTGTATTCTGCCGGATTATTCGGCGATGTATCTGGTGACTTTGCTGGCGGATTATGAGCAGACCGCCTCATTGGAAATGTGGCGGAAACTGCGTTCAACCGCTTCCGGGATAATCTCTTATTTTGAAAAATACATCACACAAGATGATATTATTCCCTTTGATGACCGTTACTGGCTCTTTGTTGACTGGTGCAATGCACTCAACAAAGTTGAACCTTACAATTTGATCGTCCTGTGGGGTATCCGCTGTGCGGCAAAACTGGCGGAAATCTCTCAGGAAGCAGAGGATAAGGCGATCCTTGAAAGATGTAATTTGCTGGATTTACGGTTGAGCAGAGGCATTGAAAAGATGCTGACTTCACCGGCTCCGCATTCGGCGGCTCTGGCGATCATGCTGGATATCTATCCGGAAAAACACGAAGAGTGGCTCCGGGAGATTTTACTGCCGCTGCTGGAAGGAAATCACGATCACCCCGTGCAGCCGGATGCCTACTTCATGTATTACGTTTTTGAAGCACTGAAAAAATCCGGTCATGAAAAGCAGATCATCGACTGTATCTGCCGCTGGTGGCAGGAATTCGCCGATGCCGGATGCAGTACGATGCCGGAACATTTTTTCAGCGATCGGGTTCGTTACACCAGCATGTGCCATGCGTGGAGTGCCCATCCGTTGAAGTTCTTCTCGGAATTGCTCCTCGGGGTGCGGCAGTGTGCGCCGGGGTGGCAGACGGTGGCCTTCAAGCCGGTGCGTATTCCCGGTGCAAAATTTTCCGGTACTGTTCCTCTGCCGCAGGGCAATGCTCACGTTACAGTCGATTGGAGTGTCGAACCGCCGGTAAAAGAGCTTGTTTTGCCGGAAGGTGTAAAATTATTGGAATGAATTTATGGATAAAAAGGTCATTGAAAATCTGCTGGGCAATGTGCCGCAGGGCAAAATCGGTGTGATCGGGGACTTTTGCACTGATGTATATTGGGATATCCGGCCGGAAAAAGGGGAAATTTCTCTGGAAACCGGTTTGACCACGATCCCGGTGACTTCGGCCCGTTATTCTCCGGGAGGTGCGGGCAATATCGTGGCCAATCTGCGGGGATTGCTGGTGGAAAAAATTCCCTGTGCCGGAGCTTTGGGATGTGATCCGTTCGGGGTGTGGATGCGCAATGAATTGATCGGCCGTACTCCGGAATATGCAGGAACACTGCTGGCGGTCAGCCGCCGGGATTATCATACTCCGGTTTACTGTAAACCATTGCTGAAGAGTGTCGAACAATCCCGTATCGATCTGGGGAACACTCCGCTTGCCGCAGCGGAAACGGATATGATGCTGGATGAATTGGAAAAGCTTTTGCCGCAACTCAAAGTATTGATCGTCAACGGCCAACTGGCTTGCGGAATCCATCACGGAACAGAATTCCGGGAACGCTTTGCCGCTGTTATCAAAAAATTCGTGCCGCAAATAAAATTTGTCTTTGACGGCCGGGATTATCTGGATGCCTATCCCGGAGTCACTCTCAAGATCAATGCTTCGGCGGCTTCCGGACTGGCTTTCGGAAAAGCCGGATATCCCCCGGAAGAATCCGGTAAGGTCATTTTGGAGCGCACCGGAGATGAATTGGTCATTACCGACGGCGAAAACGGCTGTTATGTTTTTGAAAAAAGCGGCACGACCTTTATCCCGGCGATCCGTTATGACGGTCCGGTGGATACCGTCGGAGCCGGAGACAGTTTCACTGCCGGTTTCGCTTACGGACTGGCGGCGGGAGCTTCGATGGTGGATTCTGCGGCATTCGGAACTTGCTGCAGTGCGGTAACGATCCGCAAACTTAATCAGACCGGTGCTCCGTCTCCGGAGGAGATCAGGCAAATATTGCCGTGACAGAAACGCAGTGTGATATGCTTTGAATTGTCAGATCATGTATTTTTAGCAGAGGAAATTTTGAAAAATGCTGACTTGGAATTATCCGGAAATCCCGGCAGGATTTTCATGCCATAACCACACTTCATGGAGCGATGGTTCCGGAACTCTGGAGGAAATTTGCCGCAAAGGCAAGGATATGGGATTGAAGGTGCTGGGCATTTCCGATCACTGGGTGAAACCTCCATTCCCGGGAACAGATGCCGATTCGTGGAGTATGGATTTGAGCAGAACCGGCGAGTATGTCGCCGCGCTGCAGAAACTGAAAGCCGAATTGGAAGATGAGAACTTTAAATTGCTGATCGGTCTGGAAGTTGACGTATTCCCGGAAAATATCGGTGAAGTCATTGTGGAGTTGCAGAAATTTCCGCTGGATTATATGATCGGTTCGGTACATTACAGCGGTACATTTGCGATAGATTATTCACCGGAATCGTGGAAAGATTTGAGTGAAAAAGAGATGGATGATCACTGCAATGTCTACTACGACAAGCTGGAAGTGGCAGCGGCCCGCAGTGAATTTGCCTTTATCGGCCACCTTGATCTGCCGAAAAAATTCGGGTTCATCGACAACAAAAAGTATTTCCGGCGGGCGGTGAAAGTGCTGGATATCCTGAAAGAAAGCGGCGGGGCGATCGAATTGAATACCGCCGGATTTTACAAGGAGTGCACCGAGCAGTACCCCGCATTGGAAATATTGCAGCAGGCATACAAGCGGCAGATCCCGGTGATCATCAATGCCGATGCCCATTGTCCGGAACATCTGATGCGGGGATTTGATCAGGCACGCCGGCTTTTACAGCAGGCCGGATATAAATGAAGCAACTCTGAAAATTTACAGGAGGTATGAAAAATGATTTTCGACGACGTGAAAAATTTGCAAAACTATGTGTCACTTGCACCGGAAGCAGTCAAACTGCTGATTCCAGTGCTGGCAGAATTATCTGCTGATACGCCCAACGGCAAAACGATTCTGATCGAGGATAAGCTGTTTATTTTGATTTCACGCTACGATACCAACGCCACTGCGGAAGGCAAGTTTGAGATCCACCGCAACTTCGCTGATTTGCAGATGCTTCTGGATGGCAGCGAGGATATCTGTTATACCGGTGATGAAACATTGGAGTGCGTTTCAGCTTACGATGAAAAAAATGATTATGCCTTGTATGCCCGGAATGGAGCATCCACGCATCTGGCATTGAAACCGGGCAATTTTGCAATCTTTCTGCCGGAAGAAAAACACCTTCCCGGCCGGGGCGATGGCACGCCGGTCGTCAAAGCGGTCATAAAAATCCACAAATCTCTTCTGAATTGAGTGGATTGCACCGGAGCCTGATATCATCCGTAAGCTGTTGCGGTTCAATTTTCCGGCTTGATCAGCAGATGATCTATTTCCACTTTGCCCAGTGAATGAGCGATATTTTCCCGCACATCGGGGATTTTTTGTGCCAGATCGCTGAGCAAACCGGCAAAAGCAGCCCGGTCACCGGATTTTACGGTGCTTTCGTAGCGGCAGATACCGGTTTTTTCCGGCAAAGGCAAGGTGGCGGCGCACTCCTTGATGAGAGCTTCCGGCACCAGTGCCAGCGGCCGGATAACGGTCGGATGATCCGGATTCTGCGGCTTTACTTTCGGAGCCATTGAAGTTATTCCCTGACCGCGGCAGAGGCTCATGAAAAAACTGTTGATCACATCATCAAGGTGTTGACCGAGGGCCAGTTTATTGCACTGCAATGCTTTGGCCAATCCGTAAAGTTTGCCCCTTCTCAGCCGGGAACAAAGCACACACGGGGAGTATTCCATATTCTTTTCCCGGATGATCTCCGGGATATTGAGTTTGACGATGTGGTGTTCCACTCCGGTATCCCGGCAGTAGCCGGCGATCTTTGCGGCATTGAAATTTTCAAAACCGGGATCAAAAGTGGCCGCCAGAATGGTGAATTTCACCGGCGCGTGCAGCTGTAAATGCTTGAGCAGATGCAGAAGTATGAAACTGTCTTTGCCGCCGGATAATCCGGTCATGATCCGGTCGCCGTCACTTATCAGACGGTAGGAAACACAGGTTTCTCCGGCGATGCGGCAGAGCTTTTTAAATGATTTGTTTTCCATCAGACCAGTGTGATTTCAGTTGATTTCCCGGATTTTGTAAAGCTCAAATATGAACCGGTAAACATAATGTCGCTTGTAATCTGTAAAATATATCACCGCGGCGATGATTTGTCAACCGGTTTGCCGGTTCCCGCCCCCGGTGAAGAGTGTGCGGGAAAGGGCCGGAGTCTCTTTCCGGAAAAAAATATACTCTCTCATTGAAAAAATACCGCAACCGGCCTTGAAAAATTCCTCATTTAATGATACTGTATCACCGTGAAGGACAACAGTTAAACGAAAGAAGAAAAGAGTTATGAGTTCATTGATCGTCAAAGGAGGCACCATACGGGGCGGAGAAGTTCACATTTCCGGAAATAAAAATGCGGTACTGCCGATGATCGCCGCTCTGATGTTGAGTGATGGTGAATCAATATTGGAAAATGTGCCGGATATTCTCGATGTGCACACCATGCTGGATATCGCCGCATATCTCGGTGCCGAATACACATTTGAAAAAAATACTCTGCATTTTCGCTGTAAAGATGTGAAAACTCACATTATTTCCCGGGAACTCTGTTCCCGCAACCGTACCAGTATTCTTTTCGCCGCTCCGCTGCTGGCCCGTTGCGGCAAAGCAGAGCTGTTCCCCCCGGGCGGTGATGTGATCGGCCGCCGCCGTCTGGATGGGCACTTTTACGGTCTGACCAAACTCGGTGCCGAAATGGGGCCGCAGTGGGATACCTACACCTTTACTGCTCCGTCAGGCCTGACCGGAAGGGAACTTTTTCTCGATGAAGCCAGCGTGACCGCTACCGAACAGATCCTGATCGCCGCAGTCACAGCCAAAGGCACAACCACTCTCTACAATGCCGCCTGCGATCCGCATGTGAGCGATCTGGCCGCCATGCTCAACACCATGGGGGCAAAGATCAGCGGAGCCGGAAGCAACACCATCACCATTGAAGGCGTTGAGAAACTTTCCGGCTGTCATCATACGGTGATAGGGGACCATATCGAAGCCGGAAGTTTCCTCGCTCTGGCCGCGGCGACCAATACCCCGGTCACTCTGCGCGGAACCACACCGCGTCATTACTGGATGCTCCGGCGGGTATTTGAAAGACTGGGCTGGCAGATGACTTTGCACAAAGATCATATTATTATGCCCGGTAATCAGACTCCTTGTGTGGAAAGGGATTTCGGCGGCTACATTCCGCAAATTTCCGACGGCACCTGGCCGCAGTATCCGTCGGATATGATGAGCTGTACTATCGTGGCGGCGACCCAGAGTCAGGGTACGGTGATGTTTTTTGAAAAGATGTTTGAGAGCCGCATCTACTTTGTCGACCGCCTGATCAGCATGGGGGCGAATGCCATTGTCTGCGATCCGCACCGGGTGGTGATCACCGGGAAAACTCAATTGCACGGAGTATCTTTGTCAAGTCCGGATATCCGGGCGGGCATGGCGATGGTGATCGCCGCTTTCTGTGCCGCCGGTGAGAGCCGGATCGACCGGGCGGATGTGATCTACCGGGGATATGAATCTCTGGTGGATAAGCTCCGGAAACTGGGTGCTGTGGTGGATGAAATATGAAACACTCTGCGCAAACACCTGCCGGAAATTTTCCGGTGCTGTCACTTAAAATAAAATGTTTTTTCCCGCTGATATCTCTGCTTGGCGGGATGGCTTATGCGGCGGCCCTGCCGCCGTTGAATTGGGGCTTTGCGGCGTTTGGTGCATTGGTCGTGCTTTTTTATTTCGCATTGCTGCTTAATTGGTTCTGGCGGATGCTCTGCGGCTGGTTCTGGGGGTGGGGCTGGGCGATTTTCGGATATTGGTTTTTGCGGGAGATCCATCCGGCAGTGCCGTGGATGCTGGCTCCGGTGATCGCTTTATGGCCGGCGGTATTCATGCTGTCGGCCGGTTGGTGGGCGGAACTTTTTATTGACCGTCGTTCTTTGGAAGGAAAGTTTTGGCAATGGGATACAAAACCATGGCGGATCATCTGCTATGCGGCAGGAGTTTCGGCTCTCTTTACAATTCTGGAGTGGACAAGATACTATCTTTTTGTCTGGAATGATCTCAGTGTGACCATGTGGCGTTATCCGGTATTCATGCAAATTGCCCGGATCACCGGCCGTTACGGGGTGTCGCTGGCATTGACCCTGGTCAATGCGGCTCTTTTCAGCATTATTTTTTTCCGGCGGAGGTTTATTGCTCCGGCAGTGCTGATGATCTATGTGCTGATCGTTCTGATCTACGGGGTGTACCGGATCAATACTCCGTTGGAGTATCGTGAACCGGTGATTTGGAAGTGCGCACTGATCCAGGGGAATTTGCCTCAACAGCGGATCGCTTCATCCGGAGCGGTACGCGATTCGATCCGGCTTTATTGCCGTTTATCCCGGCAGATCTGTGCGAAAGAAACGGTCGATACGGTTATCTGGCCGGAGTGTGCCATACCGGTTGCATTCCGCAGTAAAGGCTTTAACGGCAGTTACTACCGGCAGATGGTAATCAATTTGAAACAGCAGTTGTTGATCGGTTCGCTGGATTTTGCCGGTGACAATACGATGACCAACAGTGCATTGCTGATCTCTCCGGAAGGCCGGGTCGCCGGCAAATATGACAAGTATCACCGGGTTCCCTACGGGGAGTATGTGCCTTTCCGGAAGTATTTGCCTGAATCGTGGGTCCGGGCATTTGACATGGGGCGGGATCTGACTGCGGGTACGGCGATGGAACCGCTGCATATCAACGGGGATATCCGGGCGGGCACGGCGGTCTGTTATGAGGGGGTTTTTTCTTATTTGAGTGCCGGTTTTGCGCGCAACAAAGCCAATGTGCTGGCGGCAGTTTCCAATGATGTATGGTATCCGCGGAGCAGTGAACCGGAACAGCATTTGGCCAATGCGGTCATGCGTTGTGTGGAAACCGGTCTGCCGATGGTGCGCTGCGGAAATAACGGAGGCTCCGGAGTGGTGAATGTTTTCGGAGAATTCACACAATATATCGGCACTCCGGCGGAGCGGCCGGAACTGCTCCGGGAAGAGGCTGCCGGGATCGTGGCGGTGAAAGTGGAAAAAAATCCGGAACTGACTTTGGCTGTGAGATTTGAAAATATGATAATCTATGTGCTGATCGCCGGGTTGCTGGGAGGATATATTCTCAGAAAGCAGCTGCCGGATGGCTGGAAAAAGCCGTGAAGTGACCGGGGGTGGCCGGAATGATCCGGCAAATTTTTTAAAAAGTTTTGTATTCCCGCTTGACAAGAGAATTTTTATATGCTATTTTAGTTATTGTCAAGTGAAACGATTCACTATCTGTTGTGCGGAGATATTTTTTTAATTATGGTTAAATTAAGTGACATCGCCAAACGGGCCAATGTGGGAGTAAGCACGGCCAGTTATGTGCTGGGCAAGACCGGATTGCACAAGGTCAGTCCGGAGACCAGAGAGCGGATTTTGGCGGCGGCCAGAGAGCTTAATTATGTGCCTAATGTTGCCGGCAAGGCTCTGCGCAAGGGGATGACTTATACTGCGGCATTGCTTTTTCCGGATATCAGCGGTTCATTTGCCTTCAACATCATTGCCGGATTGGAAAACGAACTAAATAAAAATACTTACAGTATGCTTTTCTGCAAGTACCGCAATCAGGCGGAATTTGAAGAAAAGTGCCGTCTGTTGGGCGGCAGACAGATCGACGGAGTGATCGTGCTGGGTTGTTATCCGGGAAGTGAACAGGCTGTATGTCAGTTGAATAAATATCATCCGGTGATTTCCCTTGCTCATAAAATTGATGTGCCGGAGGTACCTTCGGTTTATGTGGATGGTTCCAGAATAAGTTTTCTGGCGGTGAAATACCTCATCGGCAGAGGGCACCGGCGGATCGCTATTCAGCAAGGGGTGGACAGCAACAAAGTTGCCGGGGCGAAAGCGGCGGCGGATAACAGTGATGTTGAATTATTATTTGCTCCCAGAGAGATCCGTTCCGGAAAAGATTTTCTCAACTGGGGTTTGGCGCAAAAGGCAAAGATCACGGCTTTTGCGGCATATTCCGACCAGGTGGCGTTTGAATTTATCGGCAGTGCGATTGACAAGGGGATCAAAATTCCGGATGAATTATCGGTTGTCGGTGTGGATGGTGAGGAATTCGGAGCGTTGCTCCGTCCGGCGTTGACTTCGATCAGACAGCCGGATTTTGAACAGGGGGCGGCGGCGGTAAGGCTTCTGATGCAGAAGATCAAAAGCGGCAGTGCGGAAAATATGGTTTTGCAGCCGGAGCTGCTTGAAAGATCGAGTGTGGCAAAGATAAACAAATAAAAAAATCTGCCGCCGGGTGCTTACCCGGACGTGGTCAAGCGGCGGAACGCTTGTCGCCGCCACAAGCGGCGAAAATAAGCGTCAGCGCAGAGGTCGGCGCAAGTTGCGCCGACACCACCTGCCGAAAGCGAAGTCATGCGGCAGCAGGACACTTGAGCGGAAGGCAGTAATAATGGCAGTGGAGTGAAAAAATAAAAAAATCTGCCGCCGGGTGCTTACCCGGAC
>JAFVZS010000042.1 GCA_017508015.1 Lentisphaeria bacterium
AATCTTTTTTTGAATAACTTTACCAAGTGCCGCTTCTTTTGGTTACTTTTCTTTTTCCGTAAAAATAAACTCCCATTTTGAGTCATTACAATCGGGAGTTTTGCCAAGCTTTTTCAAAAAGCGTCGATCAAGGTTTGCCACCGGCAAACCGCGACACCCCGTTTGTTTTGCGTCCCTTGTCAAAGTTCTCAAAAAATCTTAAACTTTTTTACTGCGATCTGATGCCGGAGCGTTTTCGGCTGGTTACTTGTCAGTAGCCGCCTCAAACTACCGGCATCATCTCATCATTGAAAAAAATTTAATCTTTTTTTGAATAACTTTGCCAAGTGCCGCACTTTTGGTTACTTTTCTTTTTCCGTAAAAAGAAAAGTAACTACCAGAAGCGGGTAGGCACTTCGAGGGCGTGAGAGATAAGATCACGGACAGGGTGATCCGGATGATTCGGGGAAAGCCGGTTTTTGGTAAAGGCAAAGGCGATTTTTTCGTCAGGCATGTAAAATGCTTCAGAACCGGCGGCACCGCCGTGACCGATGAACATTCTGCGGTTATGGTCGGGGCCGCGAAGTACGACTCCGAGGGCAAAGCGGCTCCATTCATTATTTTTTACCGGATCATCCGGAGAGCGGAAAAGTTTTCCGGTAGCGAAGTCAAAGGTTTCCGGCGAAACAATATTTTCCGGCAGCTGGCGGTAAAATTCTGCCAGGCCTGCGGCATTGGCAATGCCATTAAATGAGGGAATACAGCAAGCCTGGATTGCCGGATCATTCATTGTGACCGCCTCCCATGACGGACGATTGGGGATTCGGGAATCATCAATGGGAATGATACGGGGCATCTGATTTTGCGGTATTCCGAAAAACACCGAGTTTTCGACACCGGCGATCTGGAGAACATATTTATTCAATAAATATTGCAAGGGGAAGCCGGTCGCCAATTCGAGAGTATGCCCGAGCAGCCAGGCGAAAGTAAGCGGGTGATAGTGGCATTTTTTTCCCGGCAGATTGCGTGGCGGCATAGCGGCGATCAAGCTGCACATTTTTTCCCAATCGGTCAAATCCGGTTTTCCGGAAGGCAGCAGATACATTCCGGCCCGGTGTGAAAGCAGATGCTCGATCGTGATACCGGCTTTGTCCGGGGCAGAGAATTCTTTCCAGTATTTGCCGACCGGGTCACTGAAACAGATGATGTCATTTTCTGCCAGCACCCATGCCAAAGCTGCCAGAAAAGGTTTCCCTGAGGAAAAAACCGGGAACAGGTCATCCGTGGAGCATGGCGTAACTCCATCGGCACGAAATCCGGCGGCCAAATCGATAACTACTTCACCATGGTCGATAATGCACAGCTGGCACGCTGCTTCATTGCCGTTGGCGACTTCGGAATAGAGAATCTGCTGTAATACCGGTCGTAAAGAATTCCAATTTCGATTCATGATTTACCCTTTTATATCAGCAACTCCGGCATTGACTGCGGCTTCGGCCAACCGGATAAATTCCGCAACAGCAAGTTTATCCGGCCGCAATTCGGTGGAAAAACCGCATGAAGCCAATATATTTGCGGCGGCATCTTTACTGCCGCAAATCTGTCCGAGGACTTTGCCGATCTGTTTGCGGCGCTGATTGAAAAGATTTCTGACCAGCGGAGTGAAAATTTTTGCCGCAGTTTCCGGAATATCCGGATATCGGGCGGATAATTTGAATGAAACCAGAGCCGAATCGACCTCCGGCGGCGGACAGAATACCTGCGGCGGTACGATTTTGTCAACGGCGACATCATAGAGCAGTTGCGTGCGTACCGAAAGTGCGCCGTAAGCCTTGGTTCCGGGGGAAGCGGCGAGGCGTTCCCCCATCTCTTTTTGAAGCATAAAAAACATGCTCGACGGAGGATTGATACATTCCAGCATTCTGGCAATAAAAACCGAACTGATGGCATAAGGCAGATTAGCCACGGCCCGGTAGTTGGTTCCTGCGGGAAAAAGTTCATTGAAATCCACTTTGCAGGCATCGGCCTCAATCAACTTGAAATTCGCGGCACCGGCAAATTTTTTTCTCAGAAAACCGGCCAGCCGGTGATCAAATTCAATGGCTGTTACATTGAATTTTGCCGCAACCATTTTTTCGGTCAACGCTCCGAATCCGGGGCCGACTTCCAGCACGTTTTCTCCGGCTGAAGCCCCGCAATTGCGAACGATCCATTCCAGCAAATTGGCATCGAGCAGAAAGTTCTGTCCCAAACCTCTGCCCGGCCGCATACCGAGAGATTCTAACGTGTCAATAAGTTCTTTTTTATTCATAATCAATGTTTCCCGCATCCGCAAGTGCCGCTGCAGCAATGTCCGGCCGAAGGACATTGCTCCATCATGCCGCAGTGTTTGCCGGAATTGCCTCCGGAGATGGCACCGATCCGGTTCGGTTGTTTTTCCAAACCGGTTTCACCGCATTGCGGACACTCTGCCGGAGAATCAAAACGTGAGAGCAGCAACTCAAAATCCGCCCCGCATCCGGGGCAGTGATAACGGAATATCGGCATAACAAAACCTTTGCAGTTGAATTTTTTCAGAATGTATACTATATTAACAGAAGGTAATTGCCGGAGATTTCAAACTTTGATTGAAAAACTTCTGCAATTAACTCAAACAACAATATATAATATAGCACCGGATAGTGAGGTTGTAAAATGGCCGGACGAAAAAAATTCTTTGACCGCTTAAGTGCCCGGTTTGAATCGCTGGATGCCACCAGCCGTCAGGCCGGATTATCACTGCTGATGAAAGAACGCGGCTTCTTTGAAACTGTTTTCAACTGTATCGAAGACGGCATTCTGGTTATCGATCACGAATTGCACTTGCGTTATTTCAACCGGGCCGCCAAAGAGCTGCTTGCGTTACCTGAAAATACTTCAAATCTGCGGCTCAATCAGCTTTTACCCGATGTGGATTGGCAGCAGATCCTGCCGGAAAACTCCAGCCAATGGAACCGTACCACCCGACAGGAACTGCAAATATTTTATCCTGAAGCAAGATTTCTGCAATTTTATCTTACGCCGCTTGGTGATGATGCCGGGGCCACCGTTATCCTGCGCGATGTCACCGAGAGCCGCCGCCGGGCAACCAGCGATCTGGAACGGGAAACCGTAAAAGCGGTTTCACATCTGGCTGCCGGAGTCGCTCATGAGATCGGCAATCCTTTAAATTGCCTTTCCATGAATTTACAGCTGCTTGAGCGCGGTCTGGAAGACCCCGATGAACCGCTGGTATCATCTGAAGCAATTCGGATGATCCGCCGTTGTGAAAGCGAAGTTGAACGTCTGGACAGCATAATCCACTCTTTTTTGACTGCGATCCGCCCGGGAAAAGCAGATTTCATGCCGGTGGATTTGCAGGAAACGGTTTTTGATGTACTTAATTTCATGCGGCCGGAAATCGAAGCCAGACGGGTTTCGGTAAAGTGCCAGTGGGATGGCGGCAGTCAGCAGATTTCCGGAGATGCCGCACAGTTGAAACAGGCATTTTACAATATTATCCGAAACGCTGTTCAGGCAATGAGTAACGGCGGTACGCTGGAAATATTCGGATATTCCACCGCCGAATTCCGGGTGCTGGAATTCGCAGATTCCGGCAGAGGTATGTCACCGGATGATCTGCGCGAGATGTTCGTGCCTTTCCGAACCACCAAGGCCGGCGGAAATGGTATCGGCACAATGATCATCGAAAGAGTCTGCCGGGAGCACGGTGCTGAATTCGGTGTCGTTTCCGCCGAAGAAAGAGGTACTGTATTTCAACTCAAATTCCCCAATGGCCGGCGGAGAATGAGAATGCTGCCGGGAAATTAAGGTTTTTAATTGAATTTATCCGCTGAATACAGTTGTTTTTACAACTTTGTGTGTTATATTATCAAAGTCGATCCTTGTGTCAACATCTAACAAAAAGGAAAATCACAATGGCTGTTGAACTTAAAAAAGATGCCGCTTACTCTCTTCTCGTACCGACCAGTATGGGGGTCCGACTGACTCCGGTCAATGGTCAGCCCTTTCACTGCAGCGATACATTTCAAATGCAGGTGACCAGTGCTGAAACCAACGTCGCCAGTATCGCTTCATATCTTGGTCTTAAAGTAAAAGTTTTGACCGCCTTTGTCAAAGACAGTCCCGTTGCCCGGATGATCAAGGACAACCTCGCCAGCCGCCATATGGATTATGAAGGCCCGGAAATCGAACAGGGAGGCCCCTGGGGATACCGTCACCAATTCAACCTCGCTGACAGCGGTTACGGCAGTCGCGGGCCGCGGGTCCAAAATGACCGCGCCGGTGAAGTCGGCCGTCTGCTCAATGTTAAATATTTTGATCTTGACCGGATTTTCGGTAAAGAAGGTGTCCAGATCGTTCATCTTTCCGGTTTGATCGCTTCCATGAGCCCGGATACCAGCAGATTCTGTCTGGAACTGGCCCGTGCCGCAAAAAAATACGGAACCAAAATCAGTTTCGACCTCAACTACCGCGCCTCATTCTGGAAAGGCCGTGAAGAAGAACTCAGTGCGATTTTCGCTGAAATCGCTTCCCTTTCCGATATTCTTATCGGCAATGAAGAGGACTTTCAGCTCTGTTTGAAAATCCAGGGCCCCGAAGCCGGCGGCAAAGGTATTTCCGCCAAAATCGACAGCTTCAAAGAAATGGTCGAGCGCGTCAAAGCCGCTTATCCCAATGCCGTTGCCTTTGCCACCACTTTGCGCCAGGTTATCAATACCAACGCTCATTTGTGGGGCGCAATTACCAATGTTGACGGCGTCTGGCAGGTCGTGGAACCCCGCGAAATCCACGTGCTCGACCGCCTCGGCGGCGGTGACGGATTCGTCGGCGGTTTCCTCTACAGTATCCTTCGCGGCTGGGAACCGGAAAAATGGACCCAGTTCGGTTGGGCCACTGGTGCTTTGGCTACCACTCATCTCACCGACTACGCTCAGCCTGCTGACGAAGAACAAGTCTGGAGTATCTGGAACGGCAACGCCCGTGTCAAACGCTGAGTTACTTTTCTTTTCACGGGAAAAGAAAAGTAACCAAAAGAAAAGCGGGAAGTCGCGCCGCTTCGTTGTCGCGGCTTGATCGACGCTTTTTTCAAAAAAGCTTGGCAAAAACTCAGTGGAGTAACACCCGCTGGGTTTTTCTTTTTCACGGGAAAAGAAAAGTAACCAAAAGAAAAGCGGGAAGTTGCACTGTTGCTTCGCAACGGCTTGATTGGTCGGGTGGCTTGCACCGCCATTGACAGAGGCTCTGCCCCTATTGCCCCGGTGAATTTTTACAGCGGAAACAGGCCGCAGATTGGGGCGGCAGAGTGGCAAAAAAATGGGAGATTTTGGGAAGTTATGAGAGGTTGTGAGAGTCACAAACACCCACGGCCTTATCTCTCAAAAATTCCCACAATTTCCCACAAACTCCCACTTGCCCGCTCCACCCGGCGGCCCGCAGTCAACGGCTTGTTTGCGCCACAAATTCCCACTTGCTTTGCTCCACCCGGCGGCCTGCAGTCAATGATAAAAAACGATTTTTTTAAATAAAATAAAGAAAATGCATATTTTATTTTACAAAAAGCTTGAAAATTACTTATCATCACGCTATATTGAACAGTGTAGCGCAAGCCGAGGAGTAATTGTGAAGAGGCCCGCCCGCACCATTCCCCCCCTTGGGTGCGGGCGGGCCTTCGGCTGCGGAGGAGACGGCATTGGGGCAAAATCAGTTGCGATGATGCCGGAGATGTTTTTGATGGCATAAAAGGGCCGATAAAGAATAAAGCGGTTTTGCAGCTTGAAAAAATACCCAATCGGGTGTATGTTACAGCAACAGAATATCGTAACTGGCAACAGGAGGTTCACGGCATAAAGCAATAACGTTTTTTTTGAAAATCACATCGCCATCATAATTGATGGTATGACATATACACACCACTGAGAGAAACCGCCAAATATTTTTAATAGCAGTGTGTAGTAAGTCGGTCTGAGCTTACGGTCCGGCTTATTGTACTGCTATGGGCCTTGGCGGGCCTCTCTCAGGCAATGAGTCGGGGCCGTCTTTTTGTATCCCCGTCTTGTGACAGCAACGGGGAGTTTTTCTGTGAAACTTGGCATTACCGGCAGCAGGAGCAATGATTTTTTTGATTTTTCGGCACTTTTCAGCCGCCGCATCAGGGAATTTAATGCTTTTCTCGGCAGAAAGCGTATTACTTTGATCATTACCGGCGGAGCCAGAGGAATTGACCGGCAGGCCGAAATTTGTGCTGAAAAAATGAATATCCCCTGCCGGATCATCCGTCCGGATTATGCCCGTTACCGCCGCGGGGCTCCGCTGAAAAGAAATTTGACGATCATTGATCAATGCGACGCTTTGCTGGCAGTATGGAATGGTGATTTTCGCAGTCGCGGTACGATTTATACGGTAACCAACGCCTTGAAGTCCGGCAAAAGGGTGTTTGTCATATCATCCTGTTCAATGGATACAATTGAGTGTATCGGTGAAGTAAATTCTCCGGAAGTTCTGCTCAAAGCTTCAGCCCCAAAAAGGTAATTTGCCGTTTTACCGGTAAAAAATTCACTTTATTTTATTTTAATGCTTGTATTTTCTTTTTTAAAGTGTTATTATAAATTGTAATAATAAATTTGGTTCAACGTTAAATCAGTAAAAATGGGGGCTCTGTTGGTCACCTTAAAAGACATCGCCAATCGTCTTGGTGTATCGATCCGCACCGTTTCTCATGCGGTTAACGGTACCGGGCGTCTTGCTCCGCAGACCCGCAAGGCGATTTTGGAAACTGTGGCGGAAATGGGGTATTTTCCCAACGCCGCTGCCCGTTCACTGGTCACACATAAAAGCAAGCTTATCGGAGTGCTGGTTCCTTTTCTGTCGGCAAGCTTTTACAGTTTGATCATCAGCGGACTTGAAAGGCTGGTCAGGCAGCACGGCTACACATTATTGCTGCTCAATCCGCCGGTAGACAGCGGTGATCCGCAGGAAATTTGCTGGCAGATGATGCAGAGAAAGGTCGACGGCATTATTTTATATCCGTCAAAGCAGATTCAAAAAGCGGCGGCATTCATCCGTAAAACCGGCATCCCGGTGGTGCAGTTGATGGATCATACTCCGGAGATCGGTGATTGTTTTGTGGCGGTCGCCAATTTCAAAGCGGCCAAAGAAGCGGTGCAGGCTCTTTGTGACAGCGGCTGCTGCAATATCGCTATGATATCGCACAACGCCAACTCTCCGGAAGTGGCTGACCGCTGCCGCGGTTTTATAGAGGCGGTTTCTGAAAGACTGCCGGGGTTCAAGCCGGTCATCGTGGAAAGTGCCGTTGATACTGCTGATGCGAAAGAGGCGGCGATGAAACTGTTGACCTCCCACCCGGAAACCGATGCGGTTTTTGCCGCCAGTGATTTTGCCGCTCTCGGCGTGGCACAGGCGGCTTTGGAATTGGGTAAAAAAATTCCTGAAGAGTTGTCGGTCATCGGGTTTGATAATTTGGATATCGCTTCGGAACAGCTGCTTTATGCGCTGTCCACCGTGGCACAGCCCAAAGAGGAGATCGGCAGACGGGCAGGGGAGATGATCATTGATCTGATCAATGGCAGAGCGGTCGCTCCGGTGATACTGGATGCGCCGTTGATATTGCGTAAAACAACCAGAAACATACGAGGTGAAAAATGTTGAAAATAACTGGAACCTTTCTCGACGAAATAAGTTGGGATATCCCCCATCATAATTGGGGTGTCAAAGAGTGGGATCGGGACTTCCAAAGTATGAAAGCCATCGGCATTGATACGGTGATCATGATCCGTTGCGGTCTGCGGAAATATCAGACCTATCCGTCGCAGGTGCTGATGAAACGGGAAAATTGTCTGACACCCTTCTGCGATCTGGTGGATATGTTTCTGACTTTGGCCGAGAAGTATGATATGGCATTCTATTTCGGTACCTACGATGCCGCCCGTCCGTTGGAAACGGTGGATTTTCAGTGGGAAGTTGATACCAATAAAATGGTCATAGAGGAAGCGTGGCAGCGTTACGGTCACCGCAAGGCATTCAAAGGTTGGTATTTGAGTACTGAAATATCCCATAAAACCGGCAATGTTGCTGAAACTTATGCTGCGGTCGGCGGATTCTGCAAAGAGGTCTCCGGCGGACTTCCGGTGCTGATTTCACCGTTTATTCAGGGGATAAAAGCCAATGCTGATCTGGGGGTCGATGCCGGCTCGATCGCTCTGGATGAACATGAAAGACAGTGGGATGATATATTTTCCTGTATCGCCGGATCGGTCGATGCCATCGCTTTTCAGGATGGGCATGTGGAACTTCAGGAACTGGAAGATTATCTGAAAATCAATATGCGTCTGGCAAAGAAATATAATGTGGAATGCTGGACGAATTGTGAAACATTTGACCGGGATATGCCGATCCACTTTTTACCGATCAAGTGGGAAAAGATGTGGCATAAACTCCAGGCTGCCGAGCGTGTCGGAATAGAAAAAGCGATCACTTTTGAATTTTCTCATTTTATGAGTCCGAATTCAGCGTATATCCAGGCGCATGGTCTGTATGACCGTTACCGGGAGTATGCCGGATTGTTGAAATAACCGGAAAGGAGAAGTGTGATAATGAAAAAATTTTCCGTAGTCATGTTGACACTCCTGCTGACAGTGACTGTCAACGCCATAGATCTGCTGAAAGACGGCAAGTGGCAGATCCGGGGGGTGGTTATCCGGCCGGATGCCGGACGCAGCGAAGTGCATGCTGCAAATGAGTTGCGCAATCACCTTGCCAAAGTTGCCGGTATTTCTGCTCCGGCTTTGCTGCGGGATGATGGAAAACTGGCCTCCGGCAGTTATATTTTCCTCGGCAGTACTGCTTCCACTCAAAAAGTTGTGACTTTACCGCAAAATATGGTGAAAAGTTACGGCGAAATCGTGGTGTCCGGTGATGATATCTATATTTGCGGTAAAGATGATGCCGGCAACTGGCAATGGGATATCTCTCAGGGAACGCTTTTTGCCACCTATGAATTTATTGAAAAATATCTCGGTGTACGCTGGTTGTGGCCGGGGGATCTCGGTACTTACGCTCCCCGGAAAAGTGATATAAGCGTACCTGCCGGCAGGCAGGTCGTAACTCCCCGGCTGGCCGCCAGCAGATGGCGTATGCCGCGTTCCGGCAATGGTTGGAAAAGCAAGGATTCGGAGTTCCGCTTCCGTGCCAACTGGCAGTTGTTTTTGAAACGGCACCGTTTCTCGTGGGATTTTGCCTATCAGCACGGCCATGCATTTACCGGATTTTACGCTAAATACGGTAAAAATCATCCGGAGTTTTTCAATTTGCTGCCCGATGGCAGCCGTCGACCCAATCCCCATGGCACGACCAAAGGAATCGCTTCGCTGATCTCCATGTGCCCGACCAGTATGCCTCTGGCGCAGGAAATCGTGAGATTGTGGGCGGCTGATCCCAAACGCGGCCGGGTGATCAATGTCAATGAAAATGACACTAATGGAGTTTGCGTGTGTGACAGTTGTCTGGCGGCGGATAATGCATCAGAAGCATCTGCTGCCCGCCGGCAGGCTGCCGCAGAATTGTTTGCCAAAGGCGATGCCATGTGGTCGGCTCCGCTGGGATCGGTCAGTGACCGTTACTGCCGGTTCTATCTCAATGTGCAGCAGGAGGCGGCAAAAATCGATCCGCAGGCGATCATATTCGGTCTGGCTTATGCCAATTACAGTGCGGCTCCGAGCAGCCGGATCAAACTGAATGACCGGATAGTTCTGCGCTATTGTCCGCAGATCATGTATCCGTGGAGCGACAGTGCCGTAGAGCAATTCAAGCGCGAATGGAAAGGCTGGTCTGATTCCGGTGCCAAATTGTTGTTCCGCCCCAATTTTACCAGTGACGGACAGGCGTTCCCGGTGCAGTATCACCGGGAATATTATGAAGTATTCAATTTTGCTGCTGCCAACGGCATGATCGGCAGTGATCTTGATTCCTGTACCGGCAACTGGGCTTCTCAGGCGTTGGTCAACTTTATTGTTGCCCAGATCAACCATGATTCGACAAGTTCTGTTGAAACTTTGGAAAATGAGTTTTATCAGGCTTTCGGACCGGCAAAGGATTTAGTCAGGGAGTACTTCGAATACATTACACAAGTGACGATGAAATCCGGTTACAAAAGTCCGTTCAAGGGGGATACTATCGAGGGTGGAGTGCTCTTTCTGGATATGCTTCTGGTGGCAGACGGACTTTTTACCGAAGAGGTGTTGAATCGTTGTTACTCATTGCTCCGGCGGGCACAGCGGGTCGGCGGTTTGAGCCGGGATGAAAGCTACCGTCTGATATTTTTGCTGGCCGGTCTGGACAATGTGAAAATGATGATCGAAGCACAACGGGAATTCCGTAAATATCAGGCTGGCGGCGACGTTGCACCTTTTGCCCAGGCAGTGGAAAGACTTGACCGTTTCCGCAATTCAGTGGAATTTCTCGGCGGTATCAATATCGGTTTTCTGCAATATCTGGAAGGCCGCCACTGGCCGTCGCGTGAGATGCTTAAGCTTTACGCCCGCGAGGCCGTGAAATTGGAAAATTGGCAAATCCGCTTTGACCCGTCGGAAATCGGTCTGCGGCAGAATTGGCAATCAATGCAGGCTGATTGGAGCGGAGCTGCGGCCATTGGAACTGACAGCCATTGGGAACAACAGCCTTACGGTCGGCAGTGGAAAGCAGAAAAGGGCAGTGACTTTAAGGGGGTCGGCTGGTATCGTACGACCTTTGATGTGAAAGATCCGGCCAAAGCGCATGAATTGGTTTTTATTGCGGTTGACGGCACTGCGACATTCTATCTCAATGGTCGTCAGATCGGCATGCGTCCCTATCCGTTTGAGGGAAATCCGCACTCATGGCGTGATTCATTCAAAGTGCAGATCCCTGCCGGTTTGCTGAAAGAAAAAGGAAATGTTCTGACTGTCCGGATCGACAAGCGCATCGGTTTGTGCGGCATTTGGCGACCGGTCTTTATTGCTCCGATCAATCAATAACTCAAAAAAAGAAAGGAAACGAAGATGAACAAAAGTTTTTTACTCTCCCATGGGAGAGTAAACCGGGTACGGTTTACTCTTATTGAACTCCTCGTAGTCATTGCGATTATCGCTATTCTGGCGGCGATTTTGCTCCCCGCATTGAATAGTGCCCGTGAACGCGGGCGGACAGCTTCATGTATCAGCAACTTGAAGCAGATCGGTACAGCTCAGGCAATGTATTCAGACGCCAATGAGGGATATTTCGTGGAGTTTCAACCGCGGATGTTCCGCGGCAAAACGCTGAATTTCTTGAAATGGCCCCATGCATTGGATGATTATACTCCGATGGTTGAGTTTGTCAGCAACAGTGATTATGCCAAATGTCTGGATATTTTGCAGTGTCCGAGTGATCCGGATTTCAACAGTAAATATTTTGCCGGAGACCTGGCCGGCGTGGAAGATAACCCATCTTATGCATACAATTTCAAGCTGTGTTCTATTGTTGACAATGGAACTATTCAAACTGTCTGGAAGTATGACCGGATTAAATCACCTTCACGCAAATTGATGTTTGCCGACGGGTTGCATCAGAATGCCGGTGCAGAAAAATCTTCTTCACCTGCATGTAAACTTAAAAATCCGAAAGATGTGGCCAAACGTCATGCCGGAGGAGCAAATATTTTGTTTGTTGCCGGACATGTGGAAAACTTACCTGAATCTGAAGTCGATTTGATCCGTGACAGTGAGGGTGGGGATAACAGTGCATATCTTTATCCCGGGTTTGACATCTGAAACCGCGGCACCCCGGAAAATCCCGTCGCTTTTTGAGGAAACGCTGTTGACAAAACCGTTGTGTAACGGTATCTTAAATACAGAACATTTTTCCGCTTGAAACGGCGGGATTTTTGTGTGTGAAAATTATGGTCAATATAAGGTGAACTCATTATGAAAATGTTGTTTCTCGGTTGCGGAGCTGCTGACTATGATTGGTCCCGTTACGGTGAAGAGGGGATTTTAGGCAGTACTTCCACTTTGCTTAATGATACGATTCTGCTGGATTGCGGGCCGACGGTTACTGCGGCGATGAAGCGTTTCAATGTGCCGTTGGAAAACATCACCGATATTGTCAACACCCACAATCACAGTGACCATTTGAATTTTGATGAAGTCCGCAAGATTGCTGCGGTCAGCCGGATCAATTTTTACGGTTCCAAAGAAGCCTGTGCGGAATTAAGCGACTGCTGCGATGTGCATCCATTGACATATGGCGATAAATTCACTGTACAGGCAGTGGAGTTTTTGGCGCTGCCCTCAAATCATGCGGTGCAGAATATCCGGGAAGAGACATTCAACTATCTTGTTTCCGGAGACAAGACTCTGCTCTATGCGCTGGATACTGCATGGATGCTGACCAAAGCCAGACTTTTGATCGGCAAATCCCATATTGATGCCATCGTGTGGGATGCCACCATGTCAGAACCGGATAACTGGCGTATTTTTGAACACAGCGATCCGGTGATGTTCGCCAATATCCGCCGGGTGTTGAAACAGACCGGCAACATTGACGATAATGTGAAAATCTGGTTTGATCACCGGGCATTGACTCTCTGGCCGCAGGATACCGCAGCGCAGGAGGCGATCGCCCGCCGGGAAGATGTCATGCTTGCTCATGAAGGCGAGACTGTGATCATTTAAGGATCAGATCTGCCTGTTCTTTTATTCCGAAGTGCCGGATATAGGTCTCTTCCAGAGGGATCCAGCGTGATTTGAAAATTTGCGCCGCCTGATGACCGTTGCGTGCGGTTATGCGGCGCATTTGTTCTTCCGGATCAATGTCATAAAAGACGGTCATATCAGCGTAGGTGCCGAATTCGGGGTGCATACTGTATGCCCCTTCGACAATGCGCCAATCCGATGACCAGACTATCCGGCTGCCGAAAGAGTTGGTGTGGCAGTCGAAGTTTTTGTAGGTAAATGCGTTGCGACGGTTGAGATGCGGGAGCACTTCCAATTTGAACCGCTCATAATGGACATTGCCGCCGGGTTCATTGTAACGCAGCGGATTGCGCATCGATGGCGGTAAAAAGAAGTCATCCATGTGTATCACCTGAGCGTTGAGCACCAGTTTGAGCTGGTCGGCCAGAGTGGTTTTTCCGGAAGCTGATCTGCCGTCGATTGCGATTATCCGTGGAGTGTGATTGGTCGCCTGCAACAGTTTGGCGGCGGCAAAAAGCACCGGCATCGTATGCAGATAACGGGTGTTGATCACCCGGTAAAGCGGAGTTTTTTCCCGGTAGGAAGCTGTGTGAAACAGGTGCGGCCGGGGGGAGGCGGCCAGATAATCATTGACCGCTTTTTGAAACTCTTCAGCGGTGAAACCGACTCCGGATTCAGGAAGCAGCTGCCGTGCAATCAGGGCATATTCACGCAGTTTGTCATCGCCATCGTGATAGGCACTTTCAATGACACTCATGCGCAGCAGCCACTCCGGGGGCAATGCGGCACTTTTCCAGGCTCCGAGATTGACTCTGGCAGTGTCTGGCGAGGTCACCTTGATCAGCGGAAGATCCGGATCCGATGGCGCATCATCGAAATCGTTGTAAAATTCCTCTCTGGCATTTTGCGGCAAATTATCCACTCCGTATGCCGCCTGCACACAGAATTTCAACAGATCGGCGCACTCCATTTCCGGGTGGGCATCAAATTCAGCTTGCAAAAATCCGGCAAAATCCCAAGGGGTCGAATCACAGTATAATTCAGTGCGTTCACCGGTGAACCGCATTGAAAATTCATCGTAATCCGGTACGCCGCCAAACCAGCTGCAGCCGCTGAACAGCAGTACAGAGAGCAAAAAAAGCAAGGCGAAACAAGGATGTTTTGTCATAAGTAAAAGTTCTCTCCCGTCATCAAAACAGATATTCCGGATATAATATACACCGGTATCCGGATGATTGCAATTTACCGGCATGATATCCAATCACAATGCCAGAGAAACGGCCATTATCAGCATGCCGGAGATCAAGCCGAGGATTGACAGATGGTGTTCACCGTACTCTTCGGCCAGCGGAAGCAATTCGTCAAATGAGATGAATACCATGATCCCGGCTACTCCGGCAAAGATCATGCCGAGCAGAGCCGTTGTGATGAATGGCGCGAATATCAGCCATGCCGCCAGTGCTCCGAGCGGTTCGGCAATCCCGGAAAGAGTCGACCAGAGAAATGCTTTTTTCCGGTTGCCGGTAGCATGATAGACCGGTACGGAAACGGTGATCCCTTCCGGGATGTTGTGAATGGCGATCGCTATGGCAATGGATATACCGGTAGCGGGATCGGCCAGAGAAGCCATGAATACCGCCATACCTTCCGGAAAGTTATGGATACCCACTGCCAGCGCAAAGAGCAGGCCGCTGCGCAGCATGCGGTCGTTGTGTTTCGGAGTATCCATCTCTTCCACAGCCCGGAATTCGTGCGGATTTTCACCGTTGGGAACCAGCCGGTCGATCAGCATGGCCAGAGCTATACCGGCAAAAAAAGCCCCGATGGTGCAGAATGAACCGGGGCGGTGACCGTAGATGCCGATCAGAGAATTTCTGGCTTCAGCGAGCAATTCGGCAAAGGAAATGTAAATCATCACTCCGCCGGATAATCCGAGGGAAAATGAGAGAAATTTACGGTCGGAGTGTTTGAAAAAGAATGCGATGAAACTGCCGATACCGGTGGCAAGTCCGGCTCCGAGAGTCAGCAGCAGGCCGACGATGATTTGCGAAGAAGTTATGGATGTCATTGATTGAACTCCTTAAAGGTTGCTGTTATCAAAAATAAGCTGCGAGAGTATTTTTGTCAAGCAGAATTATTTCAAAAGTTGCCAAAAAATCTTGAAATCCACTGTTGCCCCCGGAATATGCGGTGAATATATGTTTCAAACTTTGTTTGAATGACTTTCCCGGTTATTTTTATTTCTGAAAAGTTTTGAAATAACTGCGCTGCAGCAGAATTTTACGGGATGTGTCACTTTTTTTACGGTATAACTCTGCAAATTAATTGAAAATGCTCTTGACGGAATGCCAGGGCGCAAGTATATTAAGAGATGATATTGTATTTTAGTATAGGGTTAGTATATATAAATCAGGGAAAAGAAAATGTTTGATTCGTTGAGTGACAGACTCCACGGGATCTTTAAAAAGCTCCGTGGAGAGAGCCGCCTTTCGGAATCCAACATCGCCGAAGCGATGCGCGATATCCGTCTGGCACTGCTGGAAGCCGATGTAAATGCGGCCATCGCCGATGAGTTTATTGCGGCAGTCAAAGAATCCTGTCTGGGACAGGAAGTTTTGAGAAGCGTCACCCCGGGGCAGCAGATCGTCAGGATCGTTCATGACCGGATGGTCGAATTGCTCGGCGGCGGTGCCGGTGAATTGGAGTTGAAAAACCGGCCGTCGGTGATCATGCTGGTCGGTCTTCACGGCAGCGGTAAAACCACCACCGCCGGTAAACTTGCGCTGAAGCTGCGTCAGGATGGCCGCAAGGTAATGCTGGTCGCCGGTGATGTGTACCGTCCGGCGGCTATCGATCAGTTGGAAACGCTCGGTCAGCAGATTAATGTGCCGGTTCATGTGGAGCGGACAAGTGTCAATGTGGCGGCGATAGCCTGTGATGCAGTGGCGGTGGCCAAACGGGAAAATTTTGATTGCGTGATCATTGATACTGCCGGACGGCTGCAAATTGATGAAACGATGGTTCAGGAGCTTATCCGCATCCGTCAGGCGGTCAATCCTGATGAGATACTGCTGGTCGCTGATGCGGCGTTGGGCCAGGAAGCGGTATCTGTCGCTGAAAACTTTCATAAGGCATTGGCACTTACCGGTTTCATTCTTACCAAACTGGATGGCGATGCCCGCGGCGGTGCGGCGTTATCGATCCGCAAAGTGACCGGAGTGCCGGTGAAATTTGCCGGTTTCGGTGAAAAACTTGAGGCTCTTGAGGTGTTCCATCCGGATCGGATGGCTGGCCGGATCCTCGGCATGGGTGATGTGGTTTCGCTCGTTGAAAAAGCTGCAGCTGAAATTGACGAGGAAGAGGCCCGGAAGCTTCAGGAAAAGCTTAAAAAAAATAAATTTGACTACGATGATTTTCTTGCCCAGCTCAAACAGATCAGCCGTTTGGGCGGCATGGAAGGCATTTTGAAGTTTCTTCCCGGCGGCAAACAGATCAGCAATGCGCTTTCAAGTGTGGATAAAAAGCAATTTGCCCGTATGGAAGCGATGGTGCATTCCATGACTAAAGCTGAACGGGCCAATCCGGATTTGATCGATTTTTCCCGGCGTAAACGTATTGCCCGCGGTTGCGGTTTGCCGACGGAAGCGGTCAGTTCTTTCGTCAAACAGTTTGAAATGATGCGTAAAATGATGCGTCCCGGCGGCATGCTCGGTCGTATGGCGGCAACCGGAACTATGCCGGAGTTTACCCCCGGCGGCGGTATTGTCGGTGCTCCGGCGGCAATCAGCAAAAAAGCGCAGGAACATAAAAAGAAGCTGGCTAAACTGGCTAAAAAAGAGCGTGCCAAACAGCGTAAACGTAAAAAATAAGACAGAGGTATTGAGATGTTGGGTTTTATCGTTGTTATTGCTTTGGGTGCGGTAACCGGATATTTTTCGTATGAAGCATGGGGAATGGGTTGGGGTATAACCTGTTCGGTATTGGCGATGATCCTCGGCTGGGCGGTCATCGGTTTGACATTGCGCCGTTTTATCGGTGTACGTCAGATGAAGATTCAGGAGATCATGCAGGATGCCCAGAATAAAGTCAACCGGCAGTTGGAGATTTTCAACCGCCGTCCGCCGTCAAGTATGAAAGCTGCCCGGGAAATTCTGGAAAATCTTCAATTTTCCGCCATCCGCAAATCGTTGGCTGAGCTTGAAGGTTACAAAAAATATTATCTGTGGAATGCCATGCTTGCCAAGCAGGTCAATGCGATGAAAGTGCAGCTCTATTTCCAGTTGCGTGAATACGACAAAGTTGACGGATTGCTGCCCAAAGCACTGCTCTTTGATCCGCAGAGCATCGCTATCAAAATGGTGCGTATGTATAAGAATAATGACAGTAAACTGGATAAATTTTTCCGGCTCAAATGCTGGCGGTTCAAAGGTGAGAACGGAGCTTTTCTTGCCTGCGTTTACGCTTGGATCAAGCTGAAGCAGGAAAAGCCGGAAGCGGCTCTGGAAGCATTGAAAAATGCGGCCAAATCCAGCGATAATCAGGTTTTGATCGAAAATATTGACCATTTGACCAATGGCAAGATCAAGCACTTCAGCAACTCCGGATTCGGAGATAACTGGTATGCTCTGGCTCTGGAAGAGCCGAAAATGAAAAAACAGCGTCAGCAGGGACGGATGTTCTGAATGGCGGAGTGTTGAATAATGGAATCTGAATTCAGCCGTAAAGTTGCCTTGCTGAAAGCACAGGATCCCCGCTTTACCGGAGAAGCGTATCATTTTATTGCCGATGCCGTGACCTTTACCGTATCCCGGTTGACTGCACACCGGCATGTTTCTGCTGCCGAATTGCTCGATGGCATCCGGGATTTTGCTGTCAGCCGTTTCGGTGCGGTTGCCGCACCGGTGTTGACCAGTTGGGGAATGGAAAAAGAGGATGATGCCGGTGCGGTGGTCTATTTGCTGATCGGAGCCGGATTGCTGCGGGCATCGGAAAATGATTCCCCGGATGATTTCAAAACCGGACGGCCGTTGATGCCGGGGATGCCGCTTATCCGCAGTGTCCGGCGTAAGACGGATAAACTTCCCTTTATTGATTAGAGGCAAGATCATGGGAATTTTGAGCAGAACAGTTACAACAGAGTTGGATAATGGTATCCGGCTCTGTTGTTTTCATCGTCCGGGGGCCTCGGTTGAGTTTCAATTTTATGTGACGACCGGCAGTATTCATGAGGGGAAGAATCTGGGATGCGGATTATCCCATTTTCTGGAACACATGGCTTTTCAGGGGTGTGCCGGTTATCCGGAGCGCAGTGTGGCGGAAACTGTCAATGCGCTTGGTGGAGATGTCAATGCTTATACCAGCTATGACCGCACCTGTTACACCATGCAAATGCCGGTGAATCATTGGCGCAAAGCTGTGGATATACTGTCTGCCATGGTGCGTCACCCGGAGTTTCCGGAGGCCCGTTTCCTTGCGGAAAAAGAGGTTATTTTGCGGGAATGTGAAAGGGGCAATGATGACCCGGGGCGTAAGATGCATGAGCGTTTTCTCCGTATGATGTTCATGACTCATCCGATGCGGCATCCGGTGATCGGTTATCCGGAAATGATCTCCACGGTCAGCCGGGAAATGATGCTGGAATATCATCGGGCCTGTTACACTCCGGAACGTTGTGTGATCGTGGCGGTAGGTGATTTGAATGCGGCTGATTTTTTTGAAGCGGTAAATGAGAAACTTGGTGACTGGCCGCGTTGCGGACTTGAGGTACAGAGTTTTCCGCTTGAAGCACTGCCGGTATCGGCCAGACGCAGTGAATTGATTTTTCCGGATTCCGTTGAACGTCTTTTTTATGGGGTTCGCGGACCGTGGTTCGGTGAGGCGGATGCTCCGGCTTTTGAATTGCTTTTCGGTGTGCTCGGCACCGGTGAAGGTTCCATACTGAATCGGCATTTGGTGTTGGAAAATCAACTTGCGCTCGGCGTCAGCAGTTTTTGTTACTCGTTGTGCGGTTCATCATTTGCCGGAGTTACGGCCAAATGTGAATCCGGAAAACTGGATAAACTGCACTCCGCTTTGCTTAAAGAATTGGAAAAAGTCGCCAGAGGGAATATCCGCAAATCGCATGTGGAGCGTGAAAAAGGTCAACTTTATGCTGATTATTTGCGTAATTTGCGTGAACCGGCCAATATCGCCGGGGAAATTGCCGGCGGCATGATATACGATAATTCTCCGGAAACCGGGGACCGGTATTTGAAACAGCTGCAAAAGACCGGATTTGACGAAGTGCGTAGCGCAGCGGAAAAGTATCTGGATACTTCCCGCTGGGTGTGCGTGTGTCAGCGCAACAAGGCTGTAAACGTAAAAAAGCCAGGGGCATCCCGGGGTATTCCGATGGATAAATTTTTTACATCCGGAGATGTTCCGGTACTTTATGTGCCGGATGGTCAACTGCCGCTTTGCAGCTTTTTTATGGTGATTTCCGGGGGGATTCTCCATGAACCGGCCGGATGTTACGGTATTTCCCGGCTGTTGGCTGCGGTTTTTACTTCCGGCGGCGGCAGATATGATGAAGAAACGTTGCTGGAAAAATTCGATGAGTGCGGTATGGAGTTGAATGTTTCTCCCGGAGCGAACTCCATAACCATTGAATTTTCCGCGCCGAAACGTAAAATGAATCGGGCGATGGAGTTGATCTGCACTGTTTTGCGGGAGCCGCATTTTGAAGCCGATGCAGTTGAGCGTGAGAAAAAACGCTGCCTTGAAGCGATCAGTGAAAGAGCTGCCGTTCCGGTGCGTGCGGCTTTTGACCGTGCATCCCGGTTGCTGTATGGTTCACATCCTTATGCGTTTGCCAAGACCGGCGATGCCGGGGATCTGGCACTGCTGGATCGTGAAAAGGTGGCGGAGTTTTTCCGTCACTGCTGTGCCGGGCCGAAAGCTTACGGATTCGGCGGGGATTGCAAAATTCAGGATGTGAAAAAATGGAGTGAAATGCTGGATGATGCTCTCGATGGCAAAGGCGGAACGGTATTGAAACGTCCGGCACTGCCGGTGTTCCCGGAATGCATTCAGTCTGAATCTTTCTCTTTGCCCCGGGAACAGACGGTGGTTCTCCGGATGCTGCCGGGAATTGCCAGTGCCGGTGATCCGGATATCGATCTGCTGGAAATTTTGCATCATGCTGAAAATGGTTTGGCTTCCAAGTTATTCAAAAGTATCCGTGAAGATCATGCTTTAAGTTATTCAGTGGGAATGAGCTTTTTTGCCGGATTTCACCCCGGAGCAATAAGTTTTTATGCGATGACTGCCGCCGGTGCTGAAAATGAAGTTCTCGATCTTATTGAAAAAGAGATCCGGCGTCTGGCAGAGAATGGTTTGAGTGAGGAAGAATTCAAGGCCGCTCAAAGCGGAATGATTTTTGACCTTGACAGAATGTTTGACTCCGCAGAAAATCTGTTGCGCAATGCGGTGATGGATGCTTACTACGGCCGGGATGCCGATGAATTGAGAAAACGCAAAGAGCATATCATGGCTTTGGATGCCGCTGAATTTAACCGGAGAATACGGAAATTCTTTAAAGAGGCCGCCGGTGTGAAATTGATTGTTTTGCCGGATGGTAAAAATTGATGGTAAAAATTCTTTGCGGCCCCTTGCCGGAAAAGAGTTGAAAAGGTATATTATAATTCAGAGAGGGGATTTTTCAGAATTAAAGAAAATTTTGTAAATCACCTTAAAATGTAAAAATTTCCGGAGAAAAAGTATGACTTCATCACAACTTTTTGATGCGGAACAGATGATGTCCGGCATCCGGGATCTTGCCCGGCAGATCGCGGATCACTTTACTGATTCCGATCGTGACATCGCTCTGGTGGGGATTCACCAGCTCGGAGTGCCGCTGGCCCGTCTGCTCCATGAGGAATTGGGGAAACTCAATTTGAAAACCGAATTCGGAATGCTGGATATCACCATGTACCGTGATGACATCGGTACCCGCAGCATGCTGCCGAGGATCCATGAAACGGTGATTTCCTTTGATGTAAATGATAAGGAGATCATTCTGGTCGATGATGTACTGTCTACCGGCAGAACGATCCGGGCGGCTCTGGATGCTTTGACCGATTACGGCCGGCCGGGATTGATCCGGCTGGCGGTGTTGGTCGACCGTGGAGAACCGGAATTCCCGATCCGGGCGGATTTTGTCGGTTTCAAGATCGCTCTGCCGGCAGAACGCAAGGTGTTGGTGAATTTTGAGGCCGTTCCCGGCATGAGTGCCGGAATATTTGATGTTAACTGGCAAAAATAAAAATAACAGAAACGGGAATTACGATGCAGTGGAAAAGAAAAGACTTGCTCGGTCTGTATGACTTGAGTGCCGAAGAGATCACATTTATCCTCGACACTGCCGCCGAATTTAAAAAAGTTTCTGAGCGGAGAGTGAAAAAAGTCCCCGCTCTGCGCGGCATGACGGTGGTGAATTTTTTTGTTGAACCCAGTACCCGTACCCGGGTTTCATTTGAACTTGCTGAACAGCGTCTGAGTGCGGATATTGTCAATATGCAGGCGCAGGCCAGCAGTTTGCTTAAAGGTGAAACCATGTTGGATACGGTGAAAAATATTGAAGCTCTTCAGGTCGATCTGGTCGTTATGCGTCACAGTGCCACCGGAGCGCAGAATTTTATCGCCGACCGCCTTAAATGCGGAGTGATCAATGCCGGTGACGGTGCTCATGAACATCCTACTCAGGGATTGCTTGATTTGTTTACCATCCGGGAAAAGAAGGGCGGTTTCAAGGGACTTAATGTTTCCATTGTCGGCGATATCCTTCACAGCCGGGTCGCCAGAAGCAATATCTGGGGATTGCTGAAACTCGGGGCGAATGTTACCGTGGCCGGTCCTTCGACACTTGTTCCCCGGGAATTTGAAGAGATCGGTGTGCGGGTGTGTCACAATTTGAAAGATGCTGTTGCCAATGCTGATGTGGTCAATTTGTTGAGGATCCAGCATGAAAGACAGAATAACGGCTTTTTCCCCGGTATCGGTGAATATTCTGCGAATTTCGGGGTGAAAGCGGCCACGATGGAGTGGATGAAACCGGATACATTGATTATGCATCCCGGGCCGATCAACCGGGATGTCGAGTTGGCCGGTGAAGTTGCCGACGGAGAAAATTCCGTGATTTTGGAACAGGTTACCAATGGTCTTGCCGTGCGTATGGCGGTGTTGTTTTTAGTAGCGGGGTGCCGGAAATGAGTGAATTGTTGTTGAAAAATGCCCGGATCATTGATCCGGTGCGCAATCTTGATGAAATTGGCGATATTGCCATTGCCGATGGCGTGATTGTGGAATCCGGGGCCCTGAAATCACCGGAAGTGATCGATTTGACCGGAAAAGTTCTCTCCCCCGGATTTATTGATGTGCATGTGCATTTGCGTCAGCCGGGGAATACAACGGCTGAAACGATCGCCAGCGGTACGGCGGCTGCCGCCGCCGGCGGATTTACTTCCATTGTAGCCATGCCCAATACCAGTCCGTCAGCGGATACCGCCGGCGCGATCGAATATCTCCGGAGAATCGCCGTTGAACAGGGCGTAGTCAAAGTTCTGCCTTGCGGCAATATGACCAAAGGCGGCAAGGGCGAGGAAATGGCCGGGATCGGTTCCTTGAAAAATGCCGGAGTGGTCGCATTGAGCGATGATGGTAAATGTATTCAGGATCACGGTTTGATGCGTCATGTCGTCGAATATGCCAAAAGTTTTGACCTGCCGATCCTCGACCACTGCGAAGAGACCACACTGGCGGCCGGCGGCGTGATGAATGAGGGTAAATGGTCGGTTCTGCTGGGCATGAATGGCATCCCCGGAGCTTCAGAAGAATTGATCATTGCCCGCAATATCATTTTTGCCAGAGAGATCAATTGGAAAATCCATATGCAGCATGTCAGTACCCGTGAGAGTGTGGATATGTTGCGCCGTGCCAGAGCTAAAGGTATTCCGGTGACCGGAGAAGCCACTCCGCATCACTTGAGTCTGACTGATGAGTATGTCAAAAAATTTGACACCAACTATAAAATGAATCCGCCGTTGCGCAGTGAGGATGACCGGCAGGCTTTGATTGAGGGTATCGCTGACGGTACGATTACGGTGATAGCCACCGACCACGCACCGCACACGCAGACGGCCAAGCTGGTTGAATTTGACCATGCTCCATTTGGTATTATCGGTTTGGAAACTGCGTTGCCGGTTTGTTTTACCCGGCTGGTAGTGCCGGGTATCATCACGATTCCGCAGTTGATTTCCAAGCTCACCGCCGGTCCGGCGGAGGTGTTGGGGATCAGAGATTATTCTCTGGCTGCCGGGCATGCGGCGGATATTACGGTATTTGATCCGGAAGCTGAATATGTGATCGACAAAAATACCTTCCGTTCCAAATCCCGCAATACGCCATTTGACGGTATGAAGGTACGGGGCAAGATCAACCTGACCGTGGTTGACGGCAGGATCGTCTATCGGGAAGGGTGCTGAACTTATGGAAATGGATGCCGCATTTCTTTCTGAAATAGCTGATTTCCGCAAGGAATTGCACCGGATCCCGGAAACCAGTGGTTTGGAATTTAAAACCTGCGAAGTTATCCGTCGGGAATTGGCGAAAATCCCCGGAGTGCGGGTATTGCCGCCGTTTTTGCAAACGGATACAGTGGCATTTATCGACGGTTGTGCGCCGGGTAAAAATGTGACACTGCGTGCTGACATTGATGCGTTGGCAGTTCCGGAGGAGACCGGGGTGGATTTTGCCTCGGAAACTCCGGGGCAGATGCATGCTTGCGGCCATGATGTGCATTGTGCCATTTTGCTGGGAGCTGCGAAAATTCTGGCGGCGAAACGCCATGAATTCAATGGATCGGTGCGTTTGGTTTTTCAGCCCGGTGAAGAAGGGACCGCAATGGCACGTGATCTGATCGCTGCCGGAGCATTGAATGAACCGAGACCGGATTTTGTGACGGCGCTTCATGTGGAACCGGGAATCGGCCTGGGAAGCATCGGCTTGCGTGAAGGCTGTATGGCCAGCTCCTGTTTGCATTACAAGGTGGTATTTACCGGAAAAGGCGGTCACGGCAGTATGCCGCATCTTTCGCGTAATCCGATTCTTGCTGCCGCGGCGGCAATCGGAGAATTGCAGTATGTTGTGACCAACCGGATCGATGTGAAAAAACCGGCAGTGATGAGTATCTGCAACATCATCGGCGGAGCAATGGATAATGTGATCCCTGAAAGTTGCGAATTTGGCGGTACATTACGCAGCTTGGATAATGAAACGGCCAAAGAACTTTACCAGGCATTGCAGGAAATTTGTCATGGCATTGCTGAAGTGCACCGCTGCCGGTGTGATATTTCCATCAGCGGTGATTATCCGGCCGTGATCAACTCTGCCAGCGGAGTTGAAGTGGCGGTAAAAGCGGCGCAGAGGGCCGGTCTCAGTATCCGGATGCTGCCGTCTTCGGCAATGAGTTCAGAAGATTTCGCCTGCTTTTTGATGGATGCTCCGGATGGTGTATTTGTCCGTCTCGGTGTGGGTGAAAATTTACCGCCGCTGCATAATGTGAAGTTTTTACCGCCGGAAGAGGCCTTCAAGCCGGGGATTGAATACATGGTTTCAGCCGCATTGACGGCTCTGGAGTGATCCGGCAGTGAATTGTTATATCCATGTGCCGTTTTGTGCCGCTAAGTGCGGATATTGTGCATTTTATTCCGAAACCGGAGCGCAAACAGAGCAAATGGAGGCTTATCTGGATCATCTGTCAGAGGTGATCATACCGGAAAGATTGAGTACACTTTATGTCGGCGGCGGTACACCGACATATTTGAGTGATTCCGGATTGTTGCGGCTGGTTGAAATTTTACGCAATAAATTTTCTTTTGTTCCCGGTGCGGAAATATCTGTGGAAGCCAATCCGGAAACTTTAACGGAAAAAAAAGTCGGTATCTTACGGGATTTTTTTACCAGAATCAGTCTGGGAATTCAAAGTTTTGATGCGCAGTTGCGGCATAAAATCGGGCGGAAATGTTCCGATACGGCGTTGACCCGGGCATTGAAACTGGTGCACGAGGCCGGTTTTGAGCATTGGAATTGTGACCTGATTTACTCTTTGCCGGATGAAAATTTGAGTCAGTGGGAGCGGGATTTGCATTTGGCCGCTGAATGCGGGCCCGATCATATATCATGTTATTCGCTTACTCCGGAACGCAGTGCATTGCTGGGAAAAAGTTTCGCGGTCGATGATGAACGGGAAACTGCTATGTATGAAAAAGCTCAGGAAATATTATCCGTTTACGGCATAAATCGTTATGAGGTATCAAATTATGCAAAAGAAGGGGCACAGTGCCGTCACAATATGAATGTGTGGCGCGGCGGATTGCTGCGGGGTTACGGGCCGGGAGCAGCCGATTTTGACGGTACTGACCGTCACATCGGAGTTGAGTCTTTGTTCCGATGGCTCAACGGGGCTGAACCGGAAACCGATTCGATTCCGCATGAAGCGCGGCTCAATGAGATATTTGCAGTCAATTTGCGTACCTTATTTGGGTGGACACCGGAATTGTGGGATAAAGTTCCCGGGGCTGATTCCTGGGATAAACGGTTGCTGGCGGCACAAAAAAGTGCCCGGCAAAATCCGGAGTGCTGGTCGATATCTCCGGAAAGAATCTGTTTGTCAGGTAAGGGGTTGTTGTGGTGGAATGATATTGCATCAGATTTATTATAGAGGTTGAATATGAAAAAGTCACAGTTGCCGGAAAAGGCCGCAGAGTTGTTGGAAAACGGTTCGGTATTGATTACCGGAGCGGATGTGAAAGATGGGGTCGTTGAGCGGATCCAGGTTTATTTTGCAGATGATGGTGAAGCGGTAATGGATATTATTTCCAAGGATGATCTGGTTCAGAATTTTCCGGAAGAGGGTGTTTTTGCGCTTTATACTGCGGAAAATGGCATGAGCGGTGAATTTAAGCAAGTGGAGATGTTTGAAGGTCAGGAAGATATGTATTTCCGCACTGATAACACCAAAACCGAATGTGATGAATTTGCCGGGGTGCCGACGGTCAGCTTTATGGAAACCGTTGAAAATATCTGTTCGCTTAAATTGAAAAAGGCGTGACAATGGGCATTGAACCGACCCCCTATATCCCGGTAAAACGGTATTTGATGGAAATTGCCTTTGACGGCGGCAATTATCGCGGCTGGCAGATCCAGCCGCATTGTCTGGCGGTACAGCAGGTAATTCAGGAGCATCTGACCAAATTGTATGACAAACAGCCGATCCATTTGATCGGCAGCAGCCGTACAGATGCCGGAGTGCATGCGCAGAATTTTGCGGCAAGCTTTCTGGTTCCGGCTCAGCCGGCGATTACGATGGAAAGGTTATTCAAAGCGTTGAACCGCCGTTTGCCGCCGGATATAAAAATCCACACGATAAAGGAAGTGCCGTTGGAGTTTCATTCGCGTTACGATACATTCGGCAAAGCTTACACCTATGTGCTGAATCTGGGCGAAGAATCACCATTTGTCGGCCGTTATGCGTGGCATCCGTGGCGGAAAGTTGATGTGGAACGCATCAAACTTGCTGCCGCAAGATTGGTCGGCACGCATGACTATTCCAGTTTTGTGGTTGAAAGGCGGGAAATTGATGATGCAGTGCGCACGATCTACCGTATCGAAGTGCATGAAACCGGTCAATTCTGCTGTGTTACTTTTGTCGGCAATGGATTTTTATACAAGATGATCCGCTGTTTGATGGGGATGATCGAAGCTGTCGGGGCAGGGGTGGCGACCCCGGATGATGTGACCCGGATATTGGAAGCAAGAGACCGGACTCTGGCTCCGGAAACTGCTCCGCCGAACGGGTTGTTTTTGATGAAAGTTTTCTACAGCGAAGAAGACCGGGAAAATTTTAAATTTCCCGGCCTGCCGTTTCTGTTCTGATTCTGTCATTTCCTGAATTTTACAGCCAGTCTGGGATGACTGAATCTCTCTGCGGTTGATCGCTGAGGGTGAATTTCAGAATTCCGCCGGCATGCAGTTCGGTGATGGGCATATATGGTTCAGAGAACTTTCTGCCGTTAAACTCATAACCCGCCGGATAAATTGCAGACGGAGTTTCTCTTTCAACATTGATCGTCAGGATTTTGCCGCCAATATCAATGCTTGCTTCCGACACTTCCGGGGTGGTCAACAGGCAATATTCTGTTCCGGTCAGGGGGTAAAGGCCCAGACAGCTTAATACATACCATGAACTCAAGCCGCCTGAATCATTATTTCCGGGGCATCCTCCCGGGCCGTCAAGGAACATATAACGGCGGATCGTCTGGTGGATTTCTGCCTGTTTATCAGCTCTGCCGCACCACAGATATGCTGCCGGAGTTTCCATATCGGATTCATTATTCATGCCTTCAAAACGATGCGGGATCATCGGGCGCACCCGGTCATATACATCTGTACAGTTGAAACCGAAAAATTTATCGAGCATTGCTTCAAAATTTTCACGACCTCCGGCAAGAGCGATCCTTTCATCCATTTGGCAATGCGGCCGGAATGAGTAGTTCCAGTGGGTTCCTTCGTAATACGGTGCATCGGCGGTCAGTAAGCCGGTATTCCGGTCATAGGCTGTGCGCCAAACTTGACTTTTCTGCTGTAAAAGTGCCGCAAAATCATCATCATGGCAAGTTGTGGCAACCAGATAAGCCGCGTGAGCCGCTCCGGCAAGATCGAGAATGTGAGTCGGTGATTTGTTTTCCGTGGAAGCATGGGCGAATTCCAATTCAAAAACTTCTTTAAGTTCCGGGTAATCCGCCGGTGTCAGCAAATTGCGGAAGAATCCGTCACACAATGTGTACACTGCCAATGCTGTGGCCTGCATATCGTGACGGCGATAATCCCGGCTCATCAAATAAGCACAGGGGAAAAATCCGACACGTTTGATCGTTTTGATCATTGAACGGAGCATTTTTCCGGCTTCTTCCGGAGCGATCATCATCATCAGCGGCAACTGGGTACGGTAAATATCCCACATGGTCTGGAAATCGGTATATTCACAACCGGCATCCACCGGTTTTACCAGCGAGTGATAGAGCGCACTGTAAAAGATATTCTGTTTCTGAGCATCCGGAAGTGT
Organism: Lentisphaeria bacterium; assembly: GCA_017508015.1. Lineage (GTDB taxonomy): Bacteria > Verrucomicrobiota > Lentisphaeria > Victivallales > Victivallaceae > UBA1784. The sequence goes on from JAFVZS010000042.1 coordinate 27,907, forward strand.
CGCATTGATCTTGCTGAGGATATTTTCCCAGGCGTTTTCGGCCTGTTTTCTGGTGTTGTCAAATCCTTTTTGCCGGGTTTCTTCAGCTCTGTTTCTGGCTTCTTCCGTGGAAATCAGCGAAAAGGCGATGATACTTTCGGCATTGCTGCCATTGATATCAAATTCGATAATTCCATTGAATATTGCCTGTTTGCGGATGTCGGCAATCACCTTCAAGGCGAAAAATATTTCAACACCATTGGCTGTGATAAAACCTTCGACCCAGCCGTCACCGCAATTTACACAATGGTTATTGTAAATTTCTTCCCGGTACAAATTGATCGGGATTTTTAAGCCGATTTGAGTGGTGTCAACACTTATTTTGCCGCTGTTTCCGGCTAAACGGCAACGGTGATATGCCGCGTATTTATTGGCAGTCAATTCAAAATCGACTCCGTAATCGACCAATTTGCCGGAGTAATAACCGGGGTGGGCAACCTCATCGGTCAATTCTGAAAGGTGGGCGGTATTGCTGTTGCAAGTGGCGATCTGAATGAGAAAATAGTTGTAAAATTCACCGAGAAATCCGGTTCCGCTGGTATGGAAATGGCTGAATCCGTAAGCGCATTTGCGGTCGGAAACTTGCGGAGTAACTCCATCGCTGGATGCTCCATTACAGCCGTAACCGCTGGAATAAGCTCCGCTGAAAGGCAGTACCGAAACCCAGCCGAAAGGCATCAATGCTCCCGGATGGGTGTTGCCGGTTTGAGCTTTGAGCCAATTCCAGTGACCGGCCAGATTTTCACCGGCAGGAGCTGCACATGGACCGTTTCCCCAAAAAGGATCGGCAAGTTCAATGAAATTTTTCATAAGAAATACCTCATCTGTTGTGTTCTTTACAATTTTTTGAAGTATGCAGTCAGTAAATACTGCGGGATAATATACTGCGGGAAAAATTTTTTACAATATTCTGTGGTGAAAATCTTTTATTTTTTTGACTGATGAAGTTGATGAAAAGTGTTGAAAATGTGAATGTAAGTGCTATATTATCAGTTACGAATACCGGTATAAAAAACAGGGGATGCAGGATATGGTTAATCGATTTAAAGAAAATTTGGCTTCCGGAAAAATTTCATTGGGCAGCGTGATCACACTTTCTGATTTGTGTGTCAGCGAGTTGGCCGGAGACTGCGGCATGGATTTCTGCTGGATAGATGCTGAACATGCACCGCATACGATCGAGGGTGTTCACCGGCATTTGATCGCTTTGCGCGGAACCGGATGTGCCGGATTGGTACGGGTCAGAGCCAATGATCCGATGTTGATAAAACCTTATCTTGATCTTGCTCCGGATGGGGTGATAATTCCGATGGTCAACTCTGCTGAAGAAGCCGCCCGGGCGGTTGCCGCCTGCCGTTATCCATTGACGGGTATCCGCGGTTGCGGGGTTCGCCGGGCAGTGCGTTACGGTGCGGCGGATTTTTTTGATTATGTGAAAGAATCTGAAACAGAACCGCTGGTGATCATTCAGATCGAACATATTGATGCAGTCCGTAATCTGGATGAGATACTGGACGTTCCCGGAATCGGCAGTATTTGTGTCGGTCCGTGTGACCTTTCCGGGAGTATGGGTATCCTGAACCGGATGGATGATGAAAAGCTTAATAAAGTACTGGATGAAGTTTGCGCCAAGGTCAAAGACCGGGGATTGCTGCTTGGTACGGCTGCCGGAGATTTTGCCGGATGGAAAGCGCGCGGAGTTGATTGGTTCGCCGGTATCAGTGACTGGGGAGCGATGGCCGCCGGATTGAGGGCTTTCAGAAAGGAGTGCGAAAATGCTTGAAATAGCCATGGTGTCTGCCGCCGAAGAGCGTTTCCCGGAATCCTGTATTTCCCGGATCCGGGAAGTTGCCCGGATCAATTGCCGGCGTTGCAATGATCCGGATGAATTGGCCGGATTTGCCGCCAATGCGGATATTATCTGGATGTTCGGGGCCAATGTCGCCGTAAAAGAGGAAGCTTTGTCGCGTTTGCCAAATTGCCGGGCAATTTTGCGCAGCGGCAGCGGGCTGGATGCTTTACCGTTGGAATTTTGCAAAGCAAATAATATTCAGGTTTTCAACACTCCGGAATCAATCAGTGAATCAGTTGCTGAACATGCGGTATCCATGCTTTTTGCTCTGGCCCGCAATCTGGTGCAGTTTGACCGTCAGGTACGCTCCGGAGTGTGGGATTCGTCGGGAAATCAGACCAAATGGCACTTGAGCGGCCGTACTTTGGGAGTCGTCGGCTATGGCCGGATCGCCCGGACGGTGGAAAAGCTGGTTTCCGGTTTCAATATGAATGTGTTGCATTATGATCCGTGGCAGGAGAATTCAACTCCGCTGGATGAGCTGCTGAAAGAGTCGGATTTTGTATCTCTGCATTGTCCTTTATCCGAAGACACCCGGAATTTAATGAGTGAAGAGAAATTCAATATAATGAAAGACGGGGCATTGCTGGTCAATACTTCCAGAGGAGAGGTGATTGATGAAACGGCGTTATTCAATGCCTTGACATCCGGCAAACTCGGTGGGGCGGCACTGGATGTGCTGTGTGATGAACCGCCGGTTGCAGATAATCCGCTGTTGAAGTGTGACCGGGTCATTTTTTCGCCTCATGCTGCCGCGTTTTCAGCAGATTTTGAGAAAAATTTCTGGTATTATTCTGCGGAGAAACTGGTGGAAATCTGCCGTAAGCTGGAGGCGTGAAATGGTAAAAGCAGGGTGTTTTCCGGTACGGGCATCCCGTAAAAGTGCGGTGTATTTCTGCGGGGAGGAAATCTGTTTTAAGAGTGTACCCGGGGCCAGGGGGATTTATATTGTAAACGATGGTGAAAAAGATTCTTTGCCGGTGGAGTTTCATGGTGATATCATGATCCACGCTTCCAAACCGGGGTTTATTCTGCTGAAAGTGCAGGGGCGTTACCGCAATGGCAGAGCATTTGAAACATTGGCCGGAGCGGCTGTCGAACCGGAAAAAATCGTACCGGGAACCCGTTGTCCGGCAGATTTTGATGAATTCTGGCAGATCGAACTTTCCCGTCTCAAGGCCGGTGAGTTGCAGGTGACTTCCTGCAAACCGGTTGATGAAAAGTTTTTGCCGGGGGATATCACGGCATTTGATGTGCATTTGTCCCGCAACGGTATTGAAGCTTCCGGATTTTTGGCGATGCCGCGGAATGCCGGATGCGGCAGTTTGCCGGGTGTGTTGAGTTTTCTGGGGGCCAGTAAAGTTTCCGGAGAGTTGGAGATTGCTGTCAAAGATGCCCGTAAGCTTCAGGCGGCGGCATTCAATCTCAATTTTCACGGATTGGAAAATTTTCCGGAACGTCTTTCGCAACTGCTTGCTCCGGCTCAACGGCAGGTGGCAAATTATCAGTTTATTTCAGCCGACGATCCGCAAAAATATGCAATGCGGAAAATATTTCTCAGGGGAGTTATCGCGGCGGACTTTATTAAGAGTTTGCCGCAATACAACGGCAATTTATCTGTCTGGGGCGGCAGTCTGGGCGGCTGCCAGAGCATTGTTGCCGCAGTGCTGAATCCGGATGTGAAATTCTGTTGGGCAACAGCCAGTGCCATGAGTGATCACCACGGCAGGGCGGCAGGACATTTACCCGGTTGGCCGGATCTTTTGGCATCTCCGTTGACTGCCGATGGGGCCGCCGCGGTTTCGCCGTACTTTGATGTGGTGAATTTTGCTTCCCGGATCAAGTGTCCGGTGGTAATGGGGGTTGGCTTTATCGACCGGCTTACCCCACCGGCTTCTACCTATGCTGCTTACAACAGTTTGACTGTCAAACGCAAGCGTATGCTTCATACGGTTACCGGCGGGCACGGACCGCTGCTGGATAAACGGGAAGTGTGCGTTTTTGATCTGGGCAGGGAATTTTTTGAAAAAGCAGTGAAAAAACAGCACTGAATAAAAATTCATTTTTCGTGATCCGGCATCCCGGTCTGCGGATTCAGAGATTTTTTCTTATTGCCGCAGAATAATTTTTGTCGCAGTCGAGGTATAAATTTACTTTGCGCCGTGCTTTCAAGCTGGCAAAAGATTCGCCGTCACGGTGGGCAAGAAATCCCAGGTCATAGAGCAGTTTATCGGAAAAGCCATTGATCAGCAAACGGATATCTCCGGAAAAAGACGGTTCTATCCAGCGCAGCATCGGGGCCAGAGAGGTGGTGCAATTCCGGGTGATGGTGTTGTAAAATTGCGGATCGGCATATTGTTCATTAATTGATTGCAGCAGTTTTTTCAATATCAGTTGCGATTGAGCCGGTGTGGCATTGGTGCGGTAGAGAAATAATTCCTCCTTGCGGTAATTGGTCCGCAGTTTGTAGAGGTCATTTTCGGTAGCAATTACCGGCAGCAATTCATATTGTTTGTATAATCCGGCGATGGCATTTTGTTCAACTCCCTGCGGCAGTCTGGTTTCCATGGAAAATGCCACATGTTGTCCATCTGAAAAAACAAACGAGAGCATGGTGTGTGCCACCGCCTCAAGTTTATCCCAGTGAGAAACGGCCAGATCCACATGGATTACTTTATTGATATCGACAGTAATAGTACGATAGCGGCTATCATAGTCATCAGTTGACCGGTAGTGAAAATCCCGCACATGGTGGAGTGTTGCCAGCGAACCGTTGAAGGTGATATATGGCCGTTGTTGCCATGGCATCTGCCATTGGGTGTTGTGGAATTGATCCTGCGGTGTAAGCAGTAAAAAATGGTGGATCACCAGTAATTCGATGATCATCAGATCCAGTGCAAATACGATATTGCTGCGCACTGCCAGAAAAATCAAAACGATGACGATCCCACCAAACAGGATCGAACCGGGAAGCCGGGGAAGAAAATCGTGCCAGCTTGCGGTGTAATACAATGCGCCGATGCACCAGATGCCGGTAAGCAGCAGCACTATCAGCCAAATATATTTACAAATCGATAAAAAAGACAGACACATAAAACGGCTCCTCCTGCTGAAATATAGCACAAATAGGGAAATTTTACAAGTAAATTTTTTTTTCAGCTTGTAAAAAAACAGCAATGGTGTTACATTCTATGCCGAACATATTCAAGGGGAATAAAAAAATATGACATTTACCGCTTTTATTTTGGTATTTATTTCGGTTTTCATGCATGCCGGATGGAATTTTCTTGGCAAGAAAGAGAGTCCATCGGCGGCATTTTTTCTTTTGGCCGCATTCGCCGGAACTCTTTTCTGTCTGCCGTTTGCGCTTTGCAGCGGGGTGGATTTTTTTGCAATACCGCTGAAATTCTGGAGGCTGCTGATCATAAGTATTTTATTCAATTTGGTTTACTTTGTGGCACTGGCCAGAGGTTATCGCTGTGGAGATATTTCACTGGTTTATCCGCTGGGCAGGGCCTTGCCGGTTTTATTGACGGCGATAGTTACTTCTCTTTGCGGTATCGGTAAAGATTTGTCCGATTGTGCCTTCGCCGGAATGGTGACAGTTTTTGCCGGATGTATCATTATGCCTTTGCAGCAATGGCGTGATTTCAAGTTGAAAACCTATTTTTCCAAAGTGTCGCTTTGGATTTTGCTGATAAGCATCGGCACGACCGGATATACGATCTTTGACAGCATGGATATGGAAATTTTGAAGCAGATTTATTTCAAAAATACCATTCTGCAAGCCATATTTTATATGGGAGCAGCGGATGCGCTCATTACTTTCGGTATGTTCTGGATTGTGATTTTCAGCCGCAATGAACGCCGGGAGTTAATGCGGATCTCCCGTTCTTATGCACCGTATATTGCCGGAATTTTTACGGCATCTGCCTACATATTGGTGCTTCTGGCGATGAATCATGTTGATAATGTCTGCTATATTCAGGCATTCCGGCAGATGAGTCTGCCGGTCGGTATGCTGGCCGGGGTATTGATTCTCAAGGAATCCTGTTCTCTTCCCAAAATAATTGGAATCCTGCTGGTGATCAGCGGTTTGATAATGACCTCACTTTGAGAGCATGTGCCGGATCGCTGCTGCGGCGCAGAAACAGCCGAATATTGCCGGCATGTAGCTTATGCTGCCGATTTTCTTCTCTGAAAATGAGCGTTGCGGCAATTCCGGGGAGTAAACGGTCAAGACTCCTTTGCTGATACCGAGGCTTTTGAGTTTTCCTCTCATGACTCTGGCCAGCGGGCAGCCGCAAGTTTTACTTAAATCGGCAATTTTTACTTGTGCCGGATCGATTTTACCACCGGCGCCCATAGCTGAAACAAATGGGATACCGGAATGTTTCAACTGCCGGATAAGTTCCACTTTCACCGGTACATCGTCGATCGCATCGACCACAAAATCGTAGTTGTTCTGCAGAATCAGGGTGATATCTTCCGGAGTTCTTAAAAAAGTATTGAATGCATTGAATGTGCCGTCGGGGTTGATTTCCTGACAACGTGCTGCCAATACTTGTGCTTTGGCTTCGCCGATGGTGGAAGTTAAAGCGATGATCTGCCGGTTGCAGTTGGATATATCCACCGTGTCGCCATCCAGCAGATCGACAGTTCCGACTCCGCTGCGGGCGATATTCTCTGCGGCATATCCACCGACTCCACCGACTCCGACGACCAGCACCCGCTTGACAGCCAGTATGCTTGAAGCATCACTGCCAAAGAGCAAATCGGTGCGGGAAAATCTTTCAAACGGCTCAGTCATAGTCAAATCTCCAAAAAATCGGCAAAACACCGGTCAGTGAATTTTTCAACATCTCTGATATTGAATAATGTTTTTACTTTGTCCAGCAGTTGCATTACATTGCATTCCGGATCATCATCGCTCTCAAATCCGTATGCGCCGCCGGCATTGCCGAGCTTATTCATCAGAGAAATTTTATCTGTCGCTTTTCTGCTGAATGATACGGTAATATTCCTTTTCCACAGCTCATCAAGCATTTCCGGCGAAGAGTTGAAGCCGTGAAGCATCACTTTTATTCCGGAAAAATGTTTTAATGCGGCAAACAATTCCTGAAATGCGTGTACACAGTGAATAACCACCGGTTTCTGGCAATCTGCGGCAAGAGACAGCAAGGCATGCAAATAGTGCTGTTGAATATCATTTCCCGGTCCACGGAGTTTATCGATACCGATTTCTCCCAGGGCGGCAAAATCCGGTAAAAGATCCGGCGACGGTAAAATTTGCGAATCGAATATTTCCGGAAGCTGCCAGGGGTGGAATTCCAATGAAGTGAATCTGCCGGGCAGAGGTATCGATGAAGAGATCAATGCCCGTACTTCTGTATCCGGATTGTGGGTATGAAAGTCGCTCGCCATCAGAGACTCTTTCCAATGCCATTAAAATCAGGGAAACGCAACCGCTGAATATGACACATCGCCAATGCCAGAGCATCGGTACTGTCCAACGGTATTTTTTCTGTTTCAATGCCGAATTCGGCCGCCAGAATAAAGGCGATCTGTTTTTTATCGGCACTTCCGCAGCCGGTCGCGGCGCGCTTGGCCACGCTGGGCGCATAGGCGTAAGCGGGAATTTGACAATTGGCCAGCGCAGTCAGTATACCGCCGCGGGCCATACCGAGAATAATTGCGGTTTTGGCGTTCCGTCCGAGAAAAGGCTCTTCCAAAACGGCACAATCCGGTGAATAAAGTGAAATCAATTCACAAATGCCGCCGTGCAGACGGCGCAAACACTCAGTATGCGGCATGGAAGGCTTGTTGCAGATGACTCCGCAATCAAGAATTTCCATGCCGTCACCGGCGGATGGATCGACTTTTATCACTCCGTATCCGGTGGTCCGGATCGCCGGGTCTATACCGAGGATTACCATAATTACTTCATAAAAGCCGCGGCAGCTTCAAGCATGACTTTTTCACCGAGTGCCGGAGCCATAAGCTGGGCCGCAACCGGCATTTTGGTCGCTTCATCGATACCGGCGGGGATACTGATCCCGCAGTGACCGGATAAGTTGAGCGCGATGGTGAAAATATCAGACAGATACATCTGAAGCGAGTCGCTTTTTTCATTGAATTTGAATGCCACTTGCGGTGTGACCGGAGTCAACAGCAGATCGCATTGCTTGAATGCCTCTTCAAAGTCGCGGCTTATCAGAGTGCGTACCCGCTGGGCACGCAGGTAATAGGCATCGTAATATCCGCTGGAAAGCACATAAGTGCCCAACAGTATCCGCCGTTTGACCTCATCACCGAAACCGGCTCCCCGTGATTTATAATAGGTATCTACCAGACCATTTGCCTCCTGACGGCTGCCGTAACGGATACCGTCAAAGCGGGCGAGGTTGGCACTGGCTTCTGCGGTGGCAATGATGTAATACACCGCCACGGCATATTTGGTATGGGGCAGGGATACTTCAACGATTTCACCGCCGAGAGCTTTGATTTTGGCGATTGTTTCATCCATCACTTTGGCAACCGCATCGCTTAACCCGCCGCTGAAATACTCTTTGGGCAAACCGAATTTCAATCCGGTCAAAGAACCGGAGGCCGCTCCTTTGCGGGCCGCATCGGCATAACCGCCGGCAGGATCGGGTAAAGTCGTCGAGTCATGCGGATCAAAGCCGGAAATCGCATCGAGAATGATTCCGGCATCTTCAGCATCATTGCACAATGGGCCGATTTGATCCAGGCTGGAAGCAAACGCCACCAAACCGTATCGGGAAACTCTGCCGTAAGTCGGTTTTACTCCGACAACACCGCAAAATGCCGCCGGCTGACGGATGGAGCCGCCGGTATCTGATCCGAGGGCTGCCGGAGCGAAATCTGCGGCGATACAGGCGGCAGAACCACCGGATGAACCGCCTGGGACCCGGGAAGTATCCAGAGGATTTTTTGTTTGCTTGAATGCACTGTTTTCACAGCTTGATCCCATGGCAAACTCATCCATATTCAATCTGCCGAAAGGGATGAATCCCTGTTTTTTCAGCAATTCAACGGCGGTTGCATCGTACGGTGACTTTACCGGCTCAAGCAGTTTGGAAGCGCATGAACAGCGTTCACCTCTGACGCAGATATTGTCTTTTACCGCAATCGGAATGCCGTCAAAATCCCCGAGGGCTTGGCCATTCTGACGCCGGATGTCGGCGGCTTTTGCGGCATTTAGCATATTTTCCCGGTCGATTTCCAGGAAGGCACCGATTTCACTGTCGCGGTTGTCGATATTTTTCAGATATTCCCGGCAGAGTTCTTCCGAGGAAAAAACGCCGTCTTTGAGATTTCGGCTCAAGGCGTGAATGGTTGATTTTTTCAAATCCATTATTTATTCCTCCTCACTGGGCAGAACCCGCGGCACTTTGATCAGATCGCCGTGAACGATTCCCGGAGCATTGGCCAGCATGACCTCTCTGGGGAAGGAACTTTTGGCTTCATCCTGCCGCCAGACGTTGGTCAATTGTGCCGCATGAGCGGTGGGTTCGACACCGGTGACGTCAACTTCGCCGAGTTCAGCGATGTATTCGACCACACGGCCGAGCTCCTGCTGAAGCTTTTCGGCTTGTTCAGCAGAGAGATCGAGCCGGGCGAGATCGGCAACATATTTGATGTCGATTTCAGAACTCATTTTCAGATCGAGCCGCCTTTTTCCAGAGTCAAAGTTTTGGTGACCAGGTCACAGACGCAGGAAGGACCGAAATACTGGATCGGACCGGGATAGACAAAACTGGTCTCTTTGGCCCACAGTGCACGTTTGGCGGCGAATTCTTTGAATGGTGCGCCATCCAGTTCGACCAGAGCTTTGCGGATAACCGGTTTATCGGCACCGTGACGGCGTTCCATATTGAGCATCATGGTGATCGGAATACCTCCGGCGATCCATTCTGCTGCCGGTTTGATGGTATTGCGGACACTTGACATGTAACCGGTACGTCCGGCTCCGATCAATGCCGCTGCATTGTAACCGAGGCTGTAACAGTAGTCGGCATCGTAGTTGGAAGGAGCCGCGCAACGGCCTTCATAGCCGAAAAAGTGGGTCTGGGTGGCAAATTTACCTTTGTAAGTACCGGCGGCCTTCATGGCTTTCAGTTTGGTGCCGACCATTTCGGCGAGCATTTTTTCGGTTTCGATCAAAGAGACCTGCACGTTGCCGTGGGGGTCGCGGTCATTGCAGAGCTGCATCTGGATACCGGCGGGCAGTGAAGCGAAAACTTTGGCGGATTCAGCAGAGAGTTTTCCGGCGGCAAAGGCGACCTTTTCATTTTTATCCATCGCTTCAACAGCTTCGGCATTTTCCGCCAGCAGGTCGTTGAGTTCGGCGATAAGAACTTTGATTTCCGGGATGAATTCGACCAGACCTTCCGGGATGAGGGCGACACCGAAATTCATGCCGATAGCGGCTCTGCCGGCGACGATGGCGGCGAGATCATCAACGATTTGGCCAAGGGTCATTTTTTTGGCCGCGACTTCTTCAGAAATGATTGCAGCATTGGGCTGGGTCTGCAGAGCGCATTCCAAAGCGATATGTGAAGCGGAACGGCCCATCAATTTGATGAAGTGCCAATATTTTTTTGCAGAATTGGCATCGCGGCCGATATTACCGATCAATTCGCTGTACACCCGGCAGGCGGTATCGAAACCGAAACTGGCTTCGATCCACTCATTTTTGAGGTCGCCGTCGATGGTTTTGGGGCAGCCGATGACCTGAATTCCGACATTGTTGCTTTTGAAGTATTCCGCCAGCACGCAGGCGTTGGTATTGGAGTCATCACCGCCGATGATGACCAGCGCGGAAATACCGGCTTTTTCGCAGTTGGCTTTGGCAGCTTCAAACTGCTCTTCGGTTTCCAGTTTGGTGCGTCCGGAACCGATCATATCAAAACCGCCGGTATTGCGGTAAGCATCGATGATGTCAGCGGTCAATTCCATGAATTCACCTTTGACCAGACCATCGGGGCCTTTGAGGAATCCGAAAAGGCGGCTGTTTTCATTCAGAGATTTGAGGCCGTCAAAAAGACCGGCGATAACGTTGTGTCCGCCGGGGGCCTGTCCGCCGGAAAGGATCACGCCGACATTGATCGCAGCTTTTTTCTCACCGCAACCGGGAGCAAAGGTCAGCACCGGGCTGCCGAAAGTGCTTTTGAAGAGAGCTTGAATCTTTTCGACATCGGCAACTGCGGTGGTGGCTCCGCCTTCCTGAACGCAGACGGCTGCGCCTTTCTGCAAAGCGGCGGGGAGTTTCGGGGCATAGGCGGCACGTGCCTCCTGCAACGGAGAGATCTTACTCATTTTTGTTGTTCCTTTTTTTTAATAATCAATGGTTGATTGTTGACCGATAAAAAATGACATCTACATAAGATAATTCAAAACCGCCGATTAATCAAGGTTTTTTTCCGGTTTTTTCAGAACTTCTTCCCAGGGACGGCGGAAACTTTTTTCATCGCTGGAAAAGCAGTTGAAACGGATAATGTGCCACAAAGCTGCAAAACCATCCTTCCAGCCGATTTTTTTACCTTCATCGTAACGGCGCGGCTGGTAGGAGATTGGCACTTCCCAAATTCTCAACTTGCGGGAACGTGCCAGCTTGGCGGTCAATTCCACTTCGATGCCGAAACGCTCGGAAGTAAGCTTCAGGTTTTGAATGACCTCTCTGCGGAATGCCTTGTAGCAGGTCTCCATATCCGACAGATGGATATCGGAAAAAACATTGGATAAGAATGTGAGAAACTTATTTCCCATTTCATGCCGGAAATAACGCACCTGACCGGGGGAATTCATGAATCTTGCTCCGTACACCGCATCGGCTTTACCGTTGACCAGCGGCTGGATAACTTGCGGATAATCTTCCGGAGTGTATTCAAAGTCGGCATCCTGAACAATCACGTAATCTTTTGAAGCGGCGGCAAATCCCCGGATGATTGCGGCACCTTTACCGTGGTTGACTTCCTGCTGAAGCAGTTTTACCCGCGGGTCATCCCGGAATTTTTGCAGTGCCTGCCAGCTGCCGTCTTTGGAAGCGTCATCGATAATGAGCAATTCGCCGACTTCCGGACGGGCCAGTACGAGGGAAACGATTTCACAGATGGTCGCCTCCTCATTGTAGACCGGCATCACCACTGACAGAGAGGCTTCGGGAATGGGAATATTTTTCATGATTCAATTCTTTCCTAATTCTCTGGAACGTTCAGCGGCGGCCCGTACCGCTTTGATGACTGTTCCGGAAAAAGCTTGGGCGGCAAGCACTTCCAATGCTCTTGATGTGGTTCCTCCCGGACTGGTGACCTGATCTTTCAATGTGGTCGGGTGGATTCCGGTCTGAAGGACCATTTCAGCTGCTCCGATCACCGTCTGGGCGGCGAGCTGCAAAGCAGTGTTCCGGGGCAGTCCTTCGGCAACTCCGCCGTCTGCCAGAGCCTGAATGAATTCAAAAACATAGGCCGGTCCGCTGCCGGAAAGAGCTGTCACTGCATCAAGATCATTTTCTTTCAGTTCCATGGCAATGCCGAATGAAGAAAGTATTTGTCCGGCCAGAGCTTTTTCCTCAATTGTGACTGATTCGCTTGCCGCATAGCCGGAAGCTCCTCTGCCGACCAGAGCCGGAGTATTGGGCATAACTCTGATGATCCGGGCTGCTCCGGTGATTTCCTGCAGGCGGGCAATTGATATACCGGCGGCAATGGAGATGATAAGTTTATCCTTGAGCAGAGCCTGATAAGGCATCAATGCGGCACCGATCACTTGCGGTTTTACTGCCACCAGAATATTTTCCGCTCCGGCGATTTTTTTTGCCGGATCGGTTGTATCAACTTCAATGCCGCTGGCGGAAGAAAAAAGTTTTGCAGCATTGGCGTCCGGGTCAAAAGCCCCCAACTCTCCGGGATGGAAACAACCGGATTTCACCAGTCCCCCGGCAATGGCGGCGGCCATTTTTCCGCTGCCGATAAAGTATAATTTTTTCATAAACAGATCAGCCTTTGCTTAAAGAGATTATCTGCCACACCATGATTGATGCTCCGAGCAGAAACAAGTACCATGAGAAATAAGAAAGTTTGCGCTTTTTGATCAATTTGATCAGCAAGCCCAAACTGGCGAAACTTACTGTTGCAGAGATCGCAAACCCCAGAAACAATTGTCCGGCAGAGAAGCGGCCGAGTTGAAATCCACTGTCTGCCAGATCAATGATTTCCAGTAAAGTTGCACCGGCGATCGCCGGCAGAGCCAGCAGAAAAGAAAAGGTCGCCGCCGATTCAAAACGGATGCCGGAAAGAATCCCGGCGGCAATGGTACTGCCGGAGCGGGATACGCCGGGGATAATGGCGAATGCCCGAGCGAATCCCACTGTCAGTGACTGGCGCAAAGTGATCTCTTTCAGTTCAGTATTGCTGTGTGAACGGAGTTTTTCCTTGCCGGTCAGGCGCAGTATTGATGCGGTGATGAGAAAACCCATGGCAACAGAGAGCATATCGCCGAATAACTCCTGAGCCAGCCCGGTTTTTTTCAAAATGATACCGGCGATACCGGCCGGAATGGAACCGGTGATCACCATGCCGAGCAAATGCAGCTGATCTTTTTTGAGAAATCCCAGAAGAGTTCTGAAGTAAAAGGCAACGATTGCCAGCAGAGATCCGGCATGGAGTACGATGCTGAATGCGGCTCCTTCATTTTCCGGAAGATCGAATAGTGAACTGAGTACTGCCAGATGTCCGGATGAACTTATGGGCAGAAATTCTGCAATACCCTGCAATGCGGCGAGGATGACAACGATAAACCAGATATTCATGATAATTGAATGTACTTTCTCAAAACACTTTGATTTTTTCAAGAACCCGGTCACCGGATTCTTTGGTTTGTTCCCATTTGCTTTCGATTTGTTCCACCCCTTGGGCTTTTATTTCCGGTTTGTCCTTGAGGTAGAAGTAATAAAAAACTGCTCCGCCGAGTGCGACAGCGAGGATGAAACCGATGAATATTCCACAGGCGCAAGACAATTTCATTATCGATCATCTCCCGGCATTTCCGTCGATATGCAACGGGGTGATTGTAAATTCCAGCACGGTGGCATCCCACTTCTTTTTCCGTGAAACGTTGCGGCGCGGTTTGGAAAACAACGATTCCAAATGGTTGAAATCCCGTTCTCCTTCGTGAAGGATCACCTGATAAGAGCCATCGGTGTATGCTTCCAGAGTGAGTGCCGAAAAGGAGTGCGGTGTATCCTGTGAAACTACCAGCTGCACCGGGCCGGGATAGTTCAAACCGACGAGGCAGCCGGCGGTTTTGATGATCACCGGTGAGCCGAGGGAACCGTAATCCCGGATCGCAGTATCATGGACATTGAGCATGGCATATTCATAAAGATTCATCCCCTTATCCATACCGTTGAGGGTAAACAAATCGACAATGGGAATGCCTGTTTCGTTCAATTCGGCAAAGATCAGCGGAGCCTGCCGGAGCTCATCGTCATACTCCTTGAAAAGTTTGTTGAAATTTTTTTGATCATTCTGCTCCTGATCGTCACCGTTTTCATCGTCATCGGCGGCGGTCTGTTCATCCCAGTCGATGGTTTCAGCCTCCCAATTTTCACCGGCCTCTTCGATTGCAAGATTCAAAAGACGGTGAAGTGTGGCGCATCCGGTATCCGGTACGCACAGCAACAGCAGTATTTCGTTGAGTTGTTCCGGGCGCGGAAGGGCGGTGCCGTGGATGAATTGTGACAAGGCCGACGAAGACATGCCGAGAGCCTGAGCGATGATCGTCTTGCGTATGCCGGATTCCTGAATGATATTGTACAATTCGTTGGCAAATGCTTCTCTGCTCATGTGATTGCAAGCCTCCGGTTGATTTTGTAAAAAATATAAAGACTTTTCAGCGGCAATTGCAAAAAAAGTCAGTTTCTGAAATCGCTTTCTTATATAATATATCTCTTTTATTTTCAGATATCAACCTGTGAGAGCTTTTTTTATGAAAATTTAAAATAATAAGAAACGGGGCGGCGGCTCCGGGGAGAAGCCTTGATGCCGCCCCGTGGGTGTGGGGGCTGGAAAAAACGGCCGGAACCGTTTGATTTATTCTGAAGCGATACAGGCGATGTGATATATTCCGTCGATAACAGAAGCTCCTTCGGTGACATGCTCAAAACCGGGGAATTGTTTATCCCATGCGGCAAGTGACTTCAGATAAGCCATATGCGGGTTGTCCGGGCCGCCGAATCTTTCTCCGGAAATCACCATCGGTATGCCCGGAGGGTAGGGGATCAGGGCATTGGCGGCAATCCTTCCGGCGAGGCGATCTGCGGGGACCAATTCGGTATTGCCTCTTACCAGTTCCATATAGGCCTGTCTGGGAGTCATTGCCGGAACCGGCAGGGTTTCAAATGCGGCATTGAGTTTGGAGTCCGGGCGGAATTGTTTCAAATAGTTGAACATTTTTTCGCCCAGAGTACGGATGCCTGTCGAGGCGTATTTTTCCGGATGCGCCTGAACCAATTCCGGGAAAATTTCATCCATTGGAGTGTCGCGGTCATACAACTCTTTGAACCGCAAAAGCGCATTGAGCAGCGTGGCCCATTTGCCGCGGGTGATGCCGATGGAAAAGAGAAACATCAGTTGGAAATCAGTCGTTCTGGTCGGCACGATACCGGCATTGTAGATGAAACTCGAAACCAGGGCCGCCGGTACTCCATCGGGCAGGATGTTGCCGTCATCTCCCATGCCGGGGGAAAGGATACTGACTTTGATCGGATCGAGCATGACCCATGCATCATCCGGCAGATTTTTAAATCCGTGCCATGTATCATCCGGCCGCAGATGCCAGCACTGCTGATCGTTGACCAGCAATTCGGGTGGAGCATCGGCAAAATCGTAGACCTTGCCGCTTTTCCGGTCAGTGACTTTCGGCGGATTCCAGACTTTGAAAAACCATGAACCGGATTCATTGAATTCTCTTTCAAGGCGGGCCAGAGCCTGACGGAAATCCACGGCTTCTTCGATCACCTGAGTGGTGAGAGCGTTGCCGTTGTCGGCCATCATCTTTACTGCTACATCATTGGAACTGCAAATTGCATAGAGCGGGGAGGTCGAGGCATTGAGCATATATCCCTGATTGAGCTGATCGAAATCCGGAGACTTTCTGCCTTTGCGCATGTGTAAATAACTGGCTTGTGACAAGGCGGTCAGCAGTTTGTGAGTGGAGTGAGTGGCAAAGATGGTCGCTCCGTGATGATCTTTGGCACATCCCCGCATGGCGAAATGCTTTCCGTAAATTTTGTTGAATCTGGCATAAGCGTACCATGCCTCATCGAAGTGTATGCGGTCCACTGATTGAGAAAGGGTATTTTCCACTTCTTCAGCATTGTAGCAAAGGCCGTCGTAGGTGCAGTTGGTCACTACGGAATATGCCCGTTTGTCTCCGGTGATTTTGAATGGTATCCCGGCGGCTTTTTCTTCGATGGCTTTGGGAGTCATTTCGGATGGCAGTATCGGTCCGATGATCCCGTAGCGGTTCCGGGTAGGTTTCAAATAGATCGGAATCGCTCCGGTGTTGATCAATCCCTGTTCGATGGATTTGTGACAATTACGGTCGCAGATCGCCAGATCGCCTTCAGTGAGGCAAGCCTGCATGATGGAGCGGTTGGAGCCGGAAGTGCCGACGATGCCGGAAAAAGAGATATCTGCACCAAATACTTTGGCGGCAAATTTTTCACTTTTGCCGAAAGCTCCGGTATGGTCGAGCAGGGAACCGATACTTGATCTTTCGATGCCGGTATCAGTGCGGAAGAGATTTTCCCCGTAGAAATCATAGAATTTTTTTCCGGCTTGAGATTTGGTGAATCCCCGTCCGCCCTGATGTCCGGGGGCCGCCCAGGAGTATTCGAGATTTTTTTCATTGTATTCCCAGATTGCCCGCATCAGAGGCGGGAGAAGTTTACTGCGGAATCTTTCCACCGCGGCGATGATCCTGCCGGCGATAAATACCGGACTGTCTTCAAAGATCCAGATGAATTCCGTGGAGTGAGCCATCAGTTTTGCGGAAATGTGTTTGGCCGCACTTTCCCGGTCGGAGAGCATGAAAAGCGGTACTCCATGCTGCCATTGGGAGATGGAATTCAGCAAAATTTCCATTTCGGCGACCGGGCGTTTGTCGTCATCCGGATCGGCGGCCAGCAAAATGGCATCGATATCCATATCAGTTTCAACCAGCGGCATGGCTTCGGCGTAGGAGGCGGCCCGGAGGATGAAGTATTCACTTTTGCCGAGGGTGCGGCAGAGCGTGTTGATGGCTGAACTCATTACATTGCTGTCAGTTACAGTGCGGTCTTCAATGATCAGTACTTTGCGGTTGCTCATGATAAAACTCCTTTACAGTGAAAGTTTCCCGGTAACAGCAGCGATGATTGCCAACAGGGCGATGAGGACGATCAGGATGGCACTGGCCAATTCGATCCCGGTGAATAACTTCTGTTTTTCACCGGTTCCGGCATTTTTCTGGGCCCAGATGAAAACCGGAATTCCCAGTGCCAGAAAAATAAAGGCCATGGCCAGATATTCCAGTCCGGCGGCGTAGATCATCCACAGTGCGTAGATAGACCCGGCGACACCGCAAAGGGTTGCGAATCCCAGTTTGACCGATGCGGTTGCCGGATAGTTTTTTGCGGCGCAGCGTTTCCAGAGGTAGAGAGTGCAGCCGAAGTAAGGCGGCAGGATCATGACACTGGTGATGCTGAGCATGGTATTCCAGGCGTTATTGGCGAAGTATACCATGATCATGGTCAATTGCATGATGGCACTGGTGACAAAGAGGGATACATCCGGGGCGCCGCAATGATTTTCGTGGGCGAAAATTCCGGGGAAAGTGCCATCTTTTGCTGCGGCATAAGGTATCTGGGCGATCATGATGGTGAAAGCCAGCCAGCTGGTCAGCAGGGCGATGATCACGCCGAGATTCATCAGCACACCGCCCCACTTGCCGTGAACGGCGTTTTGCAGCAGTTCGGCGGTTGAAGGATTATTCAATGCGGCCAATTCGCCTTGAGTCATGCGGCCGAAAGGCAGCAGTGAAAGAAGAATATATATGCTCAGGCATCCGAGGAAACCGATCATGGTAGCCCTTCCGACAGCCTGTTGGCTTTCTGCTCCGGCGGAGATAACGACAGCACCTTCGATACCGATGAATGCCCATAAGGTCACCATCATTGTTGATTTGATCTGACCGAGAAAACTGCCCAGCGGTTTAAGTTCAAGGGCCGGAATGGTTTCGGTGCCGAACATATCGGTGGAAAAGGTTTTCCAGCGGAAGACAAAAATCATGACCACAATGAATATTGCCAGCGGAATAAGTTTGCAGATCGTGCCGACGGTATTGATTCCGGCGGCCTGTCTGGTTCCGCGTAATACGGCAAAATTCATCAACCAGATGACCAGAGAGCCGCCGATGACCGACCAGAGATTGTTGCCGCCGGTGAAAGTGCCGGGAAAGAAATAATTCATTGCATCCATGAGCAGTACGGCGTAGGCGACATTGCCGAAAATATTGCACAGCCAGTAGGCCCAGGCGATTTGGAACCCGGCAAATTTTCCGAAGCCGATCCGGGAGTATGCGTAAATACCGGCGGTGGCATCCGGCTGGATCTCTGCGAGGATCCGGAAGGTGCTGGCCAGAAAGAATATTCCGATTCCGGAGATCACCCAGGCGGCGATCACCGCCATTACCGATGCTCCCTGAGCGATGTTTTGCGGCATACTGAATATGCCGCCGCCGATCATGGCACTGATTACCAGTGCGGCAAGGGCGAATACTCCGAGTTTTTTACTTTTTTCAGACATTTTTGCTGCCTTCGTGTTGTTATTTGGTGATATTTTCGAGAAATTTCACACACTCTTCCCGGCGGTATTCCCGGGCGAAATCCAATGCGGTTTTGCCTTGATGGTCGGTTGCATCTGCTTTGGCTCCGCGCTGTAAAAGTTCTTTGAGCAATCCGGAATCTCCGGCGATGGCGGCGAACATCAGAGCGGTGCGGTTGGCAAAATCTGTCAGATTGATATCTGCATCGAGAGAGAACAGAATTTCTCTGGCGTGCCGGTTGCCGTAATAAATGCTGTAAATCAGAGGAGTCCAGCCATCCGGTTCATCCTGATAATCAATGAGTGCTCCCTGCCGGATGAATTCTTTGACTTCACTGTTATCGTGCCGGAGAATCGCCATGCATAATTTTGAACTCAACTGTGCACTTTCCGGAACCCGGATGTTATCCATGCCGAACTTGCGTGCAGTCAGTGATGTTGCAAGCGGCAGCTGCTTGCTGTTTCGGAAAACGATATCCATAATTACCTCTGTGAATTTTGTTCGCTGAAATCCAATCTAAATGAATTTGCGGAAAACTCAAGAGGTGTTACAAAAAATAAATGCAGTTTTTTTGTATTTAATTTTATATGTATGGCAACGAATCTGCTTTTTTGAATTGCATGCAGATCAATTCAAATCGATGATGATTCTGGCACAGTAATCTGTTTCCGGTTGGCTGAGCATTTCCGGTTGAAGTGTGTATTTCCGACCGGCACCGCAATCGACAGTGAATGGTTTTTGAATATCTCCCATTTGCGGAGCAAGATAAATGGCAAAACGGTTGACATTTTCGACTGAAACGGCAAAACGGTTGCTGCCGCAATTTTCAGCAA
>JAFVZS010000043.1 GCA_017508015.1 Lentisphaeria bacterium
AGCCGGTTGCCGGTAGTGGATCTGCCGGGGTTTCGGTGCCGGTTGCCGGTGGTGGATCACGGCCGGCCGGTGTACCGGCGGCGTGGTGATGATCACCGGTTGGGGATTGAGTACTTGCGTTACCAGACCGACGATCCCGGCGGCCACTTCCAGACCGTCACGTTTGTGGTGGCGGTGGCCTCCGCGCGGACCGGCGAATGCGGCGGTTCCGATGACCATTACGGCGGCGAGCATCATAACTTTGGCTGTCTTTTTCATAGTAATTTTCCTTTCTGTTAACAGGTTGCTTTTTTTCAGCAGCTCCTTTTGAGTGCTTCCAACCATATAACGATAAGGAATTCCTAATTATTTTAACAAATTTACAAATTTCTAAAAATTTCTGGTTTTTTACAAAAAAGATTGGTGATTCGTTTTATATAGGGTTATTTTTGATATAAAATCAATCAACTTGAGGGAATGGTTATGGTCTTATTTTTTGTGAAAAATCAAACCTTCCGGCTTCGTTTACACTACGCCGTGACAAGGCGGCGCATTGCGGGTAATCTCTTGGCCTATCTGCGGACGTTTTCGCAGTCGAGTACGGTAGTACACTCCTGCTCATCCGCCTTGATAGACCTGCGACCTTACCTCGCACTGCATCCATCTGTCTTCGCGTAAAGCTACGCCCAGACAAGCCGGTTGGATCAAACCCGTGTAGGCCCGGTTGACAAATCACGACTTACGTGATATGTTTTATACGTTAAAGAAGGAGTGTTTACAAACTCATTCTTGAATTTCACAAGATTTGGGACAATAACAGGGAATGAAATTATGAGCAGGATCAATCCATTGATTCCGATGGGGGCCATTACCGGCCGGCCGTCGCATGATGAAATCGTTAAAATATTGACCGCCTACCGCAATGCCGGTATAGAACAATATATGATTTATCCCCGCAGCGGCTGTGAATTGGAGTATCTGTCTGACGAATATTTTGACACGGTGGAAATGATTTGTGCCGAAGCGGAAAAACTCGGATTCAAAGGCATCTGGCTCTACGATGAATTCAATTGGCCCAGCGGCAGTTGTGCCAATCGTGTCCCGCTGGAAAATCCGGAATTCGCCGCTAAATTCATCAGTGCTTACCGCGGTGAGGGAAAAATTGAAGTCGCAATCAAAAACAATCCCTGTTATACCAATGTAATGGATCCGTCGGCAGTTGACCGTTTCATCGCCTTGACCCATGAGCGTTATTATCAGAGGCTCGGCCGTTACTTCGGCACTTTGATCAAAGGTATTTTCACTGATGAGCCGGATATTTCCTTTTTCAAGCCGCCGGTCGAGGAGATACCGCTCTTTTTCATGGGGTACTATGACGGCTTGGAAAATGACTACAAAGAATTGACCGGAAGTGATCTGTTCGCCGATATCGCTGATGGTCTGCGGGGCGATAAATATTTCTATCCGACGGCTTGTGCTTCGCTGCTGGCCCGGCGTTTCCGGAGTACTTATATCGACCGCATCCAGTCATGGTGTACGAATCACGGTATCGTTTTGACCGGACACCTGATGAATGAATACAGTACTGTCGGTTCCCGTCTTTGCAACGGGGATATCCTGACCGTTTTAAGCGGCATGAAACTGCCGGGCATGGATGATATATTGTGTGATACCAATATAGATGCTTTTGAATTTCTCACCTATTCAACCGCACTTTATGCTATTGAGCAGCAGGGCAATCACGGAGGGTTTGCGGAACTTTTCGGCTGTTGCAAATGCGATATCGATTTTGCCAAATTGCAGCAGGTAATCTTTCTGGCCGGAGCATTCGGCATTGACCACTACTGTCTGGGGCTGGCGGCCATGGATCCTCGTGGAAACAGTATCAAAAAGGAGTATTACGACTCCTTTTCGTGGGATATACCGCATCTTGCCGCCTTTGAAGCATGGAGCAAAATGGCCCGCCGTGCGGCGGAATTGGCCGGTAGAAAGAGACGTTATGACGTGGCGGTCAGATATTCTGTTAATGCTCCTGATCTGCCGGGATTGTTGCGGATTTTTGTCTCACGGCAGATCAGCTGGAAATTGATCGGTGCAGAGGAGCCGATCCCGGATGATGTGCAGCTGGTATTCAATTGCGGTCATCAGTGGCATCCGGTGGTTGAGGAAATAAATAACACTTCAGCGTGGTCGGCCGCACTGATTCTGGAAAGACTGGGAGCAAAATTCCAGCTGTCAGGCACGGTGCATTATCCTGACGGGGCCTTGGTCAACGATATTTTTATCCGCCGTTATGCAGACGGTACGATTTTGGTGATCGATATGTCCGGCCGGGATAGAGAGTTGGTTCTGCACCGCAATAATGTGCAGCACGGATTCAGGTTATCCCGTTTCGGGGTGGTGGAATTTCCCGGCTGGCAGTTGAGTTTTGACCATGCCCACGTCATGCGTCTGAAATTTGATTCAAATGGTCATGCCCAAGTCAGTTTATCCGGGCCGCAGAAACTGTTTCTGGCTTTGCGTGATTATGCCGGAAGTTCTGAAATAACAGTCGATGGCAAAAATGTGACCGCCGATCTGCCGTGTGCCGGATTGCCGGCAAGTTTCAATGCTTTGTACCGCATGGCCGATCTGGGTGAAGTTGCCGCCGGAAAGCACTCATTTGCATTGAGTGACCGCATGGAAGATTTCCCCTATCTGCCGTCAGCGATACTGCTCGATTCCGGAACTCTGCCCGGTTACACCGGAAAAGTTGAACAAAAGGCCCGGATATACATTCCGGAAACCGCATTGAAAATCAAAACTGAAAATCACACTCCGCCGGGTGATGTTACCCTTTATCTTGATGGTTCATGTGCCGGAATCCGGCTGACCGCACCTTACCAATGGCTGATCCCGGCGGATTTGCGGGGCAAATATGTGGAAATCAAACTGGTTTATTCCTCATCAATAGCACCTTTATTCGGGGAGTGGTGGAGTGCGGATGATGCTCCGGGGAAAATCTATGCCCCGTCGTATCACGGCAAGCCGGATATGTTGGAAGTTATATTTGAATAATGTCAAAAAGAATATATTGCTATTCAAATAGTGTATCTGCAGTGCTATAGTATATCATCTGTAATAAGATTTTCATCAAAAACGGGGAGTAAATAATGAAGTTTACTGTGAAGTGTTATGCTGTTTTGGCTTTGTTGTGCCAAACTCTTATGCTGTCGGCCATTGAGCCGGTTTTCAAGTGGAGTTTTGAAACTGCCGACGGCACTCCGGATACTGCCGGAGCGACCTTTACCGGTTCCCGCCGCGGTGACGGGGAGCCTGACGGTGCGGTTTAGCCGGTTGCCGGTAGTGGATCTGCCGGGGTTTCGGTGCCGGTTGCCGGTGGTGGATCACGGCCGGCCGGTGTACCGGCGGCGTGGTGATGATCACCGGTTGGGGATTGAGTACTTGCGTTACCAGACCGACGATCCCGGC
>JAFVZS010000044.1 GCA_017508015.1 Lentisphaeria bacterium
CATCTGGGTTTGTCCGTCAGCTCCGCAGATGGACAGTAAAGCAATGTCTGCTCTTTCTTCTTCAGGCAGCGGTGATCTGGCAACTGATAAGGCGTTGCGCGATAAATTGAGCCGCACTATCGGCTATGGGATAAATGCGTATGGCTGGCAGGGTAATTATGTGGTCAATGACACCGGCTTATGGGCATTTCTCTGGTCCATGCAGAAGGCCGGAAAGATGGGTAATGCCAGCAGTTTGCTCTATTCCGGCGATACTACGATCGACAATCAGAGTGATGAGGATTTTGCTCCGGAATCAGCCGATAAAAATCAGGAGTATCTGCTTTGGTTCTCTGCTTCGGTTTATCCGACCAGCAGTATGAGTCTGCGCCCGGTACACAGCGGCAACAGCTCGATGAATCTGCTGATGGCAGACGGGCATGTGGAAAATCAGACTGAAAGTACCGTTCGGTCATGGATCGCAAATTCCACTCAAAAAAGTTTGCACTTCAAAATTCAATAAGTCATCTTGACAAGTCAATTTACGGAAACATTATTTCGCAGAAAAAACGCCGCGCGGGCCTGGCCTCCGGCGGTTTTTGTATCAGCAGTAGCTTTTGACAAATCGCATTTCAGGTGATATATTCTTTAAATGGTATAAACATTGCAATGTTTTTTTGAAATAGCCTCTTCCGTCATAGCAGTAAAAAAGGTTTTCAGAAATAAAATGAGTTCGGTCAAAGAAATTGCCCGGTTGGTCCGTTCCGGGAATGATGAGTGGTTTTTTGATTTCGGCAAAGATGCTTTCGGCAGATTGATTTTAGAGTTGACTGCCGGAAGAAATACGGTTGTTGAAATCGCATTGGGCGAATGTCTGAAAGAGGGGCGGATAGATCCATCCCCCGGCGGGTTCCGCAGATATTTCAAAACAGCTGTTGAGGTAAAAGCCGGGAAGCACTCTGTGGAAATTCTTTTTCCGCCGCATCAGGCTCCCAATGCCGGGTTGAAAAAGTGTCTGCCGCCGGAAGGTGTTGAAATAATGCCTTTCCGCTATGTGGAAATTTCCGGCAGTAATATTTCATCTGTACAGCCATGCCGTCTGGCATACTACGGCGGATTCAATGATGAGGCGGCGGAATTTGTGAGTTCTTCGGCGGCTCTCAATGAAGTTTGGGAGTTTTGCAAATATTCCATAAAAGCAACCAACGCTTTTGAGTGTTACATCGACGGCGACCGGGAACGGCTGCCGTATGAGGGTGATGCTTATATCAATCAGCTCGGCCACTTTTGCTGTGATGCTGATTACGGCAAAGCCGCCAATACCATCTGCCGTCTGCTGACTGCTCCGACCTGGCCCATTGAGTGGCGGCTGCTGATGCCGGTCATTGTGCGGGATTATGTGCTTTATTCCGGAGATACTTCACAGCTTGCCCGCTGGAAATCAGCTCTGACAGAGTGTCTCTTTATGGAAAGATGCGATGCCGATGCTCTGCTGCCGGAAAAATTCGATTACATGAAAAACGGGGAAAATGTCCGCACGATCGTCGATTGGCCGCCGGTGGAAAGGGACGGGTGTGAATTTGTTTCTGCCATGACCGTACCCAATTGCTGTTTGTATGAAGCATTGCGGGCAATGCACTGGTTGTACGGCGATGAAAAGTATCTGGAAAACGCAGGAATACTCCGGGCCTCCATCCGCCGGAAAATGATGAAAAACGGCATTTTTACTGATGGGACCGGTTCGGAACACAGTGCACTTCACTCACAGGTTTTCCCGGTGGCATTCGGTGTGGCAGACCAAACTGATTGGGCGAAACTCGGTGGAGTTATCAAAGCCAAAGGCATGGCATGCAGTGTCTATGCCGCCCAATATGTGCTTGATGCATCTTTTATCTGCGGTTTGCATGAGCACGCTTTGCATCTGCTGACCCGGCGCGGTGAACGCTCATGGCTGGGAATGATCGATCAGGGTTCGACGATCACTATGGAAGCCTGGAGCAATGAGCTCAAACCGAATCAGGATTGGAATCACGCCTGGGGAGCTGCTCCGGCCAATGTCATTCCCCGCAGATTGTGCGGTATCCGGCCGCTCAGGGCTGGTTTCGCAGAATTTATCGTTGAACCCAAACCCGGTGATTTGGAATTTTTCCGTTTCCGTCAGCCGACTTTGCATGGCGCAGTCACGGTCGAATACCGGAAAAATTCCGGAACAACGGTGACGCTGCCGGATGGAACACAGAAAAGTTTCAGCGGGGAATCACAGATATTTAAAATGAGGTAAGTATTTACCGGTAAAACTGTGCAAAAGAGTATGCCGGTATTGGGCTTATAAATAGATCCGGCGTTTTTGTTATCACGCAGGAGACAGAAAAGATTCAATATTATGAAAAACTATGATGTAATGGTCGCCGGTTGCGGACCGGCCGGGATTTGTGCCGCCATTCAGGCCGGACGCATGGGGGCAAAAACGCTGCTGGTGGAAAAAAACGGCATTGCCGGCGGTACGATCACCGCCGCCGGGATCGCTGTGCCGGGCTTATTCGATGCCTTCGGCGAACAGTTGATTTCCGGTATCGGCTGGGAATTGGTCGCTGAAACTTTGCGTGCCGAAGGGCGGGAACTTCCCGATTTTTCCCGTGAAATGGTCGATGCCCTGTGGCGTTATCAGGTTGATATCAATCCTTTTATCTTTGCGTGTATTGCCGAAAAAGCGTTGCTGGAGTGCGGGGTGGAGATCGCCTATCATACGATGCTGGGCAAGGTGGTTGAATTTTCCGATATGTGGCAGGTTACTCTGTGCGCGAAAGATGGTCTGTACGACATTGCCGCCGCCATGCTGATCGATTGTACGGGGGATGGCAATCTGACTAAACTTGCCGGATATCAGGTGATGGCGGATACCGTCTGTCAACCCGGCAGTGCCAATGTGGTTCTTGACGGTATCGATTATGAAAAAATCGACCGCAAGGCTCTGGCCGCCGCCTTTATTCAGGCGGAAAAGGCCGGTATGATCCATTATAAAGATTTGGGCTGGTTCCGGCACCTGGTGGAAAAGGGCAGTTTTCTGTTTCTTGAGCGCGGCGGCACCAACGGCAATCATATCGGCTTTATCAATGCGGCAGACAGTCCGCAGAAAAGTGCCATGGAGTGCGCCGCCCACGCCTCGGTGTTGCGGGCGTATAAATTTCTCAAACAGCAGAAGGGGTTGGAAAAAATCTCCATCCGCAGTTTTGCTCCGGAGTGCGGCGTGCGTGAGAGCCGCCGGATCTGCGGTGAATATATCATGACCAAAGAGGATTATTTGAGCGGCAGAAGTTTTGATGATGCACTGTGTTACAGTTTTTATTATGTGGATATTCACGATATGGAAAAGGGATTGATTCTGGAAGATATCACTCCCGGTACCCGGCCGCAGGTGCCCCGGCGGATAATGATCCCGCAGGGGGCGTCAAAGCTGATGGCCGCCGGACGTATCGTTTCCAGTGACCGTCCGGCGAACAGTTGTCTGCGTATTCAAGCCAGTTGTATGGCCACCGGTCAGGCGGCCGGAGCCAATGTGGTATGCGCATTGAGAAATCATTGTCCGGTCGCCGATGCTCCATTGGATGAAGTAAGGGCTGTTCTCCGGCAGCATGGTGCGATCGTGCCGGAAAATCAGGAAAGATAACCGGCATGAAAAAATTTTGGGGTTCCGTCGCCATGATCACGGCGACAGTGTTGTGGGGTATTGCATTTTCGGCACAGAGCCGCGGTATGGATTTTGTTGAACCGATGCTCTTTACTGCCTTGCGTTCTGCGACCGGGGTGACTGCTTTGATCGCAGTGATCATGATCTTTGATCTCTGCCGGGAAAAGCGTCTGACTTTTTGGGGCGCAGCAAAAACTCCGGAAGCAAGAAAAGAGTTGCTTGCCGGCGGCTGGTGGTGCGGAGTGGTTATCACTTTTGCCAGTATTGCCCAGCAGGCAGGTTTGAAGTATACCACTGCCGGCAAGACCGGATTTCTGACGGCGTTATATATCGTTATCGTGCCGGTCATGGGAGTGTTTCTCCGGCGGAAACCGACTGCCGTGATGTGGTTGGCAGTGGTATTGGCCATGGGGGGAACGTATCTGCTTTGCGGCGGGATAACTTCGATCAACCGGGGTGAATGGTTCGTTATTCTTTGTGCATTTATTTATTCACTGCACATTCTGGTCATTGACCGTTACGCCGGAAAATGTGATTGTGTCCGCTTGAGTTGTATTCAATTTGCCGTGGCGTTTGTGCTGGCGTTGCTTATGTCACTGCTCTGCCGCGAACCCTGGGAGCATGCGGCGGTGAAATCGGCGATGCCTTTCTGGCTTTTTTGCGGGATCGGTTCCAGTGCGATCGCTTTTACTTTGCAGATGGTATCGCAGAAGTATCTGCATCCGGTGACAGCAACACTGCTGATGAGTCTGGAATCTGTTTTCGCAGTATTGGGCGGCTGGATTTTTCTCAAAGAACATCTTAATGGTATTGAATTGTGCGGTTGTGCAGTGATTTTTCTTGCGGTATTGATTTCACAATTGCCGCTGCCGGAAAAAAAGAGAATTTCAGAAGGGTGATGAATCATGCCTGAATTGCAGAGTCTGACCAAAACCAGGATTTCCGGAGAGATACTCAATATGCGTTTTGAGAATCCGGAAAATGGCTTTGCTGTGGTGACATTTCTTGCCGCTGACAACACTAAATTTGCTGCGATCGGGCCTTTGGCCGGTATGACCAGAGGACAATTTATCGAGGCGGATGGATATTTTGAGGATCATCCGGAATTCGGCAGACAATTCCGGATCGATTCTTACCGGATCGTGCCGCCGGTGACGACCGATGGCATCGCCCGTTTTCTGCGCCATTCCATTCCGGGGATCGGACCGAAAACTGCGGCGGCGATCGTGGAAAAATTCGGCAGGGAAACGGTTACTGTTCTGGATCTTTACCCCGGCAGACTCAAAGAGGTCAAAAAAATCGGAACTAAAATGGCGCAAAAGATCATTGCCGCATGGAAAAATTCCAAAGACCGCCGGGATGATCTTATTTATTTGCAGGGCTTGGGGATCACGCCGGCCTACTGCGCCAGACTTTTCAAACAGTATGGCCCGGAAGCCGTAAGCGTGGTGCGGAAAAATCCTTACCGGCTGGCCGAGGATGTCGATGGCATAGGTTTTCTCAAGGCCGATATGATTGCCCGATCGATAGGTTTTGCGGAAAA
This sequence comes from Lentisphaeria bacterium, assembly GCA_017508015.1. Lineage (GTDB taxonomy): Bacteria > Verrucomicrobiota > Lentisphaeria > Victivallales > Victivallaceae > UBA1784. The sequence goes on from JAFVZS010000044.1 coordinate 5,211, forward strand.
TTCCAGTGAAAGAATGCAGGCCGCTGCCGTGTTCGCGCTCAATGAGATGATCGGTGAAGGGCACGTTTGCGCTCCTGCCGGGGAATTGGCCATACGTTGCAGCAAATTGACCGGTCAGAGTGCGGAGGTCGCCGGCAAGGGGATCGATGATGCTCTGGAAAGGCGGTTGCTTTATTCACTTGACGGATGCATTTATACCCCGTCAACTGCAAGGGCGGAGCTGCTGCTGCCTGAGTTGACGGCAAAGCTGGCAGCCGGGAACAACCGGGCTGGTAAGGCGATGGAAAAAGTTCCGGAACGCAGCGATCTGCAATTGGATCCATTGCAAAAACAGGCGGTGGAATCACTTTTCCGGAAGCCGCTGAATATCATCACCGGCGGGCCTGGTGTCGGTAAAACCACGGTGGTCGGTGAAATCGTCCGGCGGGCCCGGGCGGCGAAGTTGAAAATAATGCTGGCCGCTCCCACCGGCCGGGCGGCAAAACGGATGAGTGAAAGTTGTAATTTTACGGCTAAAACGATCCACCGGATGCTGATCTTTGACCCGGCATCTGCCAGGTTCAAATATAACCGGGGAAATCCGCTGGAGTGCGATTTGCTGATCGTCGATGAAGTTTCGATGCTGGATATTATTCTGGCGACATCGCTTTTTGCGGCAATTCCCGGAAATTGTTCGGTGGTGCTGGTCGGTGATGCCGATCAGCTGCCGTCTGTCGGTCCGGGAAGTGTGCTGAACGATTTTATCGGCAGCGGATTTTTCGGAGTGACAAAACTGACGAAAATTTTCCGGCAGAGTCATGGCAGTACGATCATTACCAATGCCCACCGGGTGAATATGGGGGAGTTCCCGGTAAATTTGCCGTCAGCCGACGGTCAATTGTCAGACTTTTACTGGATAGATCAGGATGATTCGGTGAAAGTGGCAGAAATGATCGAAACTCTGGTCGTGGAACGGATTCCCAAACGTTTCGGTTTTGACCCGATGAGCGATATACAATTGCTCTGTCCGATGAATCGCGGCGAGTGCGGTACGGCATCACTCAATGAGAGGCTTTCTGCGCTGCTCCGGGGAAATGACGGACCGTCTTTTCAATTCGGCAATAGTGTCTTCAAACTGGGTGACCGGGTGATGCAAACGGCCAATAATTACGACAAAAATGTATTCAATGGCGATTTGGGGCAGATCATCAAATTGGAATCCGGCACGAAAAAATTTTATGTCTGTTTTGACGATGAGCGTTTTGTGGAATACTCTTTTGACGAGGCCGGAGAATTGTCACTGGCCTATGCGATCACGATCCACAAATCCCAGGGCAGTGAATTTCCGGTGGTGATCCTGCCGGTGCTGACTCAACACTTTGTCATGCTGCAGCGCAATTTGATCTATACGGGAATGACCCGTGCCAAAAAACTGCTGATCCTGATCGGTTCCCGCAAGGCGGTGGAAATGGCCGTAAAAAATGCCAGCAGGCGGCCGAGATTTTCCAATCTTGGCCGCCGTTTGCTGGAGGCATTTCACGGTAAATGACCGGTCAATCAAGTTGTTGAACCATGTATTTACCGGTTTCTGCGGCAAGTTTCAGGGCTGCCGGATATAACTCTTTGGGCATGTGTCCGAAAAAGTGGATAAGTTCCATATTGAAAAATCCCTTGAAGTCATGCCGTTTCAATGCGGCAAGAAATTTTTCCCAGTCCAAATTGCACAAATACGGCAGCAGATGCATATCTTTCAAACGGTTGTTGTCATGGATATGCAGGGCTGTAACAGAACTTTTCGGCATAAGGTCGAGAAATTCATCCGGTTCGATGCCGCAAATGGCCGTGTGTCCGGTATCCAGACAGATGGTGAAACACTCCGGATCAAGGCGGTCGAGTAAGGCAGTCAATTGACCGGGCAAGTAGAGTTTCGGCATCAATTGCGGCAGTGCCGGATGGTGCATGAAAAGGTTTTCTATGGCGATTTTCACTCCGGCTTTCCGGGCGGCCGGAGCAAGCTGCTCATAAAAAGGAATGTTGAATTCCACCACATCCACGCCGTTGGGAGGAGTCAGTGCATGAACCACCGCGCAGGAGGCTCCGATGATCCCGGAATATGTCAAGCCCCGGAGTATTCCCAAATAATCCGGGTTGCTCTCATCCCGCGGCGCATCACCGGTCAGCCGGAATGGCACATGAGTCTGGTAACAGGTCAGATGGTACTTTTCAAGCAGTTTTCTGCTGTTGGCAGCTTTTTCTGTAAAGTCATCTTCCATAAGCCATTGCGGCGACTTGCCTTCCCGGTTGAAAAGCGAATAATCCACCGCATCAAAACCGGCTTCGGCAAGCAGTTTGAAACTGTTTTCTTCGTCGAATGCTTCCCGGAAGATAAAATTTTCAGTACTGATTTTCATTCTTTTACCACCCGAAAGTACCTTTTTCTTTGATAAATCCGAGTTGTTTGGTAAATCTCCACATCACCAGTCCGGTTTTGATGTCAGCCATATCCATCACAAATGTGCGCACCACCACCCGGCGGCCGTCGTCGGCAATGGTACTGCTGGTGACTTTGGGGCGCAGAACCAGACGGGCTGCCTGCAATGTGCCGCGCTGGGCAACGGTGCTTTGATCGAAGTTTTCATCATCTTCCAGTTCCCGGGAAGCGGCGATCGCCGCAGTCCGGTCGGCACCTTCAGCCAGGGTTACATCGACTTTTCCGGCATTGAGCAGAGCTTCATTGAGCATATCGGTGATTTCTCCGACATTGAGATCCGGATCATCGGTATCATTGATCACCCGGTCAAGTTTTACCACCGGTCTGGCGTAAGCATCGGCTTTTTCCTGCTGATACTGTCGTAAAAATTGGGAAAAACGGGGATTGGTCATGGCAGATTCCACGGCGGCGGCGGTAACTTCCCGCATCTCTTCACTGGAAACGCTGCCTTCCTGGCGGATCCCGGTACGGGTCGTTGCCGGGTCAAAGATGGTGGTCGTGGAACGGCATCCGGCGAAAAAGACGGCCGAAACGGAAAATGCGAGAAGTAAATGATGTTTTTTCATGGTATATATCCTTTCTGTTAAGGTTATGGTTACTGATCAGCTTCTCTCAGACTTACCTGAAAATTTGCACAATTTTCAGCCGGGGAAACCGAGGTCAGATAGAAGATCTCTCCGGGAATGATTGTCGCATCCTGCCAGTCGGCAAGGATCGTGTCGATCATGATACCGTTGGCATCGAACCAGGTGAATTTGTAGTGTATTTTATACGGATTTTCACCGGTGATGCCGCTCCATAACTGAGAGAACCAGCCGGTACGGGTATTGGCAACTTCAAGTTGGACTTGCAGAAAACCTTCCGGAGTTCTGGCGGTGCGGATGTTGCGCAGTTCCAGACGGTCCCGGAGAAAACCGTCGGTAATGAAACGGGAATCTTCCAAACCGTTGCGTTTGACCGTGTTGACGGTGTTTTGACAGCCGCAGAAAAATATTGCGGCAGCGACCATGGCGAAAAGCGGGATCTTTTTCATAACTTTCCTCTATTTTGAAGTTAAAGGCAACAGATGTATTGCCACATTTTGCGGACTTGGCGCACTGACAAAAATAATTGCCGAACGGCACTTTTCCGGCAGAGTCAACGGAAATTGCCCTGCGGAGCGGTTGTCGAATGCGATTGTGATCTGCCGGTCTGCGGGCATGGGAAACTGGGTAAGCTGTAATTCTTTGGGCAATATTTCCCATGAACGGGTATCGGCGGTGTTGACTGCGGCGGTGTAGAGCGAAGCTCCCGCCAGTACCAATGCTCCGGCAACTTCATTTTCCTGATATGCGGCATAAGCGGCAGCATATTTCGCGGCTTCTTTGATCGCAGTACTCAGTACGATACGGGTGATCATCAGCGGCATCCGCTCTTCAAATTCCCGGGCGATAATACCATCCATATCAGCCAGAATACCGGTCTGATACTGCCGGTTTCCGGCGCTGATCAGCAGTTTTTCAAATTGAGCCGGATAAAATTCGCACACCGGCCAGGCCGCCATTACCGGAAAGTTGAGAGAAATTTGCTGAAATGCCGCACTGCGGCCGTTGGCAAACAACACGTAGACGCAATCGTGATCAAGGGGAAAGTCGAAAGCTTTCACCTTCTGCAATGCCGCCGGACGTTCCCGGCCGGTTGAATCGAGAATGGTTGCGAGGTAAGTTTGTGTCAGCGGATTATCCGGCATGGCTTCATAAACTCGCTGCAAATCGATACGGGCATTGTCAAAATTGCCGTCGCGTATCGAACCGAGTGCTGAAAGGAACAAGGCTGCCGGATTGAGAAAATTGCCATATCCTCTGTGGGCCGCTTTGCCGGTGGCTTTCAACGCTGCCGAAAATTTTTCATTGCGGTTTCCGGCGGCCAATTTTTCAGCACTGCTGCCTTGACCGGCCGTCGCTGCGGCTTGCGGATTATTCTGCCGGGCGGCTTCAAGAGCGGCCTGTTCGCTGTCAAAGAACTCCCGGTAATCATCCTGTATCTGCTTTTGGGCGTTTCGCAATCTCCGCAATTGAGCACGGAAGGCATCTTCCCGGTTCAAAGCCAGATATACCAGAGATTTATATATTTGCAGCATCATGCGGTCACGGCAAAATCCCCGGTAGGGCAGGGCATTGAGGTTGGTGATCAGCATGCCGGCATTGGCTCCGGCATCGCGCAGACTGATTCTGGCTCTGTCATCGTAATCGGCAATCAGATTTTCCGCTCTGGTCAGATGGGCAAGAGCCGCTTCAAAGTTTCCGGAGTGAAAAGCAAAACTGCCGGCTTCCAGCTGCCAGTGCAGTTCATCGCCGGTGTTGACTGTTGAAGCGGTGAAAAATCCGGGTTCTTCCAGTTGATCGGCCAATTCCGCATGAACAAAGTCGTTATCACCGGCCATATAGGCACTCATCATCGGCATTTTCTGCCGGTGAGAATTTTCAATCACCGAGCATCCGCAGTAAAGAATGAGGCAGAAAGTTGAAAGAAAAGTACGGCAGACAGACATGTTATATTCAGAGTTTGGCAGATGTTTTTACAAGTTCCGGGATTTTGAGCAATTCCGGCACGATTCCGGAAATTATATTTTCTGTCATAAAGCGGCAGTAATCATCGATCTGCCAGTCGCGGACACTCTGCCGGTCAAGCTTGCGGAAGTCGATTTCCAGCCGGAAGGGAATGGTGGATAACAATTCGCCGGTGTGAGTGGCGATCACTCTGACGAAGCCTTCGGCGAATCCGGTGCGGCGGATTCCGGAAGCTCCGGTTTCCGAAATGGTATAAGGAGTTTCGATCACTTCGAAACGGGTGACGGCACACTGAATCAATGTTTGAACCTGCAAAGCTTTGCCGATGGCACTATACCAGGCCGGAGAAGCCTGGGAAAGCCGCGGCAGCCGGTGATGCCGGAGTACTTTCTGCACAGCTTGCATGTTATGGATCCGCACTCCGTTGCGGACGAGGGAACTTTCCAGCAATACATGAAAGTCGGTGATCAGATACTCCGGCGGGTCGGAAATGCGGAATTCCGGAGTCAGTATGGCGGTCATCGGAACCGTTTGGGGACCGGCTGTGCCGGTTTGGGCAAAGGAAAAAAGCGTTGCCAGCAGTGATAATGCGAAACTGAGAATTCTGATCGATTTCATAAATTATCCCCCGTGATGCACAGTTGTTTGCAGTACATTAATTAAGATAACATTCCGCAAGGTTTTTGTCAACCGGCGAAATGTGAAAATTTCCGATTTCACACCGGATTACTGTCGATCATGGCCATGAAATTTTTTTCCACCGGCGAGGAGTTGCTTTCATCACAGGCGGCGACCAGAAACCGCCGCTTTTTCACTCTGCGCAATTCCCGCTGGCTGACCCGGCAACTGCCTTGAATTTACGGTAAAATTCAGCAACTTTGGCACATTTTTCACGGGCATCGGTCAGAAATTCCCGGATTTTTTCTTCCGGTTGTTCTTTGATGCCGGGGGTGAAGTGGGGCATGTAACGCATGGAGAGTTCAAAACTCAACGGGCCGGAATAAGCTGATCCGGCGATTATGGCGGCAAGTTTTTCCCAATCAACCGTGCCGTAAAATGGGGTTTGGTGACGGTCGAGCGTACCATCGTTATCGTTGAGGTGCAGGGCTTTCAGCCGGGATTTGTTTCTTTCAAGGCATGACGTTCCCCGGCCGTAACCATAGTTCCCGTGACCGGAATCGTAGGTGATGCCCAGATGTTTTTCCGGATAGGCGGCGGTGAATTCTTCGATGCATTCAAAGAAGTCGTTGCGCATATTTTCAATGGCGATCACCGCCTGGTATTTTTCCAGAACCGGCATAAGCTCGTCCATGGAACGTCTGGCCATGAGCATTTCCTGCGGCACATTGGAATTATCCCATTTAAAAAGCCGCATACGGCTCGGTCCGTGCAAGGCCAGTGCTCCGGTGCCGCCTAATTGTGCGAACATTCTGATCCGGTTGGTGATCAGTTCCACCCCGGCCCGGCGGGCATATTCATCGCCGGAAAACCAGAGTTTTTCCACGCCTGCTGAAGCGTGGATATCCTGAAGCTGCAAGCCGTACTCTTTCAACCATCTGCCGATCCGGGTGATTTCGGAGCGGCTGTAAATGAAGTCGGTATTCCATTGATGGCACCAGTTGATATGGGTGAAGCCGGCATCGGCGATGAGACGTAAATATTTTTCCGGCTTTCCGGTTTCCTGTAAAAAATCGGTATTGATCCCGAGCTGCATGTCAATAACTCCCGTTGGTGGTAAATCTGCTCCTGATGAATATAGCATCGTATTGCGGTGAATGCAAACCGGCAAGCCTTGCCGGACCGGCACTTTTCCCGGTAAAAAAACGATATTCTTTTGAAAAAATGTTTGAAATCGTTTTTGAAGGATGATATTTTATCCGTTATGCATACAATTTACGGGGATTTATCGCTTATGGATCATGAAAACAGTGATGTGAAATATTATGCTTTTATAAGTTATTCGCGCTGCAATTCCAATATGGTGGCATATTTGCACCGGCGGCTTGAAAACTTCCGCATCCCCCGCAGATTGTCCGGCAATATCCATCCGGATGCTGCGCAGCGGCGTTTTTTGCGTCCGATATTCCGTGACCGGCGGGATTTGGGAAATTTTGACGGCAACTTTACCGATGATATAAAAAAAGCGGTTGCCGGCTCCCGTTATCTGATCGTGTTATGCTCCACGGAAGCGGCGGTATCTCCGTGGGTGGAAGCGGAAATAAACTATTTTCTGGAAACTCATGATCACGATTTTTCGCTTATTGTGCCGGTGATAGCCGGCGGCAATCCCGGCAGCGGCGATGAGCATGAGTGTCTGCCGGAATCTTTGAGGGTGTCGCAGATCATGCTGCGCAATCTGCCCAGTATGAAACCCGATCCGGGGGAAAGGGAGAAAGACGGCTGGGAAAACGGAGTGGTCCAGACGTTGAGTTATCTGCTCCGGGTGCGGCGGGAGATGATCCGGGCCGCAGTGGATGCGGAAAAGGTGCGCCAATTCCGTATTTATGCGGTGATCGGAGTGGTGGCGGCGATCGGTTTTGCCGGTTTGACGGCGTGGGCTTTGAACTCCCAGAAGCTTGCCGAAAATGCTCTGTGCCGGGCCGAGAGTGCCCGTTTGCAGGCAGAAGCAAGTGAGAGTGAAGCGGTGGCGGCCAAGAAAGAGGCCGATGCTGAAAAACGGGAAGCTCTCAAACAGATGATGATTGCCAGATGGAGTATGGATTTTTTGCACAGCATGTTCACTTTTTCGGAAGCTGCTGAACAATATTCCACGGATTTCTCTGCAGACGGGGATATCCGCAACAGGATTCTGGATGCCATTGAGAAAAAATCCGGTAAAATCAGAGACTTGCCCTGGGAAATGCAAGTGGAAGTATCCGCTGATTTTGCGGCTTTTCTGAGTAATTATGCTCTGTGGGATGAAGCTGCACGGTGGAATGGCAGGGCTTTGGAGTTGAACCGGGCGAACCGTCCTGATTCTCCGGCAACGGCCCGCAGTATGATGCGGCAGGGGCGGATCATGCGCGGACGCAACAACAGTGAAGAGGCATTGAATTTTTTTGCCGGGGCTCTTGAAGTATGGGAAAAGCTCAATGGTGAGGGTAAATTTACGGAAGAAGTCATTACGCTTAACAATATGATGGGCGATATTTGTTTCGATAAAGGAAATTACGATCAGGCTCTGCAATATCATCGTACCGCTCTGAATCTTTGCCGGCAGTTTTTTTCCCGCAGTCACCGGCTGACGGCAGTAAGCTGTATTGCGGTCGGCAATGATCTGAATGGCAAGCAGGCTTACAGTGAAGCTTTGGAGTATCACACCCGGGCGGTGAGTGTTTGCGAAGAGTTGTATCCGGCAAAGAATCATCTGGTTCTGGCGCGGGCCCGTTCCTGTGCGGCCAATACATTGATCGGTCTTGAGCGTTTCAATGATGCGCTGGATAATGCGCTCAAAGCATTGGATATCCGCCGAAGTCTGTTGAATGAGGAAGATTTGCAAATTGCTTCCAGTTTCAGTCAAACCGGTTATATCCGGTTGCAACTCGGTGATTTGGATAAGGCGTTATACGATGTCCGCAAATCGCTGGCTTGCCGGGTGAAGCGGTTGGGGGAAAAAGATCCGTCAGTGGGTATGAGCTATAAGATTTGCGGTGAGATATACTTGAAAATGTCGGAATTGCACTATGCCGTGGAAGCATTCCGTAAAGCTCTGGATATTTTCAGCGCAGTTTACGGACCGGAAAGTGAATATGCTGTGGAGTGCCGGGAATTTTTGCGGAGTACCGGGATGAATGTGCCGGAAAAAGATGCCGGTGACGGGGAAAGCAGGGATAATATCCGTGAGGCCGCCCCGGCTGATGCTCCGGCAAATGATCCGGAAAATTGATGAACTTGAAAAAAGCGGATTTTTTTTGAGATTTCCGGTTTTTTGTCATCCGCAATACAATTTTTATCCATCCGGAAACGGTTTTTGTGGTGTATAATTAATACAGCAGCAAATTTCAACAAAAATTTGAGAGGAAGATAATGAAAGAACTCCACCATGGTGGAGTAAGGCTTGTCAGCCTTACTCTTAAAAAGTGTGTCATTGCCGCAATTCTGGCAGTGCCGTTTGTTTACGGTCAGCTTCTGGCGGATGTGCCGTTATTCAAGAACGGTAATTTTGCGGAAAAAAGCTCCCGGGGATTGCCGCTTTTCTGGAATGTCCGTGCCAGAGATGTGAAAAACATCCAGATCATTGCCACCGATAAAGGCAATGCGGTACGGATGCTGCCGCAGGCCGGGGAAAGGATGTTTCTCATCCAGTATCCCCAGTTTCAACAGCGCGGAGTACGTTACAAAGTAAGCTACGATGTCCGCAGTGCCAAAAAGACACCGCACCGGGTCTATCTGGAGTGGCGCGATGAATTCGGCAAACTCAAATGCAATGACGGCTCCTGGAGTGCCACCCCGGAAGAGTGGCAGGAGCAGAGTTTCATCTTTCTGCTGCCGGAAAAATCCACCGGCGGTTATCTGGTTCTCAACCCGGATGCCGGAGGTGAAGTGGAGTTCCGCAATGTCAGAGTGGAACTTACCGATGATGCCAATTTGCTGAAAAATCCGGATTTCCTTTTCTGCGGGGCCAACGGCAAACTCAAATCGTGGGTCAAGCTTGCCGGAGAATCCATGACATCCGCAGACAAAGTTCTGACTTTGCGCACCAAAGATGGTGGTACGGCTATGGCGGCCCAGTGGGATATTCTGGTGATCCCGGGGCGCAGATACCGGATCTCTGCGGAAGTGCGGGCGAAAACTCCCGGTGCTTTCCGTATTTACAGTGAGTGGCGCATTCCTGATCCGGAGAAACCTGCGGCCAAAGGGCGTTTATCCTCTTACGGCGGCTGGTGGCGCAGTGTGGGTACGGAGTGGAAACGTGATTCGATAACGGTGAATATTCCGGAAACTGCCCGCGGTGCGTATCTGATCGTCGCCGGTAAAAACAGCGAATATATCGAATTCCGCAATCTCCGTATCGAGGAGATTCCCGCAGAATCTGTGCCGCAGGAAGCGGCACTGGCCGGCGGCCGCTGGAGTCTGCCGGAAGGGGCCGCTTTTACGGTCAAAGACGGCAAAGCGGTATTGACGGTCACTCCGAAAGACGGTAAAAAGGCGACAGTCACTCTTTCCGGAGTCAGAGTTGAAGCAGGCAAACGCTATGAGTTGAGCTACACTATTCAGGGAAGGGGGCAGGCGGGATCCGATACAGGATTCCATCCCTTTCGCTTTTCGGTAAAACTGCCCGGCATCCGGGATGACGGCGGCCCGTGGGATGATACCCAGAATGGCATCCGCAACAAGGCTTTTGAATTTACTGTGCCGGAAAATTTCACCGGCAAAAATGCGGAAATTTCTTTTGAGACCACAACACGCGGAGCGATCGTGTTGTGGAATCTGGCTTTTAAAGAATTGCCGCCCCGGGCGGCGAAACTGCTCTCTCTGGAGTTGACTTCACCCTTTTTCCGTGACACGCTCTATGCCGGAAGTCAGGAAACGGCCATTGCCGGAGTGATCAAAGTCAATGCTCCGTCAGTTGCCGTTACTCTGACCGGTGCGGCGGGTAAAGTTTATGAAAAGACGGCGGTCATCCGCAACGGGGAGTGCCGTTTTTCCATTCCGGCAGGTGAATTGGCTGCCGGAAATTACACATTGACCGTCAACGCCAAAGTAAATGGCAATGACGTGACGGTAGAGCGCACCATTATCAAACTTGCCACTTCTCCTTCGCAGGTGGCGTGGCATCCCAACGGCTTTTTTATCTGCAACGGCCGGCCTTTCGTGCCGGTGATCAGCTGGACGATCGCCGGTACGTCGGCCGATCAGAGCGATGAACAGATCGACCGGGCGTTTTACTATGCCGCCAGAAACGGTATCAACAGTATGATTTTCCGGGTGGATTCCGGTGAAGCGGCTCTGCGTTATCTGAATATCGCTCAAAAGTACGGCATGAAACTCTTTTTTGCGGTCGGCAATGCTCCGGCGGCAGATGATAACACACTGGCGATCTACGAGAACCGCATTGCTTCACTCTTGCTTAAAGAGGTCAAAGAGCACCCGGCACTGCTGGGATATTTTCTGGTGGATGAACCCTACTGGCGGGGAATTCCCAGTGCGGCATTGATCGAATCTTACAAGATTTTGAAATTCATCGATCCGGATCACCCGGTGTGGATCAATGCCGCTCCGCGCGGCTCGGTGGAAGTTCACGCGGAATACAGTCAGGCGGCCGATATCTACGGAGTGGATGTTTACCCGGTTCCCCAACCGTCGAGCCACTCCGGCCTGGATGATAAAACCATGTCAAGTGTCGGTAAATATGTTTACCGCATGGATGAGGCCTGCGGCGGACACAAGCCGGTCATTATGGCGTTGCAGGGCTTCGCGTGGAGTGAGGGCAAGCCGGGGCGCAAAGCGGTCTACCCGAATTTTGAAGAGCTGCGCTTTATGACCTATGATGCGATCACCGCCGGAGGTACGGGGGCATCTTACTGGGGTACGCAGGGGGTGTTGAAAGCTGAATTTTACCGTGATGCGCTTTACCCGGTGACCCGTGAATTGCGGCAGATTTCCGGTATTCTGACTGCGGTGGAAAAAGCCCCGGTCACCGGCAGTGATCCGGCGGTGCGGATCTATGCCAGAAAGGTGGATGGCAAAATCTATGTGATCGCCGCCAACACTTCGGATAAACCGGTGCAGTGTACGTTTTCCGGGTTGAGTGCCGGCAAGGTGACGGTGATCAATGAAGATCGCAGTGCGGATGTGAAAAACGGTGCATTTACTGACAGTTTCAAAGCGTATGGCGTGCATATTTACGCTGAAGGTGCGCTGCCGGCACCGTCTTATGGTGAAATTGCGGGCCAAAGCGATTATGACAATATGGAAAACCCGGTCATCACTCACATGCGTGAAGTGCGTTCCCGGATCCCTTACCGCGGCAATGCCGGCTGGCTCTGGACTGAGGCCAACGCCCGCCGTCCCTATTCCAAAGTATGGGTCTGCAAAGAATTTGTTTGCGGCAAAGCGGTGAAAGATGCCAAATTGATCATCTCTGCGGATGATACCTATCAGGTATGGATCAACGGAGAGCCGGCCGATACTGATTATCCCAAGAGCAGAACCTGGAACATTGCTGATTACATTGATGTGACTGCGCTGGTGAAAAGCGGCAGTAATGTGATTTCGATTTACGGTGAAGACGGCGGCATCGTGCCTTGCGGGGTGATTGCAGATCTGGTCATTACCTGTGCTGACGGTTCTGTGGAGCATATCGTTACCGACGGTTCCTGGCATGCCTCGGCGAAAGCCGTTGCCGACTGGATGGCTCCGGCGGTATTTACCCGGTGGCCCAAAGCTTTTGTCGTCACTCCTTACGGCAGCGGGCCGTGGGGTGCGGGAATAATGATGAAAGATCCGGATTTTAAGTAAAACCTTAACTTGAAAGGAATAGAAAATGAAAAAGCATTCTTTTACCCTGATCGAGTTGCTGGTGGTGATCGCCATTATCGCCATCCTGGCGGCGATCCTGTTGCCTGCCCTCAATTCCGCCCGTGAGCGTGGCCGTGCCGCAAGTTGCGTGAATAACCTCAAGCAATTCAATTCCGCACTGTTGCAGTATGCCGGTGACTGGGATGATTATCTGCCGACTATTTGCCACTTCGGTACCAAGATGCAGGATGGAAAGCATTGGTATGCTAATATCGCTTTTTTGAAATACCTCGGTGCTTCTGATGGTACGAACTTCAGTAATCCGAAACTGGATGTCATGATTTGTCCGTCGGACCCTGATCCGTATGGTGACAGCGCGACCAGTACGATTACTTCTTATTGCGGTAATGCTTATTTCGGTTGGGGATGGAATAATAAACGTTTTAAGATTGTACAGTTACAGAATCCTTCTTCTACGATGTCATTTTCTGAAGGAAACAGTTTCTATGTGACTGCTTCAACCAACTCCGCTTTGGCTCCTTATGGAACCACTTTGGAATATCGGCATAACGAGTTCATGAATTTGGCTTATCTTGACGGTCATGTCGGCTCCATAAAAGAAGAGGAAATTCCAAGCAGTGCAACAGATTATTTCTGGAATAATAATTAAACATCTGTTGTTATCAAATCAAACCGCACTCTTTACCGGGTGCGGTTTTTTTGTCGGTTAAAACGGACGGTACGGACAAAAACGGACGTTACGGACAAAAACGGACGTTACGGACAAAAACGGATAGCCGCAGCGGGTTACTTTTGTCACGGGAAACCGCGCCGACCGCAGTCGAATGCACTTTTGCCTGTTAAGAGCAACAGCCGACAGCGCCTCAAGCATGCAAAAGTATATAAACGCTCTACCGGCTCATAAACGGCAACAAACGTATCGTCCGTATTGTCCGTATCGTCCGTATTGTCCGTTATTGTTTGTTAATGTCCGTTATCATGCTTGTAAAAGTTGCCGTTTGGTGATAAATTATTGTCAAAGACAATAACGCTGAATTCACATAAGGAAAAAAACGATGTTTTTGTTTGCCAAATCTTATCCGGTATGGTGCAGTAATGAGAGTGAAAAATCTGACCGCTACCGGATCTTCCGTAAAAAATTCACCTTGAAATCAGACGGCCGGTATTTTATGGATATCGCCGCCGACTCGACCTATGTTGTTTATATCAACGGCAAAGTGGTTCCCTGCCAGCAGCGGGCGGACTTTCCGGGGGATATCAGCGGGTCAAGAGTGGAGATCACCGGTTTGGTTTCCGCCGGAGAGAATATCATCGCCGTTGAAGTGCATTACAATGGTGAAAGATTCCTCACCTACCGCCCCGGTCAGCCGTTTTTGTGGCTGGAATTGCATGACGGCGTGGAAACTCTGCTTGCAACCGATGAGTCGTGGAAGTGGGCCGATTCTCCGGATTATCAGTCGGATCTGAATTGCAAACTTACCAGTCAGCTGGGCTTTGTCTTTTGCCGGGATGCCCGTAAAAGTACCGGTTTTGCCGCATTGGAATTTGATGATTCAGCCTGGAAAAATGCGGTAAAAGTTGCCGGTTCTGAAAATTGGAAAAAATTCCTGCGGGAAACGCCCTATCTTTATGTGCCGCAGCTTCTGGAACTGCCCCCGCCGGAAGTCACCATCTGTCAGATGGGGTATTTGAAGCGGGAGGAAAACGACAAAACTTTTGCGGAAATGGCCTTCCACGATTTTCTTTCACCCCGGCGGCCGAGAGAATTTTTTGCCGAATTTGACCAATCCCAACTCCGTGACGACATGATCCGCCGCAGTATGCGGTGCATACCGGATAAGTTATTCAGCTTCAAATTTGCTCCGCTGCCGGAAAATGCCGACGGTTATTATGTTATCTGCGATACCGGCAGAGAAACTGTCGGTTTCCTCGATCTGGATATCACTGCCCCGGATGGAGCCGTGATCGACATCTGTCACGGTGAACATCTGGATGACGGCCGGGTGCGTTCCTTTGTCGGCGGCCGCAACTTCGCCGACCGCCTGATCGCCCGGGCCGGGGAAAACCGCTTCGTCTACCGCCACCGCCGGGTCGGCGGCAGATATGTCGAATTGCACATTACCAACTGCCGCAATGGCGAGGTCAGTTTGCGTTATGCCGGTATTCTGCCGCTGGAATTGCCCCTGCCGGAGGCTGCAGAATTTCACTGCGAAGACCGGATGCTGTCGGTGATAAATAAAGTTTCCATCGATACTCTCAAACTCTGCATGCATGAGCATTATGAGGATTGCCCGTGGCGCGAACAGGGGCTTTACGCTTACGATTCACGCAATCAGATACTTTACGGCTACCATGTCTGGGGCAATTACCAGTATGCCCGTGCCTCACTTGATCTGCTGGGTAAAAGTTTCGACGGGGTACGCTATCTGGAGTTGACCGCTCCGGGGTATACCACATTGACCATACCGGTATGGTCGCTGGCCTGGATCGTGGAACTTTATGAATTTTATCTGTACAGCGGATTTACCGTCACTGCCGAAAACTGGCTGCCGCAAGTCGATAAGATCATCGACGTTGCTCTGGCGGAAATGGTGGAAAACTTCCCCGGTTTGTATCACTCCGGCACCGGCAGCCGAATTTGGAACTTTTCGGAGTGGAACGGCAAATTGAGTTCGCTTAAAGAGCATCCGCAATCCCCGTATAACATCTACCTCTGTGAAGCTCTCCGGGCGGCCGCCAAACTGCATGCGGTATTCCATCATGAGCAAAGAGCCGGATTTCTCAATCAAAAGGCCGATGAGTTGGCCGCAGTGATCGAAAAGGCGTTTTACAGCGAAAATAAAGGATTTTATACTGCTATTGCCGGTCAGGATGATGAAGGTTATGAACATATTCAGGCGATCATGCTGGCCAATGAGATGGTTCCGGAAAGCAAACAGCCGCAGATCGTGGAACATTTCGGTAAAGGCGGGCTGCGCGGTATCGATTTGAGTGCCCTGTACTATCTGGTTTCCGGCTTGATGAAACACGGTCCGGCGGCAAGAGAGATCCTGACCCGGCTGCTGCGCAATATCTTTGAACCGGTGGTGCTTTCCGGGGCTACTTCGCTTTGGGAAACCCGGCAGGGGGCGGATGACTTCGGCTATGCCGGCAGTTTGTGCCACGGCTGGAGCAGTGTTATGCCCTACTTCTGCGGACACTGCATTCTGGGGGTGACACCGGTGGAAGCCGGATTCCGGCACTTTGAAGTCAAACCGTATACGGCCGGCCTGACCCATGCCGACGGTTCCGTGCCGACTCCGTTGGGGATGATTGAAGTTTCATGGCAGAAAAAGGATGACGGACTGCACGTCAAAGTACGGCATCCGGAAGGCATGAAGTGTATCCCCGCCGAATATGAAGAGTGTCCGGTGGCGGTTTGGGATATCGCTCCGGCCCGCAGTTGATTTTCTGTCAAACAGATGTTACGGGTACTGCGGACACTTTGTATTGTCCGCAGTTTCCGTTAAAATCAGTTGAACCACTTGCCGGTATAGGCGGTGGTTTCTTTCTTTATGGAGCGGGTGGTTTCATCCCAGTCGCTTACCACCCGGCACTCCACCTGACGGGGGCGGATGTTATTGGGGCAGACCGCTTTAAGCAATTCCCCATAGGCTTTTGCGTAGTCGGACAACTTGAAAAGTTTAAGTGAAGCGTGGTGCAGTTGAATTTCCCGCACA
>JAFVZS010000045.1 GCA_017508015.1 Lentisphaeria bacterium
GAAATTCCGGAAATTTGACCAATCCCCGCAAGACGATCAAGGTATCACGTCCCCAGTCGAGGAACCAGGGGTATCCGGCGATAACGGTACTTAATCCATCCCGGCGGACGATGAAACGGTTGAGGGAATCGATAGCCAGAGCTTCCGGAGCCAGAGTGGCCGGGAAGTCAAATTCCGGGAAGTTGGCATCCCGGCCGGATGTTTCTCCGACACCGGCTGTCAAAGAAACTGATTCACCCAATGCCAGTGGTATACAGAAGTAACCGGGGCTGAAAAGATCGGTTTTGTCAGTCATACCATAGTAACGTTCCTGCGGCAGATCGGTCATATAGTGCCATTCTGGAGAGAGGTGAAAAGTTCCTCCGGATATTTTCATTCGCAGATGGCGGCTGCCGGGATGAAAATCAAAACCATCAGGATAGGCGGTAACGGAGGCCGGGAAGTGTTTTTCAGCACCCTCACAGGCCCGGGTGACCGTGTGATTTATCCGGTCTTCCAGATCCGGGCGGAGAATGAGTTTGGCTTCCGGAGATATGCCGTCGGTACGCATTTTCCGGTGGAATTTCAGTTCGATGGTGTTTTGATCAAACGCCATGCGGAATTCCACACTTAAAGTACAGCGGCCGCCGTGACCATCCGGCACCAGAAATTCCCATTTTGCCCGGTTCCCAGGGTGGGCACTGTAATTTTCCAGACTTTTGGCAGTCAATTCCTGAGAATATTCATCGACGACCAGCCATGCCCGGCAGCGGGTGAACATGACGTAGCGGTCAACCGGATATTCCGGATTGTCATTGACTGCCAGAATAGCATCATATTTACTGGTCAATTTGCCCCATTGCGCACTGAACATGGCATATGAACTGTTGATATTTGAACCGAAAACAAAATTATTTTCAGCATCATTCCATTTGCCGGAAAGATGGATCTGGCGTTTTTCCGGATCGGCAAGCAGTAAAATATTGCCGGAGATTTTTCTGACGGCACTGTTTTCAAAGGCGGTTATCTGTAAATTCAGATTTTCCGGCATGGTACGGCGTCGTCGGGAATTGATTCGCAGCAAAGCAAAAAATTCACCGGAATTCTGCTGCAAACTGTCAACCCGGCACAGGGTGATATTGTTAGCGGTCAATTCGGCAATAAACGGTACCGGACTGTGCAGCATCAGGATATCCTGCGGAGCAGCCATGACGATCCGGTTGGAATCCTGAGGATAATGCCAATGGCACACCGGGGCAGGGGATATGCCGGAAACTGTTTCTACAAATTTTTCCGGATCGGCACACAGTAATTGGCCGTCGGCTTTGGCGGCATGCGGTAAAGAGGTATAATTCAATGCGGCATTTTGTGCCATCAATGCGGCTTTCAGTTTGATTTCCTGCGGAGAGTGCCCCGGCATATTTTCCGGGATACGGAAATCATCAAAGGCGATACAAAGAGCTTCTGCCGGAGCCAGGTGAAATTTTTTCACCCCGTTGTCATTGATGAAATCGCATTGTCTGCCGGTAAATAATTCCCGTCCGCCGTCAGGTGCGATCGGCGGGAAATGGACAAAGGAACCCTGTTCGCAATCAAGATTGATTAAAATCAGCAGCGGGGGTGAGCCGGGAACCTTTCTTAATGCGGCAATCACGTTGCCCGGCCCCTGCTGGATGAGGGAAACATCCGCATCATTACTGAATGCCGGGTGGGTGGCAAGCAGAATGTTGATCTTATTTATCAGGGAACAAAGATTGTCTACTGCTCCGAAATTGAGAGCTCCGGATTGGTGGACATCAATCTTTTCAGTGGCATAAAACTCTGCTCCGTTGGCGAAGCCGAATGTACCGTTGACCGATAGCAGGGCATTTACCATAAAGCGCAGTTTTGCATACGCTTTGCCTCCGGCGGCCAGTCGCAGATTGTCGTGGGTTTCAGAAAAGTTGACCAACGTACCGCCGCGTTTGGCAGAGGCGGCCATATATGGAAAGTAACTGCTGATCGCATCACGTGTGTAATTTTGAAAAAGTTCTGAATATCCCCAATCCAAACCGCATTGTTCCAGAAGTTTTTCCTGAACCGGAACCGGGCCGCCAAGCCCTTCGAGTAAAAAAGTGGTGTCCGGATACTCATTGCGTACCTTGGCAATGATATATTCCCATGCTTCCTGCGGAACCATATAACCGGCATCACAACGGAAACCATCCACGCCGCGTTTGCACCAGAACAGGAAAACTTTGGCCATCAGGTCATGGACTTTACTCTGGCGGTAGTCCAATTGACACAGATCGGCCCAGACGATCCCCCATGCTCCGGGACTGACGAAGTGCCGGTTTTCGTCACGCAGAAAATAGTCCGGGTGTTCGCTTTGCAGTTTTGAGGCCCAGCCGGTATGATTGACCGGCAGATCCATAAATATCCGGCCGCCTCTGGCATGGACGGCATCGATCAATTCCGAAAACTGCTCCATCGGAGTTGCTGAAGTGTCAAATTCTGCCAGTGCCGGATCGACTGCAAAGTAGTCGGTCGCGGCAAAAGGACTTCCGTAACGCCCCATCCTGCCGTAAGACATCGGTACCGGATGAATGGGCAGAAGCTGTAAGATGCGGCAATTCAAGGTGTCAAAGATGTGATCAAGTTTTTTTATCACGCTGCGGAATGTGCCGGATGGCGGCACAATCGTGAATCCTTCCTGATCCAGCGTGTGGAAATCCGGTTGTTCCGGAGAGTGCGGCAGATACATCCATTTGCCCCATTGACGAACGAAACAGCAATAGATTCCGTTTCCGGCTATGTTGGCATTGGAAGTTACTTTCAAGCGGAAATTTGAGCCGGTTGACCAGATGGCCGGTGACTTGTCTGCCGGCAGAAAACAGCACTTTGCCTCAAAAATCCCGACTTCGGTCAGAGGTAAAGTTATTTGAAAAGATCCATCATTTTGCCGGGACATTTCCAAATCATGCCAATCGCTGCCCTTTGGGGTCCGGTTGGCTTCGGTTTTTTCGATCTGTTCGGCAAATTTTGCCGTTCCGCCGCCGATATTGGTACGCAAAACAGCACGGCCTTTTTGGGTTGCAGGGATACCGTGAAAAGAGAAAGTTGCAGTTTCTCCGGTGAAAAACAGAGATTTTTCCGGGGTCAATGATTGGGTGGTCATATTTGTTGCTCCGGAAGTTCGCCGGTGACAAAAAATTTCATCACATCCTGAATGTAGAGATCCCAGAATTCCCAGGTGTGACTGCCGGGGCGTTCAAAGGCATAAAATCCGGGATATTCCAGTTTTCTCATGAATTTATTGAATTTGCGGTTGTCTCCGATCATAAAGTCTTCTGAACCGCAAAAGGAGATGATTTCCGGCAGTTCTTTACCGGAATCGACTGCTGTTTGAGCGAGATCAAAAAGATCATTGCCCCGTGGCACAACTTGAGAAACAGTGCCGAAAATCCGGCGGAATTCCGGATGCCATGCGGCAGATGACTTATCACGGAAACGGTATTTTATGTCGGTCACACTGGATAATCCGGCGACAGCGGCAAATTTTTCCGGACAACGCAATCCCAGTTTCAAAGCTCCGTACCCCCCCATGGATAATCCGGCGGCAAAGGTATGTTCTTTATCCGGAGATAAGTTAAAAATGGATTTGACGGTCTCCGGAAGCTCTTCCGAGATAAAAGTCCAGTAATTTTCACCGGATACGGCATCGGTATAGAAACTGCGTCCGCCATCCGGCATGACCACGACCATATTGTACCGGTCGGCGTAGCGTTCTATGGAACTGCGGCGGAACCACATCGAACTGTCATCTGATAATCCGTGCAAAAGGTACATCACTTTGCGCGGTTCATCTGTCTTTCCGGTCAACGGTACGATTACATTCATACTTACCGCTTTAAGCAATACTGCTGAATTGAAACGGCATTCCATAAAAGCCATAAAATTTTCCTCACCGGTTATGTTGTGATATCATGTTATGTAACATAACCCGGTTTTATTGTAAATTCAAGTTTCTGTGCTGAAAATGATCAGATAAAAGGTTGGGTCCACGCTTTGATATGCCGGGGATAAAACATGACTTCCAGTTGAGTCGGCGTATCACAGACCACTTCGGCGCGCACATAAAGATCGTCCGGAGCCATGGTGTATTGGGCTTCTATGCCGTCAACAGCTTTTTCGCACGCACCGATATCTTCACCGATCAGTGGAATATCCCGCTGCCAATAGACTTTTTCATGATGGAAATGTTTTTTTGGTGTGTGCCGGTTAAAATCTTTTTTGGTGGTGATGAAACGTATTTGATATTTTTCTCCGGGACGGGCGGCGACTTTTATTTTCAGCGTGCGTGAAGCCATATCGAAATCGATATTTTCAAGATAAACTCCGCATGATGAATAAAAATTTCCGGCATTAAGGGCATTGATCAGGTTGTCCGTGGTCATCTCTCCCGGGCAGTTGACCATTACCCAACCGTGATCACAGCCGCAAAATCCGGAAATGGTTTCAGGAGTGTAATGATGGGCATCGTCAGTTGCAGTACCGTAAATAATACCGTAGCCTTTGACCAGCCGGTGCGCCAGAACATAATCCCAGTATTTTTCCGGAGAAGTGACCGGATCATCGGTCTGGATCTCTGCTCCGATACCGTTGTTGCAAATTTCCATAAATTTGAGTTCCGGGGTGTCGATGATCAACTGCGGATCGATATCCCAATACCGCCAGAATGGATGATTGACCATAAAGATGGAATTGCATTTTTCTTCAGCAACGGTCTGCCGGTAAAGTTCATAAATCTTCCGGAATGATTCCCGCTGATCTTTGCCCATGACCGGATAGAGGGTGCGTGGGCAGTTGATGGCGTTGCAGTGAAATTCGATTCTTTCGGTTGCGCTGTAATGTCCGCCGGTGATTTCAGATCCGCCGATAAGGATGAATTTACCGGGTATCTCCCACTCTTTTTGCAGCTCGGCAAAGGTTTTCAATTTGATCATCTGCCGGATGCCGAGTTTTCTGATTTCGATTTTTTCGCCCAGAAGTTCTTTGCTCCATCTGGCTTCGGCGGCATCGAATAACGGCGGCCACATCGACGGTGGATTTTCCACGATCGGGAAACTGACATTTGCCTCATCCGGGTAAATGTTATGATCGGTAATACAGACAAAATCGTAGTGCAGTTTGTCACGGTATGTATATGCGGCGATTTCCGGCAAACCGGCGGCATCTGACCATGCGGTATGCGTATGAAGCGCACCTTTTTTCCAATTACCCATGATTATTACATTTCCTCTGCATTTAATGAATCCGGAATCACCAACGTATATTCAATGCCTTCCGGGATATGATAACGATAAGTATTGCCAACTTTTTCTGCCTTGATTTCTCCGAAGGCAGTACGGTAACTGAATTTGAAATCTCCGGCCTCCGGGATGTCTTGCGGAGCGATAATCATTTTTTTGAATCCGGGAGCGGTAATCTTGAATCCGGCCAAATAGCGGAAGTACCATGCAACCATATCGCCGAACATGATGTGGGTCTGTGAATCTCTGCCATCCCATGCTTCCCAAAGGGTGGTTGCCCCCTGTTTTATCCAGTAACCGAAACCGGGATAATCTGTTTGAGTCAGCACTTTGAATGCTTCTGCGGCACAACCGTTTTCGGCCATGATCCTTGGAATCAGTTTGGCAGCCTGTACTCCGTAATATGATTTATACTCCATTTTACGGACTTGTCCAATCAATCTGGCGACCAGATCCGGCGATTCATCAAGTTTGTAATAGATCGCACAGGCATTGGCGGTCGGGCCGCAGGTGGAATAGGAGCCGTCAGCATTGCGGTATTTTTTGATAAAAGCCGTTTTGGTTTTATCGATGGCTTCATCCAGCCACACAGTATCCCGGGGGGCAAACATGGCGGCGAATTGCCGAAGAATTCTCATGTTATTGTAGAATATTGCAGTCGAATTGACCTCTGCCGGGCAAGCCGTTTCCGGACTGGCGGTATACCAGTCACTGGGCAGGCCATATTCGATAATACCGTCTACACTGCGGGAGAGATTGTAGAGTACATTTTTTTTCATATGCTCATAGAATTTTTCCGCAACATCAGTTTTGCCGGTAAATTGCCAGAGCTGGTACGGGATTTCAAAAAATCCCATATCTGCGATCGGACCGCAATAGTGATTGTAACCCCAACCTGCAGCAGGGGCGATACCGGATATCTGACCGGTGAGCCGCTGGGCATCGGCGATTATCTGTAAAAAGTGTTCATAATTTTTTGCCCCGTCATACATCCATAAACCCGGTTCACAACCGATGGTGGCATCGCCGAGCCAGCCATTTTTTTCCCGGTGGGGGCAGTCGGTGGGGATTCCGGTGAAATTGCCGACATAACTGTTGCGGGTGCAATCAATAAGTTTGGCGGCAATGGGATGGGATATCTGCATTTGGCCATTGGGGGCAAAATCATTGTACACATAACAGGCTTGGACATCCAGTTCGCTGACTTCGCCATCGATTTGCAGTTTCACATAGCGGAATCCGTGATAGGTAAAACGCGGTTGCCAGACAAAATCATTTTTATCACCATGGATATACATATCAGTTTGGGCAATATCGCCGCCGATGATGTAACAGGCAATATTGCTCCGGTCAAGTTCACCGTCATCAGCAATCAATTCGCTGTAAATAATGGTGATTTTGGATCCTTTTTTTCCGGAAACGGTGAGCCGGACAAAGCCGGTGGTGTTTTTGCCGAAGTCGTAAATGGTTGAACCATCTTTGCCTGACCAACTTTTTACCGGAGCGTAAACCTCCTGTATCCGGCATTTGGGAGTTTCATCTTTGATGAGCAACCCCGGTGGTAAAGCGACCAGACGGGCCGGCTGCCATTGGGAATCATCAAATCCGGGCAGATCCCAACCGGGAATATCTTTGGCTGCATCAAAATATTCACCGGAACGCAGTTGATTGAAAAATATTCCGCTGTTTTCGCCTTTCCAACTCCGGTCACTTACGGCGATCAACTTTTCATCTGCGAAAAGTTCCAGATAGAGCCGGTTGTAATTGCGCCACGGGGCCTTGTCGAAGTGCCACAACTCATGGGTGGCACAATTGAACCAACCGTTGCCGAGGATCGCACCGATGACATTTTCTCCGGTTTTCAACAGACTCGTCACGTCATATTCACAAAATCCGGTATGTTTATCCAACTGGGTCACTGTCGGAACCATGATATCCTTACTGACGGGGTTGCCATTGATGGTTATGTCAGCCCAGCCAGGAGAGGCAAAACGCAGTTTTGCATGGTGTGGCAGAATATCAAGATAGAAGGTTTTCCGCAGTAACGGTGCCGGATGTTCCTTGGCCCGGAAATCGATCGCTTCTCCGTGGAAGTTGATCCAGTAGGTCATGATTCAAATCCTTAAAATACTGTTGTTTGCAAAGATTCCGGAATTTTGGTTACACAATCGATATCCCGCGGCACATGATAACTGAAGTTATTGCCGTTTTTCCGTATTTCGATTTTGCCGTATGGCGTTTGATAGGAACAACTGAAATCTCCGGCAGCCGGGACATCCGCCGGGGCCAACAGGATTTTTTTGAAGCCGGGTTCGAGAATTTTGATACCGGCCAGATTGCGGAAACACCAGGCCGTGAAATCACCGAACATAATGTGGGTTTGTGAATATCCGCCGTGCCAGTGTTCCCAGAGGGTCGTAGCTCCCTGTTCGATCCAGTATCCCCAACCGGGGTATCCGGTTTGGGTGTAAAGTTTGAATGCATCACTTCCATACCCGTAATCGGCCAGTACCCGCGGAATGAGTTTGGCTCCGACGATGCCGAAGTCGGCTTTATGGTCATTGGCACGCACCTGTTCGGCCAGATGAGCGGCAAGGGCAGGGGAATCATCGAGATGGAAATAGAGGGCACAGGCATTGGCCGTCCACTCATCTTTGGCATAAGTGCCGTCGGCATTGCGGAAGTTTTTCAGGAAAACAGCCTTGATCTCTTCTTTCAAGGCGGCATATTCCGCCGCATCACCCGGAGCGGTGATACCGGCAAATTTTTCCATCAAAGAGAGAATGTAATAGTAAAATGCGGTGGAAGTCAACGCCACAGTGACGATCCGGTGCCGGTCGTGATGACACCAGTCGCCCAGACCGAAATCCAGCAGTCCGTCAGCATTTCTCATCGCCAGAGCGTAGTTGATGTAACTGCGCATATTGGAATAGGATTTTTCAATGGCAGAGGTTTTGCCGGTATATTGCCACACCTGATAGGGAATTTCAAAGAGAGCCACATCCCACACCGGGCCGTTGCCCCAGTTGTAACCCCAACCGGCGGCCGGAGCGATACCGGAAAGTTGTCCGCTGGGCCGCTGGGCATCGGCGATGATCTGAACAAAATGCTCATAGTTTTTTGCTCCGTCATACATCCACAACCCGGTTTCACAGGCCAGCTGGGCATCACCGGTCCAGCCGTTTTTCTCCCGGTGCGGGCAGTCGGTTGGAATACCGGTAAAGTTGGCAATGTAGCTGTTGCGGGTGCAATCGAGAAGTTTGGAAGCAACCTCGTTACCGATGGTGAATTGACCATTTTCAGCGAAGTTGCTGTGGATATAACATGCCGTGATTTCATCGACGGAAATATTACCGGAAGCCACCAGTTTCACATAGCGGAAGCCGTGATAAGCAAAATTCGGCTGCCAGACCGCTGCGGATGAACCGTCATGGGTGTATACATCGATTTGTGCGGTATCGCCATCCACAATATAACAGGCGATATTATCTCTGGCCACATCTTTATTCTGGGCAATCAATTCACTGTAAATGATGGTGAATTTGCTACCGGAATCACCGGAAACTTTCAACCGTACAAAGCCGGTCATATTTTTTCCGAAATCATAAACGATCGAATCACTGTTGGCGATCCAGCTGGCCACCGGTTTGATCTCCTGCCGGATGGCGCACTGCGGGGAATCATCTTTGAGCAAAGTACCGGCAGGCGGCGTTACCTGAATGGCATTTTGCCACTTTGAATCATCGAAACCGGGATGATCCCAGCCGGGAATCACTTTTCTTGCATCGAAGTGTTCCCCGGAACGGAACTGGTTGAAAATTATTGCGCTGTTTTCACCTTTCCATGTCGTATCGGAAGCGAGCAATTTTTTATCATCCGCCCACAATTCCAGATAGAGGCGGTTGTAGTTGCGCCACGAGGCTTTGTCAAAATGCCACAACTCGTGAGTGCCGCAATTGTACCAGCCGTTACCGAGAATCACGCCGATAACATTTTCGCCGGTTTTAAGCAGATTTGTCACATCATATTCCACCAATCCGGTGTGTTTATCCAGCTGGGTGACAGCCGGAACCATAATATCCTTGCTGACCGGTTGACCGTTGATGGTGATCACTGCCCAACCGGGGGCGGCAAAACGGAGCATGACATTGCCGGGAACGGCAGTCAAATCAAATTTTTTCCGGAGCATCGGGGCCGGTAATTCCGGGCATCGCCAGTCGATAGCTTCACCATGCAAATTGATCCAGAGAGTGTTTTTCATAAAGATATCCTTTGTATTGAGTATAATAGAATCATGTCACGGTTAAAAGATATTACCGGAGTGTGACAAATTCAATCATAAGTTGAAAAAAAACAGGTGAATTTATGGTAAAAAAATCCCCTGCGTTAAAACAGGGGATGGAGAAAATTGCTTAAAGCCGTTCAAACTTATACAATCGGGTTTCATATTTGCGCAGATTCACGGTGAATTGAGTACCGTTGTTTTGAACCGGTATTTCCGCGCCGGTGATCAGGTCGGTCACTTTTGCCCGGAAAGGCAGATAAATCGTTTTGTTTCCGGCGTTGTCGGCATGTATGAAGCATGTCGCACCATTGGTGCCGACGGCATCATTGCTTTTTATCCAGATATGGACTCCGGCGGCGGTGAAAAGTTCCCGGTAGAGATCGGCGGTCAATTCGGTCGAAGCGAGATAAACTTTCCGGTGATCGGAATAATCTTTGACCACATAAGGTTTGCTGCCCATGTCAAGCGGCCGGAAGGGCATTTTGCCGCTGATTTTTTCAAATTTGAATCCGGTGACACTTTGCATGTTTTCCATGGAGATTTTGCGGTTGTGGATGATTCCCGCGCCCGGAGTGAAGATCACCGTTGCACCGTTTTTGCAAAGTTTGTTTTCGATAGCCTGCCGGACTTCATCGGTCAGACGGAAGCCATTGACGATAACGAAACATTTGTACTGGCTGACCGGGAAGTTATCCATCAGGATATCTTCGAGCAGATATGTGTCGGTTTGCGCCCCGGAACGGCCGGTGTTTATCCGCAGCAGATAACTGCTGGCATTGGTCAACGCATCGTTTTTCTCCACCAGATAGGGCAGGGAATCAATGGAATAGAGCAATGCGACCTGCGGTTTGACCGGCTGTGCGGGGTTGAAGTTGCCCTGAAAACAGCGGTTCAGCAATGCTCCGGTTTCGATCAACCCCTGATTGCGGTAGGAGTTGCCGGTCAGGTCACAGGTGTAGATCGGAGTGCTGGTGACCAGACCGATAGCGGAATCCCGGAGCAGTACGGAAGCACTTTCATAAAGGTTGTCCACGTGGCGGTGACTTGGAGTGGCATTGAGGAAAGTACGGGTATCATTTTCCTGAAAATAGGTCGCACCGTGGAGTTTCAAGCTGCTGATGGCAGCCATATTGCCGCCGGGCAGTCCCAGTTTGCGCAAATGGTAGTCGATAGGGCCGCAGAAAAAGTCGGCAGCTCCGGAAAGATAGATTTTTCGGAAAGCCAGATGTCCGATGGTCTGCACCGGAAATCCGGAGTAAAAGAGCAGATATCCACCGTAAATACCGACGATTTTGTTTCCGGCTTCGGCTTGGGCGGCCTGCAGAAACTCAATGGCGGCGGTAGCGACAGCATCGCTTTGACACTCGATATAGTCGATAACTCTTGCTTCGGCTTCCGGGTCGCGGAACCAGGTTTCACTGGGCAGACGGCGTTCTGCGCCGCGCGGCACGCTGATATTGGAAACATCCAGAGAGTCACCGTACTTCTGCCGGAGATATTCCCGGAAGTAATCCCGCATTGCCACACTGAAGTCGGCGTGCCGTTGCGGATTGGCCCACACGCCGGGGTATTGCCATTCACCGCCGTCGCAAAGTGATGAGAGGCGGTAACCGATGACATTGGCCCGCAGCGGGGTACTTTCGATATAGCGGATGAATGCGCGGATAAAGGCTTTGCCGTCTTCCCGCCATTGGCGGGATGCGGGGCTGGCCAGATTTTCATGACTGGTTTTGCCATCCAGATAGATGCTCTGATCCGGATAACGGCGATGCCACCAGTAAGGTGCATCGATACCGAAGGTCAACAACATCTGGATATCCGGGAAGGCGGCCGTGATCTGATTGAGCCGCCGGGTGATAAAGGTGAAATCATAACCGTCCTCATTCCAACCGGGAGTGGTCAAGCCTTTGCCGACGTTGGTGCCGACTCCGAATGCGAAAATACGGTAACCGGCATCGTAATGTTCTCTGATGCGGTCGGGTATCTTGCTGAAAAAGATCATATCGTCGAATGCTTCACCGTTAATAAAGATCACCGGACCATTGACGGTCTGGCGCACTTCGGAAGTCGGGTTGGGGCGCATATCTGGATTTTGGGAGACGGTGAAGGTCAATTCTTCTGCAGTCAGCGTGTGGGTGTCATCTCCGGAAAATTGAAGGATATAGGTGTCGCAGAGCAGTTTCCCGGCAAAAATATCTTTGGAAATATGGATTTTGTCACCGTTATTCAAAGTGGTGTCAAAGTTGACATCTTCTTCAGCAATGACGATATTTCCGGCGACCGCCCGGAGGGTGATCCGGCTTTGCGGGGCGAGCAATCTGACTGCAGTAAGGTCACATTCCAGATGGACACCGCCTTTGATGGGGGTGAGGGTGATATTTTCAGCGGAGAATTGGTTGCGCAGAATAAAGTTTTCGTAAGGCATCAGACACCAGCTGCCCCAAGGGGGAACTGTATAGGGGCCGACGACTTTTGGGGCAAAGCTCTCGTTTTCTGAATAGAACCGGGTTTTCCAGTCATCTGCCGGATCCCGGAGAGTGCGGAAAGCTCCGTCGGTATCAACTTTGATGACCGTACCGGCGGCGGTGACCAGTTGAAAATTGGCGAGCAGACCGCTGGCTTCCCCGTTGTTTTCAAGGTGAAATGCGATCAGGTTTTTGCCTTTTTGAAAGAATCCGGTCACATCGGCGACCCGGGGATTCTGCCAGGTCATTTCCTGCAGAGTTACCCGTTTGCCGTTGATATAAAGGTCGAAGCGGTCATCGGCAGTGCCCTGAAAACGGCAATCCACGGGACTCTCATCAAGGATCACTTCCCGTTGGAAATATTGATGGCTTTTATTTTTGAAATTCACCTCATCGGCGATCCAGGAAGCGGTCCAGTCATCGGTTTTTCCGGCGGGAATTTCCTGAAGTAAAAGGGCATTCAGCTGGATTTCAGACGAAAAAAAAAGGCAGGCCCCGTTTCCGGGGAGGGTGAATGTATATTTGTTCTCTCCGGGGGTGACAGTTACCGGAATATTCCGGACTGTTTGACCGAAAGCATTTTCAATGCGCAATTCCCCTTTGCCGGGGGAATTGCTTGAAAAACTCAAATCATAACTTTTACCGGGAACCAGATGATAAAACGGGCCGAAACTTTTGCCGTAATTGATCAATCCGGCCAGATTGTCTTTATCGGCAAATACGATGTCGCTGATTTCGACGGTACAGGGAACTGACGGGGCGGAGATGTCAAGCCGGAAGCCGGTGACGACCCCTTTCCATGCGGAATAACGGCTCAAAGGGATGCGGATATCCTGATATTCTCCGGTAAGATTCATGCGGAAGGTGATTTTCTGCTGTTCGGAAAGCTTATTATCAGCCTCGGTTTTGAAATACATGACAAAGCCGTAATTCCCCGGTTTGGAAACTTTCATACGGATAATGAGAGTGCCGAATTTTGCACAATCCAGATATGCCGGGATCAGCGATGAGAATGAATATTTACCTTTGAAGTCAAGTTTCATTGCGCCGTCAACGATCGTTGCCGGGGCGGTCAGGGCACTGCGCCAATTCCAGGCGGCGGCACCATTCGCGCCGAAGTGCCACTGAGTCGGCAGATCGGCTTTACCGGAAAATTTCGCCTCTTTCCACCACGCTTTTGCTCCGGCGGGGATGGCGAAATCCATCCGGAATCCGGTGATCGTGCCTTTCCAGTTGGCATTGCGGGAACAATCAAATTTGACGGTCTGCCAATTGCCGGTAGAGCGGAAGTAGATGGAAAGTTTCTTGCTTTCCGAATATTTCGGGTCGCTGTCGGTCGTGAAATAACAGTGGATCGCCCGCTGACCGGCGGGGGCTTTGATCTGAATGGACAACTGGTTGTTATCCGCAGAGAAATTCACATTTTTGCGGACGAAGATCACCGTGCCGTTTTTGCTGGTGAAACTGGCAGCATTATCTTCGACCACCGGGGCGGAAACCACACCGGAAACATTATACATGGCCAATGCCGCCGGCAGATCATTCTGCCACACTTCGGCGGCGGTCAATGCGATCGCCGCAGTCAGCATTGCAAATAAAGCAGAGATTTTCATGATTGTTGCCTCCGGGGCGCATTAAAGATCGGTATGAATGCCGTATGAGTCGTAATATTTGAGGAATATCTGGGCATACGGGACAGTTCCGGCCGCGAAGAAATATTTAGTATTGTTACCGCTGTTTTTCAATTCCAGCGGATCAATTCCGGTAACGTGACCGCCAACAGACAGGATATTGATTTTTCCACCGTGTCTTGCCGCCGGTTGGGCGTATTTATTGTCGTTTGCGTAAAGCATAGTCGTGTTGACGCCGTAGGTGGTGTAATCTGTGTCTGCAGAAAGAATCATTTGTGAGGGTGAGACATCGACAGTAAAGTTCGAATCATCGACTTTGAAAGATGTTGCTTTAAAAAGCGGCATGACACCGTAGGCGAGATGTTTGGCATATGGCAATGCGTAAGCATAAAGACCTTTGTAGTGTCCTGTGCTTTTCATCTGCCGTGAAGGGCAGAAAAGTGATTCCGGCATATTTTTCCGGGAGGCACTGTTACTGACCAATTCACTGTACGATGGACCGCCAAGGTAAGGGGAGAGGGCAGTATGTCCGCTGTAAGACGGGGTGTGGTCAATGGAACTGCCGCCATTCATAAAATAACCGTCGTGATCGCTGCCGTACATATTGGTGGCAGTACCAAGTTGTTTCAGATTGTTGATGCAACTGGCACTGCGGCCGCGTTCACGGGCGGAGTTGAGGGCAGGGAGCAGTATGGCCGCAAGGATGGCGATGATGGCGATAACGACGAGAAGCTCGATCAAAGTGAAGCTGATCAGCTTCACTTTCCTGCAGGAAAGTGAAAGGTGTTTCATTGTAAAATCTCCTTTAGGTTAGGGCGTTTTTTATGATTTTTCCACCGCGATCTATCTATAATATAACACCGGAAAAGGAAAATGCCAACAGATATTTATGAAACATTTGGGACAAACTCTTGCAAACTTTAACGTCCCAATATATATTATGTTACAAATTGGTAATGTCCCAAATGTTGTGAAACTGGTATGCTAAGTTATATGCGGCAATTTCCGCCACAAAAAATATATCATGGCAATTTAGACAGGACAATAATTACAAATCAGAAAAAAGGTCGAAAATGAGCAAAGCAACGATCCGTTCGATCGCCGGAAAACTGAATATCGCTCCGGCAACGGTGCACCGGGCGTTATCCGGCAGCGGCAGTGTGGCGTTATCCACCCGGCGCCGGATCATCCGCTGTGCCAATGAATCCGGCTACATTCTGCCGGAGCGCAACAGCCGCAATATCGCCGTGCTGGTGCCGCATTTCAGATTTTTCGGATACATGGCCCAGATGTTGAGCGCATTGGAAAAAGTACTGCATGAGCATTGCTATCATGTGCAGCTGATTCCGGAAGCTGATATCGCCGTACTCGGCGATCACATGTTTGACGGTATAATTTCCATGGTATGGCTTGAGGGGGAAGTCCTGAGTTTACCGCAGGAATATCCGATCCCGATGGTGTCATTGAATTCGGCGTTTTCCATGCCCGAAAACATTTCCCTTGTGGCATCCGGCAAAGATGGTATTTTGCAGGCTTTGAATTATTTGAAACGTCACAACTGCCGCCGGATCTTTTTTGTCAGTACCTTAACAGAAAAAAATCCGATCGCTTCGGAGCGTCTGGCAAGTTTCCGGCAGTTCTGTAATGAAAATGCGGTCGATTTTGACCGTATGCACCGTGCGGTATCCGCTTCAGAAGTTGAATCGGTTTTGCCGGATATTCTGATAAGCAGAGCAGATGGGGTATTTTGTGCCAGTGAAACTTTTGCTTTCCGTCTGGGCCGGGCAATGCAGAAACAGGGAATTGCCATTCCCGGGGATATCTCTTTGATGGGCATGGAAGATGAGCAGTTGAATACCTCCTTTGATCCGCCCATTACCGCCATTCGGCAGGATTTTGAAAAACTTGCCCGGGCCACGGTCGAAGTGCTTGCATCGGCCATAGAAAAGCATATTCCGGTAAGAAATATCCGCGTACCTTACACTTTGATCGAGCGTTCAAGTGTCCGCAATTGTGATTAAAGATCGGCCACACTCAATGCCGCAATATCGCCGATATTATCTCCCAGAGCCGCCGGTACGATTTGACATGCCGACAGACTCAAGGGCAGGGCTTCTTCTTTCAGCACTCTTTCCATTTCCGGCCGCAAAAGATTTTCACTGCGCTGAAAGACACTGCCGATGACGATCTTTTCCAGATTGAGCAGATCGATGAGAATGGATAAGCCGTACCCCAGACGGCGGCCGCTTTCCGCATAGACGGCAAGGGCTCCGGTATCGCCGTTATTGGCGGCTTCGGCAATCGATTTGGCGGTGATCCGGCCGATATCTTCCGGAGTTTGGCACCATGACAGCGGCAGATGTTCTTTGGCATAGATTTTACCCAGTTGAGCGATCCCGCCACCGGAACAGAAGCCCTCAAATGAACCGGCTTTGCCGTAACCGGTCGGTCCGTTTGCTGCCAGCCGGATATGGCCGCATTCACCGGCCATGCCGCAGGAGCCGCTGTAAAGTTTACCATTGAGGATCAATCCGGCTCCCAGACCGGTGCCGAAAGTGAGAAAAGCCATATTTTCCGCCCCTTTACCGGCCCCGAATTTCCATTCCGCCACCGCACAGGCATCGGCATCATTGCAGAGATTCACCGGAATATTGAACCGCTCTTTCAGTATTTTACATATGGGGATATCATCCCACCCCGGCAGATTCGGCGGTGAAAGGATCATGCCGGTTTTACTGTTCAGCGGGCCGCCGCAGCTGATGCCGACAGCTTGTGGTGACGCTTGCGGAAACTGCTGCAAAAGCTTTTCTGCTTCGATGGAAAATTTTTCGATGCAATCGTAAGGCGATGGAAAATCTTTTGTCGCAAATACCGACTTGCCTTTGATCGAAAAATTGCCGTTTTTCACCTCTCCCAGAATAGCGGCACACTTGGTGCCGCCGATATCAAACCCCAGCAGTTGCTTTTTCATATCCACTTGCACCGGCCTTTTCAATCATCAATTTCGAGATAACCGCTGTATGCCGCATTGGCAGTGGTGGCAAACTTCAGATAGTATGTGCCGTTTTTCAACTTGGAAATGTCTTCGGCGTAACCGCCATCAGCCATCCGGATATCATCTGACAAGTCATCTATGATATTACCCCGGGAATTCAGCAGCTGCAATGAAAAATCATCAAAGGCATTCTGCCAGTCATAATCGTAATCATTGCGCCAGACA
Organism: Lentisphaeria bacterium; assembly: GCA_017508015.1. Lineage (GTDB taxonomy): Bacteria > Verrucomicrobiota > Lentisphaeria > Victivallales > Victivallaceae > UBA1784. The sequence continues at coordinate 16,872 of JAFVZS010000045.1, forward strand.
TAAAGTTGTAACGAGTCCATACCGGATGTTTTTACAAATTTCACATAGTCCACTTCATCAGTAAAGCCGTAATCTACTGATTCGGCGATATTTTCTCCGCACAGCCAGAAATCAAAATCATCTCTGTTATTATCAATTGTTTGGATGTACCGGCCATTGATGGTGTTATCCCCAAGCTCTTCTTCTTTGCCGGCAAAATACATCCCGTTGAGAACATTGACGATCTTTATATCGGTGTTTTGCAGCAAGTTAAGTAATTTTTTATCAATTTCAACATTGCCATCGTAATAATTTGCTATTACAATTGTTCCGGAACCGGAAACCTTTTCCAATCCGGAAATTTTGAATTCCTCTCTCCATTCTAATGTGCCGTTAAGAATAAGTGTGTCATAGCCTCCGCCAAAATCCAAACCGGCGGTTTCGATTTCCATGCCGGCTTTGATTTCAACGCAGTCATCGCCGTCACCGAGATCAATCATGGCAGCAGAAAGCCATGAATCAGCGTTCCCGATAAGTTTATCATTGCCGTCACCGAAGAAAATGCCGACACTATTATTATCGTCAGGATTGTAAAAGAAACAGTCAAGTTCTGCATCTTTTCCCAAAGTCAAGGTGTCATTCCCGCTGCCGAAGTCGATCTTACTGCAGTCGAGATCATTGTTGCCCCCCAGATACAGCGAATCATTGCCGTCACCCGTTGATATGATACAAGGCTCTTCCGACCAGAAAAGATCGTTGATTTCACTGTCATCATGATCGCTGCTGCCGGAATCTTTGACCACGATACTGTCGTTGCCGCCGCCCAGATCGATACCTTCATAATAACGGCTCACATTGGGGGCAAAGGTGACTGTATCATGACCGTCTGTGCCGGTGATTTTGCCGGCTTTCGCTTTTTTGGGAATACAATTGGCGTAATGATAAAAAAACGGATCCTCGTTACTTTCCATATCCCAACTGCATCCGCAACCGGTATCCATATCGTCGTATTTATCAAAGAGTGAATCGTTGATTCCGGAAATGGTGATATTCAGCGGGGCAATATATTCTGAAGCGGTGATCGAATATTCCGCATTGCCGCCTTTTTTTGCATTGGTCGACTGGATCCCGAGATAATATTCCCCGCCGGAAACCAATGCCAGTTTTTTGGATGACACCACTGCTCCGGCTTTGACCGTGGTACTTTGCAGTGATTTGAGCTTGCCGCCGGCAACCTGATAAACCGTTACTTTGACCGCATCAGTCGCCGAAATGCAAAAGGAAACATCCATGTTACTGTCAACTGAAAAACTGTAATAATCAAATTCATCGCCGAAACCGACCCAGGCATCGTCACCATTGATTTGCAACTGGTTGTCGAATGCGATACAACCGGCAGAATCCAAGCCGGAGTTGAAAACTTTTTTCTTACTGTCGTACAGCCAGTTATTGTATCCGTTATCTCCTCTGGTGTAGAATACTGAATCATTGAGTGAGAGTGTATAGTCGGCATCTCCGCCCTTTTTGGCATTGGTCGACTGCACGCCGATGTAGTAAGTTCCGGCATTCAAAAGCAGAGCTTTGGTGTCAATAGAGTATTGCCCGGTAAGTTTATTCAACTTCAAAGCCGAACTTTGCAGTGATTTCAAAGAATAGGTGGTCACTCCCTTTTTATCGGTTTTGCCGGTGAGCGAATAGATGGTGAATTTTGCGGCATCATCCGCAGAAATATTGAAACTCAACTTTGCGGCACTATCCAGCGAAAATTCCTGATAGTCCCACTCATCACCGAATCCGACCCAGTTTTCAAAATTTCC
>JAFVZS010000004.1 GCA_017508015.1 Lentisphaeria bacterium
AAGGGCGGTGCCAACCGCCCGCGAGTCATTCCACCCAACGGCGTTTTTGCGAAGCAGTGCGCGGAAAATCCGGGTTTTGCAAGGAGGGCATGAGGGAGTGTACGACTGTACTCGACCGAATGACCGACGACAGCAAGGCCCGGATTTTCCCGCAATGCTAAGCAAAAGAGTGTACTCGACCGAATGACCGACGACAGCAAGGCCCGGATTTTCCCGCAATGCTAAGCAAAAAGGGAGAGGGCGGTGGTGACATTGCCGAATGGGGCGCTGGTGGCAACGCCATTGATCTCACTGCGGATCTCATCAAGTATCTGCCGTGCGATACGGATACCTTCTGCGCGCTGTGCATCCTTGTCACCGGCATTTTCCATAGCATTCATGATCCAATCCGGCACGATGACTCCGGGCACTTCATTTTTCATAAAGAGGGCATTGCGGTAACTGGCAAACGGCCACACCCCGGCGATGACTGGGATGCCGAAATTCTGCCGCACATTACGGAGAAATTTCAGCAGGGTCGGCGGATCAAAAACCGGTTGAGTGATGATAAATTCCGCACCGGCGGCAACTTTTTCTTCCAGACGGCGGTATTCTCTGGTCATATCGATCGCATTGGGATCGGCACCGACACCGGAAACCATTGCGGTTTGAATATTGTTTCCGAGGGATTGTCCGCCGACATCCACGCCGCAGTTGAGGCGGTTCTGCAATTTTACCATGCCGATCGAATCGACATCGAAAACTCCGGAACTGAATGGATAATCACCAAGTTTCGGCGGATCACCGGTGACAAAGAGGATATTGCGCAAATTTTTCGCCATGCATCCGAGGATCATGGATTGCAAACTGATCAGGTTGCGATCCCGGGCGCAGCAGTGCACGATGGTTTCGATGCCGGCTTTTTCCTGAATTTCGATGGCGGTAATGATTTGTGAAATGCGGCAGCTGGCCCGCGGGCCGTCGGGAATATTGATGGCATCGATACCGGCGGCGGCGCAGATTTTTGCCTTTTCGACGGTGGCCGAGAGGTCGAATCCTTTAGGTGGAGTCATTTCGATAAGTTTGACGAATTTGCCTTCGGCGAGTTTACGGCCGAAAGAGCTTTTTTCTTTCAGCGGCAAAGGGGCAAGTTTCACAGATTTTTCGAGTTTGATTTGCGGCATGCTCTTTTTCGCACCGGCGGCCAGCGGTTTAAGGGAACGCACCATATCGGAAATATGATCCGGAGTAATACCGCAGCAGCCGCCCAATCCTTTGGCGCCCAGATTAAGATACCGCATGGAATAGGTGGTGAAATATTCCGGAGTGGTCATTTGCATGAAACGGTTATCCACATTTTTCGGCACTCCGGAACCGGGCTGCACGATAACCGGGAAAGCGGTATTGCCGATGATTTTCTCCAAAGCGGCCAAAGTGGTTTCCGGGCCGGTGCCGCAATTCAATCCCACGGCATCCGGCAGTTCATCGGAGGCATGCAGGATCTCTTCGATTTCTGCGAAGGCGGTACCGTCGGCAAGTCTGCCGTCGGCATCCAGGGTGAAACTGGTGACAAACGGTGCATCTTTGCCTTTCATGGCGTCCAGAGCGCAACGCAATTCCCGGAGCGATTGAATGGATTCAAAAATGATGAAGTCCGCCCCGCCATTGATCAGAAATCCGGCTTGAGCGGCGATGGCACTGTCACCATTTTCCGGAGCTGGCCCGATGGAACCGGCGATGAGGATATCTGTTTTTCCGGCGGCGGCTTTACGGGCGACCGCCACGGCGGCATGATTGATCTTTTCCGCCCGGTCTGCGATACCGAATTGGCGCAGAGCCGCCGTATTGGCGTTATAGGTATTGGTGGTCAAAACTTCGGCACCGGCATCGACATAAGCCTGATGGATCGCCGTGACCACTTCGGGGGCATTCAGACAAAGATCGTCATAAGAGGTATTGACGAAAAAGTTGCGCCGGTAGAGTTCCGTGCCGAATCCGCCGTCAAAGATCAGAATATTTTCAGAAAGACGTTTCTGCAACTCACTGCGTTTCATTTTCCCTCCTGAAGTCTGCCCGGGGCAAGCATGGTCAACTGTGCGGCAAATGACACAGTTACCAACAGTGCCGCAAAGATAAAAGCCGCTCCGGTAAAGTTGAAAAGATCCACCAGCAATCCGCCGGTCAGAGTTGACAAAATGCTGACCACGCCGACGATCACCTCATTTCCCGCCACAAAAAAACTGCTTCTTTCCGGATGGGCAAGAGAATGATAAACCAGATAAAAATAGAGACATCCGGCATAGATACCGCACAGCAATGCGGCAAGATAGAAGCATGCCAAAGTATGAGCGAAAGTGAATATCAACAGAGCCGTAACACCGCAAACGCTCATAAGCAAAGCCGGAAATCTGCGGAACATCCACTCATTGCTCCGGTAAAGAGCCAGGGCCGTAAAGCCCTGAATGTAACTTACCAGAGCTGTGATATAAGCGACATGCTCCATCGGCAGATTCAATTCACTGCCGAGTTTCGGCCACATGGTGCGGATCTGGCAAACGGTGGCACTTCCCAAGCCGCCGACGATCCAGCCGAGAATGGCAAGTCTGGTATAAGTTTGCGTGGTGAAACGCATTTTTTGAATCGGCAGAGCTTCAGGATCACTTTTCTTGGCCGGCATTTTTTCACGGTTTGAATCGGCCGACCGGCTTTTAATGGCGATCAGAATCACGCTCAATGTTACCATGGCCGCCAAAGCCAGAGTGACCAGAAAACCGCTTCTTGCCGACAATCTGGCGAATGCCAGCGGCCCGGTGGCAAAGCCTGCGCTCCAGGTCAATGTGTAAAATGCGGTGGCTCTCACCGTACCGGAAGAAACTTTCCGGCTGCCGGACTCGATGGACTTGGCAAAAAGCTGAAACGGCGTACAGAAAAGAGCCGCACCGATACCGGCGGCGATCAGCCACAAAAACTGCATATACAAGCCGTCAAAGATAATGAATCCCAGCGAAGTCAGCACCAGACACACCCCGCCGGCCAGAATCCAGCGCAACGCATTGGCAGAGCTGACAAATCTGCCGATCAGTGAAGTCATGATGCAGTAAGCAATTCCCCAGGAAGCCACTGAACCGCCGACAATGATTCCGGGACATCCGGCTCCGGAAAAACGCTGGGCGGAAATAAAGAAAAATCCACCATTGAGAAAATTGATGGCAAAGGGAACAAAATATGCTGAAATCCGGATCAACATTTTTGACAACTCCTTGAAAAACAACGGCTTGACCGTGACAAACCGATCAAACCGTTCTTGGGTTCCGCAAATCAGAGCGCGCCGCACTTTTTAAGAGTGGCACTCAACGCTTCCAGATGGGCCGCACTCATTTCGCACAACGGTAAACGGTATTCGCAGGCGATCTCATTGCGCAGAGCCATCGCCGCTTTGACCGGAATGGGATTGCTCTCAATGAAAAGATCCCGGAAAAGAGCATAATATTTTCTGTGATATGCCAACGCTCCGGCGAAATCACCTTTGAGAGCCAGAGCGACCATTTCCGACAATTCACCGGGAATGATGTTCGATGCCACGCTGATGATGCCCGATGCGCCGACAGAGATCATCGGCAAAGTCAGTGAATCGTCACCGCTCAACACCGTAATGTCACACAAATCCCTGATCGCAGACACCCGGTCAACACTGCCGCCGGCCTCTTTAACGGCGACCATCAGCGGATTGGCGGCAAGCCTGGCGATGGTTTCCACTGCGATCGGCACTCCGGCCCGGCCCGGCACGTTGTAAAGAACTACCGGCAACTGGCTTTTTTCGGCAATGACGGAAAAGTGGCGGTAGATGCCTTCCTGTGTCGGTTTGTTGTAATAGGGAGTAACTTGCAAAGAAGCATCCGCTCCGGCGGCTTTGGCCTCCATGGTCAGATGAATGGCCTCTTCAGTGGAGTTTGCTCCGCTTCCGGCGATGACCTGACAGCGGCCGTTGACGATCTCCACGGTGCGGGCGATCACCTCGGTATGCTCTTCCATGGAAAGAGTCGGTGATTCTCCGGTGGTTCCGACCGGAACCACTCCGGCGACCTTGCCGGCGATCTGACGTTCCAGTAATTCTTTGAATGCTTCATAATCGACCTTCCCATTGCGGAAAGGAGTCACCAACGCAGTGTAAACACCTTGCAAATTCATAATAAGCTTCCTGAATAAATTGTCAGTAAAATCATACTTGCCTCTTGATATATAATTTACAACCATACGGCAATAAAATCAAATAAGATAACTTGAAAAAATGCACTCTGTATATTATTTTAATACACAGAAGTCAACAGGAACGATCTTAAAACAGGATTTTTTATGAGTAGAATATTTGTTCTGTGTGCTCTTGCCGCGTTTCTTGGCGGCTGTGTCAATATCGAATACACCGGAAAAACCTTTCAGCGGCAGGAAACCGATGCTCAAATCGCTGTTTTTACCGATCCCGGCCGGATCACCCGTCCTTACACTGTACTCGGCACTGCCACTGCCAGCGGCAATTACCGGGAGGTCAGCAGCGACCGGATGCTCTGTAAACTGCGGGAAAAGGCCGCCGAATGCGGAGCCAATGCTATTTTGATCACCGATCACCGGGTAGTCGTGACAGACAACGGAAGTGTCAACGGCGATCCGGCCTTTATGACTTCATTGGATTACAATGAAACCGACGGGGGAGACTGGCGGCAGATCTACGCTGATGTTGACCGTAATTTTGTGAATCCCGGCCGCAACCTTTCGACCATGTCCGGAGGCAATGTCAACAACTTCAAGAGGATAATCCGCGCGGAATTTCTCCGTTACTGACCGGCGGCCACTGATATTTGCAAGAGATGCAAGAGGTCTCTTATAAAATCCAAAACGAGGAAAATGTTATGCAATCTTTGATGAAACGTTATGCTGGCAACCCCATTCTGACGGTTGATGATCTGCCGGAAAAGGGCATTGCGTACTATGTCCTGAATCCCGGTGCAGTCAAATTCAATGGTGAATATCTGATCCTTGCCGATGTATTCCACCGCGAGGGCAGTATCATTTTCTGGCTGGCCCGCAGTAAGGATGGGTACAACTTCAAATTCGATCCCGAACCGGTCGATTGGCCCGCCATGCCGGAAGATACCGGCTGGATCGAAGACGGGGTTTACGATCCGCGTATCACCAGATTCGGCGATGAATACTATATTTTTTACGGCAGTCACGATAACCGCCTCGGCACCCGGATCGCCCTGGCGAAAACCAGAGATTTCGTCAAGTTTGAACACGTCGCTCTGACCAGCGAACTGAACAACCGCAACGGTGCACTTTTTCCGGAAAAGATCAATGGCATGTACTGCCGTTTTGAACGGCCGTTTCCGGGGGATGAATTCAGTCCGTGCTATATGTGGATCTCCTTTTCCAAAGATCTGGAATTCTGGGGCAGACACCGTGAATCACTCAAACCGCAACCGTGCCACTGGGACGCCCAGAAACTCGGTGCCGGTGCGCCGCCGATCCGCATCAAAGAGGGCTGGCTGGAAATTTATCACGGGGTGAATCCCTCCTGTGACGGTTCGATCTACATGATCTGCGCCGCCATTCTGGATTACAAAGAGCCGTGGAAGGTGATCGCCAGAACCAAATACCCCATTCTTTTCCCGGAAACTGATTATGAACAGCGCGGCCGGGTACGCAATGTGGTTTTTACCTGCAACGCCATTCTGGAAGATGACGGCATGGTGAAAATCTATTACGGTGCGGCAGATAGTTGTATCTGTGTTGCCGAAGCCCCGCTGGATGAGATCGTCAAAGCCTGTTATGAGCCGTACCGCTTCAATTTGAATAAGCGCGGCAAATTCATCATCGAGGGATGAAGAAAAAATTTACTCCGCCCAAGCGGTATCGATCGTCAGGCCGTGAATATTTCATGTTGAACTTCAATGGTTTCATGATCGTGGATTTCAATAAAGATTTTATTGCCGATCATATTCTGACTCCGGATGGGAAAAAAGTAGATTCAAACCGGCGGTAAATTGCTGGATATTGCCGCTTCAGATCTGAAAAACCGCACTGCAACTTTGCCGGATGGCCGGAGCGTAAGGCGGCAAAACGGCTCATGGCAGGAACTTTCCGGCCGCTGAATGTTGTTTTTTTTGCATATTCCCTGACTGCCGACTTGTAATTTATCCGATTCGGGATTATAATAAACAGGATATTACATTTAATATATGATTTAATATATGATCCGGATATATGATGAAAAATCTTACAAATGATTTGAAAATAACCATTATCGGCATGGGATATGTCGGTCTGCCGCTGGCGGTCGAATTCGGGAAAAAATACCGCACTTGCGGTTTCGATGTCAAAAAAGAGCGGTTGGAAAAACTGCGTGCCGGTATCGATGTCACCTGCGAAACCTCTGCCAAAGAGCTGGCGGCAGCAGAGAAACTTACATTCAGCGATGATGAAAAAGAGATTGCCGGCAGTGATGTTTTTATCGTCACCGTACCGACTCCGGTGGATAAGTACAACCGTCCTGATCTTACCCCGCTTTACCGGGCCAGTGAAAGTGTCGGCAGAGCATTGACCCCCGGCAGCGTGGTCATCTACGAAAGTACCGTCTACCCCGGCTGTACCGAAGAAGAGTGCGTGCCGGTACTGGAAAAATTCAGCGGTTTGAAGTTCAATAAAGATTTTTTCTGCGGCTATTCCCCGGAAAGGATCAACCCCGGTGACAAAACCCATAATTTGCTTAAAACAGTCAAAATCACTTCCGGTTCAACTGCTGAAACGGCAGATTTTGTCGATGCGCTTTACAATTCGATTCTGCAAAACGGCACGCACCGGGCCTCATCGATCAAAGTTGCCGAAGCGGCAAAAGTTATCGAAAACAGCCAGCGGGACATCAATATCGCCTTTGTCAATGAGCTGGCAAAAATTTTCCATCTGATCGGGATCGATACCGCCGAAGTTCTCGAAGCGGCGGCAACCAAATGGAACTTCCTCAAATTCCAGCCCGGTCTGGTCGGCGGTCACTGTATCGGCGTTGATCCCTACTATCTTACCCACAAGGCTCAATCCCTCGGCTATCATCCGGAAGTGATCCTTGCCGGCCGCCGGATCAATGACGGCATGGGCGAATATGTTGCTTCTGAAATCGTCAAAATGATGATCAAACGCAGTATCAAGGTGCTGGATTCCAGAGTCTTGCAGCTGGGTATCACCTTCAAGGAAAATTGTCCGGACTGCCGCAACTCCCGGGCAGTGGATGTGGTGAAAAATCTGGCTGATTTCGGCTGCCGGGTCGATATTTTCGACCCGTGGGCCGAACCGGAGGAAATTTTCCGGCAGTATGGATTGAAATCTTACAAAAATTTGTCAGATATCATTGATAACAAATATGATGTTATTATTCTGGCGGTGGCGCACAATGAATTTATGGCACTGGATATTGCCGGATTCAAAAAGCCGCAAGCAATCGTTTTTGATATTAAGTCGGCACTGCCGGCAACTGTGGCCGATGCCCGGCTGTAACCCATCAGGAGATCACGGAAAATGAAAGATATTTGCGATGTTCCGCTGATGATTCTCTGCGGCGGTCAGGGAACCCGCCTGCGTGATGTGACCGAATTGCTTCCCAAACCGATGGTATCCATCGGCGAGCAGCCTATCGTCTGGCACATCATGAAAAGTTATGCGGCATTCGGCGTGCGCCGTTTCATTCTCTGTCTGGGCTACAAACGCGAAGCTTTTATCGATTACTTTGTCAACTACCATCTGCGCACTTCCGATGCCACGGTCAAATTGGGGCATACGCCGGATATCACCTTCCACAATGAATCTGAGGAATCCGATTGGGAAGTCACTCTCGCCGGTACAGGTGAAGATTCCCAGACCGGCTACCGGGTATGGAAAGCGGCAAAGTATCTCAAGGAGGATGACGATTGTTTCTTTCTCACCTACGGCGACGGTGTCAGCGATGTGAATATCAGCGAACTCTATCAGACCCATTGCCGGAATGGTAAACTGGTCACAGTTTCCGCAGTCCATCCGGAAGCCCGCTTCGGCCGGATGAGTGTCGAGGGAGATTCTGTGAATGGTTTTGAGGAAAAACCTCCCCGCGGTGACGGTTATATCAATGGCGGATTCATGGTCATTCAAAAAGAATTCATCGCCAAATATACTACCGGTGATCCGGAAATGCCTCTGGAAAGAGCCCCGTTGAGCAATGCTGCCGGCGACGGCAATATGGGCGTTTACCGCCATGAAGGTTTCTGGCAGTGCATGGATAACCAGCGGGAATATCAACTGCTCAACGAATTGTGGAAAAATAAAAAAGCACCGTGGACAAAATACTGGAACCGGAATAAATAAGCATGTTCAATTCGATTTATCAGGGAAAAAGAGTGCTGATCACCGGTCACACCGGTTTCAAAGGTTCATATCTTGCTTTGTGGCTGAAACAGCTTGGCTGCGAACTTTGCGGTATCGCACTGGCTCCGGAAACTTCTCCGGCGCATTGGGAATTGCTCAATATCGATATGCGTTCGGAAATCTGCGATATCCGGAATTTTGACAGAGTGAAAGCGGTTTTCGACGATTTCCGGCCGGAAATCGTCTTTCATCTGGCCGCCCAGCCGATCGTACGCACCAGCTATCAGATCCCCCGGGAAACTTTTGATGTGAATATCATGGGCACGGTCAATATTCTCGATATCTGCCGTCAGAGCGGATCGGTGCATTCGATCGTGGTCGTTACCAGTGACAAGTGTTACGAAAATGTGGAAAAATCCACCGGCTATGTGGAAAGTGATCCCATGGGCGGCTACGACCCGTACAGTGCATCCAAAGGGTGTGCGGAATTGGTGGTAAATTCTTTTGCCCGTTCATTTTTCAATCCGGCAGATTACGGCAGAAAACACCGGATACTGCTGGCCAGTGCCAGAGCCGGCAATGTGATCGGCGGCGGCGACTGGGCGTGTGACCGTCTGGTTCCGGATATCATGCGTGCGGCGGCCGCCGGAATACCGGCACGTCTCCGCAATCCCCGGGCGACCCGGCCGTTTCAGCACGTTCTTGAACCGTTGAGCGGCTATCTGCTTTTGGGGGCAGAACTTTTCCGGGGCAATACCGGTGCTGCCGGAGCGTGGAACTTCGGTCCGGCAGATGATGGAGTGATCGATGTCGGTAGAGCGGCGGAAAGTTTGAAAAAACAGTGGGAAAAGATCAGCTTTGTCATCGATCCTCCCGCCGGTCAGCCGCACGAAGCGGCACTGCTGCAGCTGAATTGCAGCAAAGCGGCGGAAAGACTGCATTGGCAGGCAGTGCTGTCAACGGATGAGATGTTCAGCTTTACCGCCGGATGGTACAGGGCATTCTATCAGGAAAAGCGGGTCATCACCGGAGAACAACTTGATGAATATCTGCATTTGGCAGAGAAACGGAATTCAGTATGGATAAAGTAAACGCATTGCACGATAAAATATTGGAGATGGTCGCGGAATATTACCGTCTGGCTCATGCTCCGGCACAGAAAAGGCCCTTCATTCCCGGTGAAAGCAAAGTGAATTATGCCGGAAGGGTATTCGATGAAAAGGAGATGCTCAACCTCACCGATGCCGCACTGGAATTCTGGCTGACCGGCGGCCGTTATACTGCGGAATTTGAGAAGAAACTGGCCGCTTATCTCGGTGTGCGTTTCGCTTTGATGGTCAACAGCGGTTCATCCGCCAATCTGCTGGCATTTGCGGCATTGACTTCACCGCTTTTAGGCGAAAGACGGATCAAAAGGGGTGATGAAGTTATCACCGTGGCGTGTGCATTTCCCACGACGGTGGCACCAATCATCCAGTATGGGGCGATACCGGTTTTTGCGGATGTGACTCTGCCCGGAGCGAATATTGATGTTTCGCAGTTGGAAAGGGCATATTCACCAAAAACCAAAGCGGTGATGCTCGCTCATACGCTGGGAAATCCCTTTGATGTGAAAAAGGTCAAAGAGTTCTGCGATAAGCACGGACTTTTTCTCATTGAGGACAATTGTGACGCGCTGGGTTCGGAATTTGCCGGCAGATTTACCGGCACCTGGGGTGATATCGGTACATCCAGCTTTTATCCGCCGCATCATTTGACCATGGGCGAGGGAGGGGCAGTTTATACGGATGATCCGCTGTTGAAAAAGATCATGCTTTCCATGCGGGATTGGGGGCGGGAGTGCTGGTGCAATTCCGGGGTGGATAACAGTTGCGGCTGCCGTTTCACGAAACAATTCGGTTCACTGCCGTTGGGTTATGACCATAAATACGTTTACAGCCACTTCGGTTACAATCTCAAAGGGACGGATTTGCAGGCGGCGATCGGTGTGGCGCAGTTGGATAAGGTGGCGGATTTCACGGCGAAACGCCGGAAAAATTATGCGGTACTTTATGAGGGATTGAAAGATCTTGAGGCACTGGAAATATTCACGGCACTGCCGGAAGCATCGCCGTCATGGTTCGGATTTTTGATGACGGTGACGGATGAAGCGACTTTCACCCGCACTGAATTGACGGAATATCTGGAAAAGAATTTGATCCAGACCCGCAATCTTTTTGCGGGCAATATACTCCGTCATCCCTGTTTTGAAACGTTGAAAGAGGGGGTGGATTACCGGGTGTGCGGTGATCTGTCAGTTACGGAAAAGATCATGAATAACAGTTTCTGGATCGGCCTTTACCCGGGCATGACGGATGAAAAACTGGATTATATGATCGCTAAAATCCGGGAGTTCTGCGGAAA
>JAFVZS010000046.1 GCA_017508015.1 Lentisphaeria bacterium
ATTGCATTTTTTGACACAAAAAAGTGCAGTTGAAACTCAACAAAGAAGTCCGCTTTTTTTGAAAGAGAAAGGGGGCGCGGGGGAAAGGGAAAACTTTTTTTCCCGTGAAAAAAAGTTTTCCTTGTCCCCCGCACACTCATTTACCTTGATAGAATTGCTCGTGGTGATTGCGATCATCGCCATATTGGCGGCGATTTTGCTGCCGGCACTCAACTCCGCCCGAGAGCGCGGCCGCAGCGGCAGCTGCATCAACAATATGAAGCAAAATGGCAATGCGCTCTTGATGTATGCTGATGACAATGACGGTTATTTTCTGCCGGTTACGGTCAGACAGGATGGTGCCAACACCAGAAGCTGGCTGGAACATGCCATGTGTGTCGATGCCAAAGGCACCATCCGGGATAATCCGATCTTCGGTGATGTGATAACCATGGTACTTGGTGCTGACCAGCTTACCAAGCCGGACAATAAGGATCAGACTTTGTATACTTCATCAACTTTGCTCTGTCCGTCAGCAGATATGCACGTCAGCCCCGGATATACCCGTCAGTACACCGTCACCGACTACGGCTACAACCAGTTTATCATTGCTCCGGATATCGCAGAACTTGTTACTAATGCGAAAGCAAACAAAGATCATCTGATCCAGAAAACTTCAGCGGTGGCCAATGCCAGCGTATCGATGATGATGGGTGAAACCTTCCGCCGCAACGCTCTGACCGGTCAGCGTAAAATTGAAATCATGGGAGCCGGATTCGGCAATAACAACGTTGCCAGTTACGGTTCAGCCGGTGCGCACGGTAAAAATATGAATCAGATTTTCATGGATGGCCATGCTGAAGGTCTCCCCGGCATTTGGGAAGACAAGCACGGTTACGCTTCCCCGTGGTATGCTGATGCCAATCCGGTTTTTGACGACGGAGAGTGGTAAGATCCGTTTCAGGAGGTTTTTATGGATAACCGGCGCAATATTCTGACTTTGCTCACTCCGGCGGCATGGCCGCTGGAGCAATGGCGGGAAGCGACTCCGCTTGGCAATGGCGAAACCGGTCTGTCGGTGCATGGCGGAGTTTACATGGAAAAACTTCTGCTCAACCGGCACGATCTCTGGCGGCAGAAACAAAGTGGTTCTGTGCCGGATGTTTCCGGTGCGATTTCCGGAGTCCGTCAATTGATGGATGCCGGAAACTACCGGGAAGCCAGAGATTTGCTGACCGACAGATTGCTGAAGGAAAATTGTCCGGAAAATCTGCCGTTTCCCATGCCGCTGGCGGAGATCGTCATCCGTTTTGAGACGCCGGGAGTATTTTCATGCTACCGGCGGCAGTTGGATATGGCCAACGCGGAATCGCTCGTCACTTATGAGACCGGCGATACCGCCATCCGCCGCCGGGCATTCGTTTCCAGGTCAAACGGCTTGACTTACTGGCAGATGAGCGCCGGAAGCGGCCAACAGATTTCGCTGGATATCCGCATACCTTTTACCAGTGAAGATTGCCGTAAAGAGATCGTGGAAATCGCTCAGGCGGTCACTGAATTTGATGAGAAAAACAATATACTTTCTTTTTACGGTTTGAATGATGACGGTTTGAGCTTCGGCTGTGTCTGCCGGATCAGCGGTGCGGCGGGATATCGCCGTCCGGATGGTTCCGCCGGATTTGCCGGAGTGAAAAATCTGCAGCTGACCATCGGGACTTTTGCCAATGCAAAAGAAACTCAAAACGCTGTCGAAAATCTGAAAACGGCTCTGTTGTCTGCCGATATCGATTATGAAAGGCAGGCCGGAAAAAGTGCCGCTTTGCACCGGGAACTTTATGAAAGAAGTTCGGTGGAGTTCGACGGATTTCAAAATTTGGATAATGAATCACTTTTGTCTGCGGCTTATGAGAATGCCGCTCCGGCGGAATTGATCGAAAAAATCTGGCGTTTCGGTCATTATCTTTTCATTTGCGGTTATGATAAAAATGCTTATCCGTTTCATCTTTACGGTTTGTGGAATGGCTCATTTTTTCCGACATGGGCCGCTCATGTCGCTAATGAAAATGTCGAAGCGATCTATTGGCACACCACTGCCGGAGGTCTGGCGGAAACGGTCAGGCCGCTGTTGGATTACTACTGTGACAAGTTGGATTTTTTCCGGGAAACCGCCCGCAAAGTGTATGGCTGCCGGGGCATTTATATTTCATCATACAGCACGCCGCAGGTCAATGTGCTTTCGCCGCTCTGTCCGGTAATATTGCATTTCAACGGAGTTGCCGGCTGGCTGGCGCGCCACTTTTACGACTGTTTTCTGGCGACCGGCGATGAAGAGATGCTGAAAGAAAAAATTCTGCCTTTTATGTATGAAGCGGCTCTGTTTTATGAAGATTATGTTACTTTTGATGATGAAGGCAAAATAAAACTTTATCCCTCGGTGTCTCCGGAAAATACGCCGTTGAATTTTATGCAGATGCCGGATATCGGCCACAGCCGTTCCGGACATCCGCAGCCGGTAACGGAAAATGCCACAGTAGAATTGGCCATTATCAAAGAATTGCTCGGCCGCTTGATCGAAGTGGCGGAAAAGTACCATTGTTACACCGATCATCTGATCAACTGGCAAAAGATTTTGGATTCCATACCGCCTTACCGGATCAATGCTGACGGTGCCGTCGCCGAATGGCTGCCGGAAAAATGGATCGATAAATACGATCACCGTCACTTGTCGCATCTGTATCCGGTGTTTCCCGGTTGTGAAGTACGCAAAGAGGAACAGCCGGAACTTTTTGCCGCTTTTGAAAAGGCGGTCGATCTGCGGATACTCGGGTCATTTTCCGGTTGGACTTTGCCGCACATGGCTGCGATCTATTCCCGTTTCAACCGGGGAGATGATGCATTGCATTGTGTGGATATCCTTGCCAAATC
Source organism: Lentisphaeria bacterium (assembly GCA_017508015.1). GTDB lineage: Bacteria > Verrucomicrobiota > Lentisphaeria > Victivallales > Victivallaceae > UBA1784. The sequence goes on from JAFVZS010000046.1 coordinate 2,905, forward strand.
GGTGCTGTTGAAAAACTTTTTCACTCTGCACAACGACTATCGCAATATGGGGATGACCATCGTTTTTCAGGAAGGTTTTTTCCCGGTGCAGCTCGATGCTCTGCTCGGTACGGTCAATGCCATTCAGGAGATGCTCTTGTATATCGCACCGGATCAGTTGAAATATTTGCCGGCACTGCCGGAAAGATTGAAGCGGGGCAGGGCAAAACTGCACTTTTTTACCGGATTTACAGAATTTGAATGGGATGTGGAAAAGAGTACTTTTTCTGCGGATATTTATGCGGTAAGAGATACGGTTTTACAACTCTCTTTCCCGGAATACTGTAAAAATCCGGCCATTGACGGGTCTCCATGGGATTCCGGTAAAATATCATTGAAAAGCGGAGAAAAAATCCATTTGGCTGATATTGTTTCATAATACTGAATCAACGGAAGGAGTTACTATGAAAAAAACATTATTCGGAAGTATGCTGGCACTTTTGCCGGTGATGCTGGCGGCGCAACCGGTCTTGAGTGACAATCTGGAAAATACCGCTTCACAATGGAAAAATCTGGAAGCACATCATTTCGCTGCCGGTCAGGGGCGGAATAATTCCGTCGCGCTGGCCGGAGAAAGAGTTCGGGGCCGGGAAAATCAGAGCCGCACTTTCCGCCGGGTGATCCCCGGTTTGGAAGCCGGTAAAAAATACCGTTTTACAGGATTTCTCAAAATTGAATCCGGATTGCTTCCCGAAGATATCCGTTTCGGGGTGGAAACCCGCAGCAATCCCGGCCGCAAGTGGGTCGGTTACACCTTTGCTTCAGCCAAAGGCACTGATGGGCAATGGGTGAAAATGCAGGGCGAATTTTCCACCGCAGCTCAAATGAAAGCCGGAGTTACCGGTTATGATTATGAAATAATCGTCTACATCAAAAATGGTAAATACGGCAAATTCTATCTTGATGATATCGCCGTTGAACCGGCCGGTGCTGCTCCGGCGGCAAGTGCGGCCGTTGCGGCGGCGGCCCCGGCAAGTAAATTGAAAGATCCCAATGATCCGGATAATGTGGTGCTCAATGCCGGGTTTGAATTCGGTATTGACGGCTGGCGCAACCTTAAACCGGAAGCCATCGCCGCCGGAGAAGGCATTGGCGGCAGTACCGCTTTGTGCGTGGAGCGCGATGCCAAAAATCACGGTCATATTTTCCGCAACCGGATGATTCTTGAACCGTGTACCAAATATGAATTCGGCGGCCGTATCCGTCTGGCTCCCGGCACGCAGGCAAATCAGGTGCGTTTCGGGGTGGAAGCCCGGAGCAACCCCGGATTCAAATGGGGCGGTTATACTTTTGCCGCACAGAAAAGTCAGGATGGGCAGTGGCTCGATTTCCGGGGAGAAATCACCACTTTTGCCGATAATGGCGGCGGGACAAGTTATGTCTATGAATTTATTATTTATGTCAACAACAACACGGTCGGCAAATTCTTTGTGGATAATGTATTCTTAAAAAAAAAAGGAACCGCTGACATGCCGAAGATCCCCACGGCGGTCAACTATCCGGCCGGGGGGATTTTGAGTGCTGACGGCTGTGAAGTTATGATCACTTCAGCCAGCGGCACGGAGAATGGCCCCGGAAGCTGGAAAATCACCGGAGCTGACGGTAAAACCGTAAGAGAGGGCAAAACCACCTTTGTCAACCGCACCGTAAAGATCCGGACCGGGGAACTTGCTCCGGGAGTATACCGCATTGCAATCGCTTCAGAGGCGGAAAAGAGTGATTATTCATTGCGCAACTCTTTGCAGCTGGTTGTACGGCCGAAACGTTCCAGCTGTGTTATCGACGAGTACGGCAGAACTCTTTTCAACGGCAAGCCTTACATGCCGCTTGGCTTTTTTATCTACGGTATGCCCGATGAACATCTGGCAATTTTCAAGGGAACTCCCTTCAATACGCTGATGAGTTACGCCACCTGGAAGTCAGATTTGGATCTGGACCGTGTGATGAGCATTCTTGAAGCTCAGGATATGAAACTCATTCTGTCGCTGAAAGATTTTTTCGATCTGCCGAAATCCGGCGGCATGCTTGCGGTCAAGGAGTACAAAGGCATCAGCGGGCCGGATAATATTGTGCGTCATCTGGTTGAAAAGTATCGCAATCATCCGGCATTGCTGGCTTATTACATCTGCGATGAAAGACCGGTCAGTGATTGGAAGTTTTATATTGACCGTAAAGATATGATCAATCAGCTTGATCCGGATCACCCGACTTTTGCGGTGCATTGTACTCCGGGGGCGTTTTCCGGTTACAGCTGCTGGCAGGATGTTTTCGGTTGTGATCCTTATCCGATCGAAAAGAATACCCGTCACATGCGTCCGGTCACTGACCATGTGCAGGCCGCTCAAAAGGTGGCGATCTATCCCAAAGGTGTCGGATTCTGGATGGTTCCGCAATACTTCAACTGGGCCGGTTATCAGAGCGGGATCACCCCGGCTGAAGCTTATGAAAAATTCCGCTGGCCCACGGAAACTGAAACGCTTGCCGCTTGCGTTATGGGAGCGATCCACGGGGCGAGGGGATTTTTGTTCTTCAACTTCAGTGACATGTTCCGTCCGGCGGATCCGGTGAAATTTGAACAAACCTGGCCGGTGATTTTGAGAGTCGGAAACATTCTCAAGCAGCTTGAACCGTGGATCATGTCGGTCACGCCGCCGGAAATGTTGACTCCGACCGATGTCAAAGGCCGGATATTTGCGGCGAAATTCACCGATGCTGACGGCCGTATCTGCATTATGATCGCCGCTGAAGGTCCCGGTGAGGCTCAGGCAGTGATCACTGCTCCGGCGGGATTGAAGCCGCTTTGCGGCCGCACACTCTTTGCTGACGGCAAATATAAGTTCAACGGTTCGGATATTACCTGTGACATTTTGATCGGGGAGTGAAATTTTTGCCATGGAAAAACTCATCGAAGCCAAAACCGTCAACCGGGGCATGCCCTTTTGGGCGTGGAATGGTTCTCTGGATGAAAAGGTGCTGCGTGAAGAGATCCGCACCATGAAAAAAATGGGACTCGGCGGATTTTTCATGCATGCCAGAGTCGGTTTGGCCACGGCGTATTTATCTGATGAATGGTTCAAGCTGGTCGCCTCCTGTTTGGATGAGGCCGCTGAACAGGGAATGCAGGCGTGGCTTTATGATGAGGATCGCTGGCCATCCGGTGCGGCCGGCGGCATGGTAACGGTGGAAAAAAAGTACCGTATCCGGTTTTTGAGTGCTGTGGAAAACTCCCCGCAGGATGATGGCGATGAAAAGCTTTTGCATGTACACTTTGCCATTCAGCTGCACGAGGGAAAAATGGCCGCTTACCGGCGATGTGATCCCGGGGAGTTGCGGAACGGGGAAAAAAGCATATATTTTCAGGTGAATATTGCTCCGGATGATCCGTGGTTCAACGGTCAGGCGTATCTGGATACGCTCAATCCGGAAGCTGTGGAGCGTTTTATTGAAGTCACTCATGAAAAGTACCGGAAAAATTTTGCGGCGGATTTCGGCGGTGTGATCCCCGGAATTTTCACTGATGAACCGAATTTTGACGGATATCCGCAAATCGGACATTCCTTTCCGTGGACAGATAAACTGCCGGAACTGTTTGAAAAGAAATACGGTTACGATCTGATCTCCTCTCTGCCGGAACTTTATTATCCGCTGTCGCAAAGCACTTTTTCCCGTGTCCGTCATGATTACCGGGAATTGGTCACGGAGTTATTCTGCGAAGCATTCGGGAAAAAGTGCGGTCAGTGGTGTCAGGAAAACGGCTTGTGTTTCACCGGGCATCTCCATTGTGAAGATACTTTGGAAATGCAGACCTTTGCGGTGGGCAGTGCCATGCGTTTCTATCAGTATATGCAAATGCCCGGTATTGATCTGCTTACGGAGCATTGGATGATATTCAACACGGTCAAGCAGTGTACTTCAGTCGCCGCACAACTGGGTTTGGAGCGTCGGCTGACGGAAACTTACGGCTGTACCGGGTGGGATTTTCCGCTGATGGGGCATAAGGCTCTGGGCGATTGGCAGCTGGCATTGGGGATCAATTTCCGCTGTCAGCATCTGGCGTGGTATTCGATGCTGGGGCAGGCCAAGCGGGACTATCCGGCGACGATTTCCGGGCAGTCGCCGTGGGCGGAAAATTATTCGCAGCTTGAGGAGTATTTTTCCCGCATGATCACGGCCTTGGATGGGGGGCGGGAGATCCGTGATCTTCTGGTCATACATCCTGTTGAGTCATTCTGGGGCAGATATACGCCGGGGAACACCTTGCCGGAAAATACACTGCTGGTGCAGTTGACCAATGAATTGCTTGCTTTGCATCTGGATTTTGACTTCGGTGATGAGTCGATCATGGCTCAATACGGCAGTTGTGCTGATGGCAAATTGCAGATCAATGCCGCATCTTACCGGGCGGTATTGATTCCGGAGGTCGATCATCTGCGCTCTGCAACGCTGACATTGCTGGAAAAATTTGCCGACATGGGAGGCCGGGTTTTTTACATGGGGCATTATCCGGAGTATCTGGATGGCGTAAGATCGGTGACGCCGGAAAAGGTGTACCGGAAATTCCGGCATATTTTTCTTTCCGGGCTGGATCAGCAGTTGTCGCCGTTCTGCCGCCGGGTCAGCATTTCGGAAGAGGGCAGTGAAGTGTCGCCGGCCCTTTATTTGCTTAAATCAGATGCAGACGGTCAGAAACTTTTTGTCTGCAATACGTCGGTAAATTTTCAGAATGATCAATTGAATTATCCGATGATCCGGGAAAGAAATCTGGAATTTCCCCGGGCGGTTATCCGTTGGCGGTTGCCGGAAAATTGCCGTTATATTTATCAGCTTGATCCGGCGACCGGCAGATTTCATACGGTACACGGGGTGAGATTTTCCGATAAAACCGCTGAATTTCCCCTGCCGCTGGTGCGTTTCGGGTCAGCGTTGTTTTTTGCCGGAGTGGATGTGATGGATGCGGTGGATGAGCCGTTGAATGTTGATCCTGAAGCCGGATCCGGTTGCCGGACGGCAAAATTTGAGACCGGCACTGTCAATATCACGATGGATGAAGACAATGCATTACTGCTGGATATGCCGCAGTTGAAAATCGGTGAAAAAGATTGGCTGCCGGAAAAAAATTGTCTGCGCTGGGATATGGAATTGCGAACCATGCTTGATCTGCCCTGCCGCGGCGGCAGTATGGTGCAGCCGTGGTGCCGGAAAAAGGATTCTCCGGGCAAATCGCTGCCGATCACGCTCAAGTACCGGTTTTTCTGTGATGAATTACCGGTCGGCATTTGCCGTCTGGCGTTGGAAGAGCCGCAGAATTACACCATTACGCTCAATGGCGCGGCACTGCCGCCGGTCAGTGACGGATTCTGGTGTGACCGGGCGATCGAAACGATCAAAATTCCGGCAGGTATTTTGCAGAAAGGGGAAAATATTCTGCAATTGAGCACGCAGTTTCCCGGAGAGGGGGCCGGATTGGAAAATATTTTTCTTCTGGGCGATTTCGGGGTGTGCGGTAATCACCTCACTGCGCCGGTACGTCAATTGCCGTTTGGCAATTGGGTCGGAAAAGGTCTGCCGTTTTATACCGGCAATTTGATCTATGAGTTGTCTCTGCCGCCGGATGTTGAAGCGGTGAAGATCACCGACTGGCGGGGCGCGGCTCTGGCTTATGCGGTGGATGATCAGGAAAAATTCACGCTTCTGGCGTGGCCGCCATTCACCATTCCGGTCTCGGGGGGGAAACGTTTGCGGATCAAGGTGCTGAATTCACGGCGCAACGCTTTCGGCCCGTTTTTTCTGGAAAATCCCTGGCCGTCGTGGACCGGGCCGGATCAGTTTGTCACTTTTGAAACAGACTCCCGTCAACTGGTTCCCTGCGGTATATTGAGTCCGCCGGAATTGCTGTTGAGAGCTGAAAAGAGTTGACCGGCCACTGCCGTATACCCCCCGGCGGCAATTTCCTGCGGCGGGAGTTTTTACACTTGCAAAAATGTAAAACGGTGATATCTTATCGGTTGAACTGTTTTTTTAATCTGAGAATTGCCTTTTTTGGGGGAAAGGATTCAGTCAATGCCGGAAAAAACGCCGAAAGTCACCTTGCGTTCACTTGCCGCCGAAGCGGGAGTTTCTCCGGCTACGGTCATGCGGGCGTTGAATAATCACCCCAATGTCACGCAGGGCATCCGGCGCAAAGTTATCGCTCTGGCGATGAAGCGCAACTACCAACTGCCGGAGCATTATGCCAAACTTATCGCCGTCATCGTGCCGGATGGTTCCAGCTTTGACGGCTATACCGGGCAGTTGCTCAATGCGCTGTCGCAGGAGTTTATTTCCCGGAAACTGCAATTTGAGATCATTGTCGGCAGGAATATCGAAACGGTGCATGAGCATGCCTATTCCGGGGTGATTTCGACCATTTGGGAAACCGGTCTGGAAAAGCAGTGGCCGGAAGAACACACACTGCCGCTGGTCGTGCTCAATGCCGCGCCCAACATTCTCGGCGGCATCTATCAGGTCACCAGCGACGAAAAACAGGGGATCACCATGGGGCTGGAATATCTTTTGAAGCATGGCCGCCGCCGGATCGCCTTTGTTTCCACGCCGCTGCATGACAATCCCAATGCGTTGGAAAGGGTGAAAGCATTCAATGAGTTCTGCCGGGAAAATCACCTTTTTCCGGGGTGTTTTCATGAGGAACACGCGATCGACAACCCGCTGGAAAGAATCGCCCGCACGGTCATTGAAAAAAAAGCCGATGCGATTTTTGCTTCCAGTGAGACATACGGCTTTGAAATACTCCACTATCTGCGGCGCAACGATATACGCATACCGCAGGATATCGCCATGCTCACTTTGGAACTGCCCCGCTTTTCCCCATTCACCAGTCCGCCGCTGACCACCATCGGGCAGAACTTCAAAGAGTTGGCATTTCATGCGGTGGAAACGTTGCTCTGCCGGATAAAAAATGAACCGTGCAAGCAGAAAATCAGCGTGCCGTATCTTTTTTTTGAGAGAGAAAGTATTTGATTTTGTTTCAAATGTTTCAAGAAAATTCCGCATTATCCATTAGACAAAGCGGGGTTTACGGACTATATTTATTATTGTAGCATTCCCGAAGCATAATTTACGTGCGGTTTTCAATTGTTAAAAAAGGAGAAAAGAAAATGAAACGACTCCACCATGGTGGAGTAAAGCACACGTGCTTTACTTTGATTGAACTTCTCGTTGTCATCGCCATTATCGCCATTTTAGCGGCGATCCTGCTTCCGGCTCTCAACTCCGCCCGTGAGCGCGGCCGCACTGCCTCATGCCTCAACAACCTCAAACAATTCAGCCTTGCCAATATCGCCTACGCCGATGATTACGATGATTACTTTGCTCCGTTACAGATGAATGGTTGTGCCGCCTGGATCAATTTGATCGGTCCGGATTTAAAGTACATCAACGACAGACAGGTCGCCATATGTCCTACCGAAGAAAACACTTTGCTTTATCAAACCTGGGGTAATTTGGAATGGTTGAAAACCAATTACCGTTATAACTTTGTGCTGGGCAATCAATACGATGTAAATAATGGTTACAGAGTTCCCAAACGTTCCGAATTTTCCACCTTGAGCCGCTTCGTTTTTCTGGTTGACGGCAATATCAGTAAAGCCAGCAACAATATGCGTTTCTGGTCAGTTGCAAGTGTTGAAGAATATAAACAGGATTACAACGACTTTATCCACAAAGATGCAAGTTATGCTTTCCGGGCCGATGATTTTTCCGCAACCGGAGATCTCGCCGCCCGTCACAACGACAAGCTCGGCTGTGCCTTTGCCGACGGTCACGCCGCCATGTCCGGCAAAGAAGCCAATGCATCTCTGGGAAACCCGGCAGCTCCGTCTGTCTGACCGTGGATGTGATCTGAAAATTTTTCCTTTGATTTTGTTGAAAAAACACCAACCTTGGGGGTATTATGTTTAAATTTCAGAAGTTTATGTTGGCCGGTATCGCCACGGCAGTCACGTTGAGTGCGGCGGCATCCGGGTTATGTACCATCGCCGATCGCGGTAACCACGTCGCGCTCTATCACAATGATGATCTGCTGATCACCACCGGAGCGGCAGGAAACTATGCGGTAAGCTCATTTCAGGTGAAACACAAATCTTATTTGTATGGACTTACATTCTCCTGTTATGAAAAAGGGGTCAAAATTCCCTGCACCGAGGCGAAAACTCCCGCCGGTAAATGCACCCAGTTGAAAGCCGAAGCCAAAGACGGCAAAATCTGCTGGCAGGTCAAATACCAGTGGCGCAATATGGATGTCATCCGTACCGTTGAAACCGGCGATTACCCCGGCTTCAAGGTCACTTACGATTTTGAAGTGACCAATGACTTCGAGTTTGACAAGATCTATTTGAGTTTCAATCTGCCGCAGAACAACGTCTACAACCGCTCCGGTTACATCAAAAACGGCGTTTTCCAGTTCCGCCCCGTCCGCAAAGCGGAATGGTTCGGCATTTTGCGCAACCGTTATTTCCCCTACATCACCTTTTCCGGTGACACAGTCAATGAGGGACTGATGGTCGCCGCCGGAGATATGACCAGCTGGAACCGCCTGCCCGCCACTTTGCTCTACGCCACCACCGCCAAATGCTACTATGTCGTGCAATTCATGTATCAGTTTGACAAGGTGCTGAAAAAGGGTGATAAACACTCTGTTTCAGTTTACGTCATGCCGGTCAGTGCCAAAAACACCGCCGCTGATGCCGCCGCGGCTTTTCTGCAGATCAAAGATTCCATCAAGTAAGGATTTTGAAAAATGAAAAAATCACTTTTCACTCTATTCGCCGCTATCTATTGTGTTGCATTGGCGGCTGCCAACATCCACGATGTCCACCTCTTTCCGGTGGATTTCCAGCGCGGACTTTTTTCCGTGACGGAAAATTATCCCTATAAGGTCGTGGTCAAATTCACCGCCGACGTGTGGCCGCTGCACAAAGATCCCCCGCAATTCGTCATTGAGCTGCCCGCTCAAGTCAAACTGCTTCAGGCGGTCACCAGAGTCAGAGTGCCGGTGGAATCCATCGACTTTACGGCAGAAAACTTCACCCGTGACGGCAAAGAATATACCCGTTACACCATGACTCTGCCCACCAGAAAACTCAATTACCACCCGACTGCCATGGCTTACTGGAGAAACGGTTTTTCCATCTATCTGGATGCCGCCAAAGGTTCTGCCGGTCTTTCCGGGGATGTGAATTATTATTTCATCCACAAGGGCGAAAAACTCCTTGAGCGTTCATTCCGTCTGACCGTGATGCCGGAAATCCCGATGGATCGCCCCGCATTTCAGCGTTTCCGCATGACCGTCAAAGAGTTTCCCAGCGCCAGACATCCTGATACCACCATCCTCGCCCGTCAGTTGGCCATGTGGACAAGTTTCGCCCCCAAACTTTATATGAGCTGGTCATGGGAACACTACAATTATCCGGCAACCAGTCTCACTCTGCTCAATCAGAATGCCGAATTTTTCTTCTGGACCTTTGCCTGCGGTCACTCAACCATGATCCTCAGCAACTCCGGCACCGATGATCTGGGCTTCTGCGTCAACAACAAAGTCACCCGCCCCGGAGTGCCGCCTTTCTACCGGGCAGACGGCACCATCGACCCGCAGGGTATCTGCCCGCAGTATCTCGTCAAAGACCCCGAAGGTCTCTTTTACGGCGAATATCTGCGCCGCGCCATCGCCAAGGCCCGTGCGGCTTCTCCGGGGATGAAAACCTTTATCATCGATTATGAACCGCTCGCTGGCGGCGGAACCTGTGACAACTGCATGCAGGAGTTTGCCCGCTTTGCCAAACTTTCCAAAGTTCCCACCCGGGAAGAAGTTCAGCCCGGCCGTCCGCTCAACCGCGCATGGCAGCTCTACAAGATCAATCAGAATAAGATCATCATGACCAAAATCGCCCAGGCGGTCAAACGGCATTATCCGGATATGGAAGTATCTTTCTGCTCCACCGAATTGCGCCCCTCTGCCGAAGCGGTCAACACCTGGGATGCCGTCGATGTCAGTGCCGTGGAAAGATTCACCGACTTCTACAGCTTCATGATTTACAGCACCGGTATGGATTATTACCGCTATCTTTCCTATGCCGCCGAACACCTGACCACCGCCGGTTCATTCCCGTGGATCGACCCTTCCGAGCAGGATGAGCGTTTCTTCCTGCGCTACTCTCCGGAAAAAGTCCAGCAGAATATCATCGCCACCATCGCTCTGGGAGCCAGAGGCTTGATGTTCTACCCCACGGACAACCTCGACGGCCGTTATATGACTGCCATCGCCCGTACCGCCGGTATCCTCGCTTCTGTGGAAGACATCTACTGCGGCAACAATCTCAATAAACAGGTCAGATTCAAGGTTCTGAATACCAACCGCCTCAATCTCTTTGACGATAAAGGCAATCTCACGGTCGCCGAATATCCCAATCTTAATGATCAGGTCAAAGTGCATCTGCACGAGAAAAACGGCACTTATGTATTGTCGATCCTCAACTATGCCTCTGAAAAGGCCGTTGTCGAAGTGGCCATTCCCGGTTACAACGGCAATGCCGCAGTTGCCAGTGACCTTTTCAACCGGCGGAACTATACCGGATTGAATGCAGCATTGCTCCGCAACGGTTTCGTCATTGAGATCGCCGCCGGCGGCAGTGCCGTCATCAAAATCGGCGGCACTCCGGAAAATTTCCCGGCAGTCACTCAGGAATCGTTGCGCAATGCCCTTGCTCAACTGCTTCAGAGCAATGCTCAAAATGCTTCCATCTACCGCACCACCCAGCACGGCAACGCCGTCGCCCAGTGGCGTATATTCAACCGCAAAGTGATGTTCTGTCTGATCCACGGCGAAAACTATGTCACCATCGATCCCGGTGTCAATGGCAGTGTCGCCGAATGGATGATCGGCCGGGGAATCACGGTCGGCCGTCCGGCAGGCAGATTGAGCGAAGTGATCTTCTACGATCCATCCCAGCCTGAAGTCAGAGAATACTCTATCGTCAGTGTCGATCTGGCCGGTGAATTGCCTGCCGTCGTCCTGCGCAGTGAATTGAAAAATGATACCGACGCCGGTGGTTCAGGCAATTTGCTGGCCGGTCTGATCATGGAAAAACGGGTTGCTTTGACCATCGACGGCGAATTGATCATTACCGACAGTTTCATCAATCCCACCGATCACGATCTGACGGTCGCATTCCGCATCAAACACACTCCTTACAGCGTGTGGAAGGCCGGAAATCCCCCGGTCGTAGCCGCCAAAAATCAGACCTTCCTGCCGGGTGTTTACCTCAAAGCCGGTGTCGCGCTTGACTGGTATGCCGCCAAAGGTGCCAGAGAGCTTACCGCCGATCCGGTTATTACCATCGACACCGGACGCAGTGTCTATTCTCTTGACTATACCGGCGCATGCGGATTGTATTTCTGGAAAAATCAGGTGCTGCACACCGCCGAAGCTCTCTATGCTCCGGTAACGGTCAAGGCCGGTGAAACTTACAGTGTTACCAGCAAATTCAATCACCGCTTCAAATAATCTTCACCGACAGTTGATTATTGCGGACGGGAATTGCTTTTCCCGTCCGTTTTTTTATTCATCCTCTCTTGCAAAAAAGGGCTTTTTGCACTATATTACATGACGGACATTTATGCAAAATGGCAAGGAGGTGCGACTGTGGATGATATGCGGGAACTTTTTCTGCACATTTGCTGTGCCCCGTGCGGCGGCGGATGCATCCGGCATCCCGATTTGTCGCCCGGCCGGAATATCACTCTCGTTTACTCCAACAGCAATCTTGATTCTGAAACGGAGTTTGAAAAACGTCTGCATGAGGTCAAACGCCTCGCCGCTTTTTATGAACTGCAATTGATCGTCGATCCCTATGACCATGAAGCGTGGCTTCAGGCTGTTCGCGGACTGGAAAATGAACCTGAAGGCGGCAAAAGGTGCCAAAAGTGCTTTGAATTCAATCTCAAACGCACCAGTAAATTCGCCGGGGAAAAATCTTTCGCCACCACCTTGACCGTCAGCCCCCGCAAAGCCAGTGCCGCAATTTTTGAAATCGGAATGAAATATCCGAATTTTGAAAAAGTTGACTTCAAAAAGAAAAACGGTTATCTTACCGGCAGAAATTTCGCTCTTGAACAGGGCTTCTACCGGCAGAACTATTGCGGTTGTGAATTTTCCCGCCGGGAACCGGCGGTAAACCAAAAGGAATTTCAGTTATGAGTCAGATGGAAAATCTTATCGAAAAAGCCAATGTTCTGGTAGAGGCCCTGCCGTACATCCAGAGATTCCGCCGGTCACTGGTGGTCGTCAAATTCGGCGGCAGTGTCATGGAAGAACCAAAACTGGTCGCCGGTGCCATGCGCGATATCGTCATGCTTGAAGCTATCGGGATCACTCCGGTCGTCGTTCATGGCGGCGGCAAGGCGATTTCTGCGGCATTGCAGGAAAAGGGCATCCCGGTCAAATTTGTCAACGGTCTGCGCTACACCTGCAGTGAAACGATCAAGGTGGTTGACGATGTGCTTCACAATCAGGTCAATGCCCAATTGGTCGAACTCGGTTCACAGGCCGGCGGCAAAATGGTCGGTATTTCCGGCAAAGAGGTGCTCCGGGCCGAAAAAACCATGAGCAAAGATCCGGTCACCGGCCTTGAAGAGGATATCGGTTTCGTCGGTCAGGTCGTCGGGGTCAATACTTCCGCGATCCTTGAGGCTCTTGCCGAAGGCAAGATCCCCGTGGTAACTCCGCTGGGCAGCGGCATCGACGGCAATGTGTACAATATCAATGCCGATACCGCCGCCAGCCGGATCGCCGAAGCTCTGCACGCCCGCAAACTGGTCTTCGTCAGCGATGTGCCGGGAGTGCTTTCCTGCCGGGATGATGAAAATTCGGTGATCCCCACCATCCGCACCACCGATATTCCGGAACTTATCCGCAGCGGAGTGCTTTCCGGCGGCATGCTGCCCAAAGTACAGGGGTGTGCCAAGGCTCTGGAATCAGGAATCAACAAAGTGCACATGATCAATGGCCGCATTCCCCATGCGCTGCTGTTGGAAATCTTTACCGAAGATGGTGTCGGCACTCAGATCGTGCGTCCGGATTCAAGGATGTGAAAAATGAGCGGCAGTATTTTCGGCAATATTTTCAAGGTGTCCACATTCGGTGAATCCCACGGCGAAGCTCTCGGTGTAGTCATCGACGGTCTGCCTGCCGGGGTGAAAATCGACCGGGAGTTCCTCGCTTTTGAGATGTCCCGCCGCCGTCCAGGTCAGTCGCAGCTGACCACCAGCCGCAATGAAAATGATGCCGTGGAAATATTATCCGGAGTGCTTGATGACATTTCCACCGGTACACCGCTGGCGATGATCATCCGCAATACCAGCCAGCGGAGCAAAGATTACAGCAATTTGGAAAATGTCTTCCGCCCAGGCCATGCCGATTTCGGATTTTTCAGCAAGTACGGCATCCGGGATGTGCGCGGGGGAGGGCGGGCCAGCGGCCGGGAAACCTGTGCCAGAGTCGCCGCCGGAGCGGTGGCCAAAATGATGCTGAAAAATTACGGCATCGATATTTGTGCTTACGCTCAGGAGATCGCCGGAATCAAAGCTCAAAGTTTTGATCGTCGGGAAATTGAAAAAAATCCGGCCCGTTGCCCCGATCCTCTGGCGGCAGAAGCGATGGCCGGAGCCATTGCCGCTATTCATGCCGGAAATGACAGTGTCGGCGGTATCGTGAAGTGTTTTGCCGATGGTGTTCCTGCCGGATGGGGAGAGCCGGTTTTTGATAAGCTGGATGCCCGTCTGGCTTATGCCATGCTCACTCTTGGCAGTGTCAAAGGTATTGAATTCGGTGACGGCTTTGCTGTGTCAGCGATGAAAGGCAGTGAAAACAATGATCCGATGCTGGCTGGCGGCAAATTCGCCACCAACCATGCCGGAGGCATCCTCGGGGGGATTGCCACCGGAGAGAGAATTGAATTTGCCATCGCAGTGAAACCGACTCCGTCGATCGCTCAAAAACAGAATACCGTGGATAAAAACGGTCAGCCGCAGGAGATCGTCATCACCGGCCGCCACGATCCGTGTATCGTGCCGCGGATAATTCCGGTGGTCGAAGCAATGACTGCGCTTGTGCTGGCAGATTTTGCACTGTTGAGCCGTTGCGCACAAATAAAAATTAAATAAAAATTAAATAAAAAAATCTGCCACCGGGTGCTACCCGGACGTGGTCAAGCGGCGGAACGCTTGTCGCCGCCATAAGCGGCGAAAACAAGCGATAGCACAAAGGTCGGCGCAAGTTGCGCCGACACCACCTGCCGCAAGCGAAGTCATGCGACAGCATGACATTTGAGCGTAAGGCAGCCACCGGGTGGCACGGCGGCAAAAAAAATTATTAAATATTATACAGTAAAAACTGTTGGATAAAACTCACAAAGCAAGGAGAAAGAAAAATGTATATCGGCAGAATTGTTGCATTCGGTATGACCAAAAACGAAAAAGTTTGCGCTATGTACCGGGTTTCATCACGTTCATTCCCCAACCGTCAGGCGGTGGAAAACAACGGTAAAATCGCTATTGTTCCCCGTCCGGGTGCTGAAAGCGATCTGGCAAAAAATCCGTATATCAGTTACAACTGTCTGCGTATCGCCGGTGAATGGGCCATTGCCACCAACGGTTCCCAGACGGATCCGATCACTGAAAAGATCGCTATGGGTATGCCGGTGCGTGATGCTATCGCTCTGGGTCTGCTGGCGATGGATTATGAAAAAGATTCTCTGGATACCCCGCGGGTCGTGGCGGTCGCCGGCAGAATTTCCAAACTCGGCTATCTGGGGATCATCCGCAAAGATGGTCTTTTTGTCCGGGAATTTGCCCTTGAACCGGGCGTGGCACGCTACATTTCCACTTACGAAAAAAACATGCCCTGCGATACCAATGTCGACTGCGGATTTGATGCCGCCTGTCAGGATTGTGCCGCTCACTATGTGGTCAACGGCGGTGTATTCGCTGATTTTGAACAGCCCGTGACCAGTGCCGCCGCCATGGATAATGGTGACGGTTTCGCATTGGCAACTGTCATTTGCTGACCATGACCGGGATCGTTGCCGCTGAAGTTGGAGCGTGGGGATTGCGTTTGTATTTCCATGCCGGAAATTCTTTTCGTACGGAAGATACGCCTTTCACCCCGTATGTTTTGCTTGACAATCAGGCGGCAACGCCGGAAAATTGCTCTGTGTCAAAGCTTGCCGGCAATGGCGTTTTCTGCCGGATGGCATCCTTTGATTCACTGGCAGATTACGAATCACAGCTTGCCGGTTTGAAAAAATCTCCCGGCGTGATGACGGTGTCAAGTCTTTTGCAGCAGGCGTTGAGCATAAAAAATTTGCGGCTCTTCGCCGGGATGGATTTTTCTGAATTGCGCCGCTGCTGCTTTACCGTTGTTACTGACGGGGAAGTGCTGACTGCGATCAAAGCGGCTGATTCCGATGGTAATTTCCCGGAGTTTTCCGGAGATGAAGCCGGAATAATCCGCAGTTTCAACGGATATATCAAAACTTTTGATCCGGATGTGATTTGCGGATTCAACTGCTGCCGTGAAGATCTGCCGTATTTGATCAAGCGGGCAAAAAAGTGTAAAATCCCTCTTGATTGCGGCCGGGATGGCGGAACTTTTTCCGCCGGAAATTCCCGTTACACTGCCGGTGAAAAACAATATTCATATCAACGCCATACTCTGCAAGGCAGGCATATTGTCGATCTGCTTCATGTTGTCCAGCTTTATGATGCGGCTCACCGGGATATCGAGGAGTATACCGTCGGGCATCTCAAAGAATACTTCAAAATCTCACCTGATGATCCGGTGCAGATACTTTATGAGTTATCCGGCATACTGCTGCCGGCATATTTCTACCGTACCCGGGAGTTGCCGCTGGGGTTTCAGGATTCGGTTTTGCGGGGATCAGGCAGTGCGCTGGATGCTTTGCTGACCGCTGAATATCTGCAAAGACACCTTTCTCTGCCACTGCCGGAAGCTCCGCGGAATTATGCCGGAGCATTAACCGGCATGGTGGCAAGCGGCGTGTTTCATCAGGTTCGCCATTGTGACGTCCGTTCGCTTTATCCGTCACTGCTGCTGGCTATGCAAACGGCTCCGGCCAGAGATGAGGCGGGGGTTTTTCTGGAATTGCTGGCCAAATTGCGCACGATCCGTTTGCAGGCCAAAGACCGGGCAAAAACTTTGCCTCCCGGCCCGGAAAAAAGCCGGTATGAGGCTTTGCAAAGTTCATTTAAAATACTGATCAACTCATTTTACGGTTATCTCGGTTTTGCGCAGGGTACATTCAATGATTTTGATCTCGCTGAAAAGATTACTGCCGCCGGCAGAGAACTGCTTGAAAAACTCTCTCTAACCCTGCATGAACATCATGCCGCAGTAATTGAAATGGATACTGACGGCATTTACTTTCAGATTCCGGAAAATTCCGATGCCGGAGAGCTGGATGCCGCATTGAATGCGGTTATGCCGCCGGGTATCGAATTGGAGTTTGATGCGCAATATCCGGCGATGTACTCATTCAAAGCTAAAAATTATGCTCTGCTTCACAGTGACAACTCCATCTCTCTTACCGGAGCGGCTCTCAAATCCCGGGCTTTGGAACCGTTTCAGCGTAAATTTATCATGCAGATCGTATCAGCCAAACTTCACGGGACTTTGCAAGCTGCGCTGGATTCCTATGAATACTGGCGCAAATGCATCAGCGAAAAGACGATTCCGCTGGAATATCTGGCCAAGAGCGAAGTTTTGAGCGATTCTCCGGAAAATTACAAACGCAAACTTGCTTCCGGCAGCGGACGCCGTTCCGCTCCGTATGAATTGGCTCTGGCCTCCGGCCGGGGATTCCGGGCCGGTGACAAGGTAAAATTCTACGTTACCGGAAACAAGGCCAAAGTTCCGGTCGTCGGCAACAGCCGGCTGTTGTCTGATGCTCCGGCGGATCTCCGTGATGAAAACACCGCTTATTATCTGGCAAAATTGGATGCGCTGGCGGAAAACTTCGGCATCATCCGGTGAAAACTGCCGCTGAAAAACGGATTTCAAGGTTGTAAAAACACCTTTGCAAGGGTATATTATGTGTTTGCATGTAAGTTGTTAACTTTACGGAGATATATTGTATGGCAAAAGATATGGAAGAATTGATCCTTGCGGTCATAGATGTTCCCCGGCCGGAAAATCTGGCAGAGTTGAAAAAGGCGGTGGAAGCCAACGCCGGAGAAGGCAGTGCTGAACAGCTGGAAATGTTGTGGGAGGAGTGGGAAAACCGTAAACTTTCCGCACCGGAAGCAAAATATATTCTGGAAATCGCCAAAACCGGCATCCCCGGCAAACCGTTTTTCCGCAAGGCTTTGATCAATGCGGTAAAGGTGCTGCTGCCGCCGTATATCGCTCAGGCTCCGGTGGTGAAAGCCGCCGGGGTGCGCGATGAAAATAAAACTCCGGCGGAGATTGCCGCCAGAGTGGAGCGTCTGCTGGCATTGCGGAGCGGATCGGTGGTGTTTCTGGCCGGTTCCCGCCGCTGGGGAGTTGCCGGTACGATCGATGCGATGAATGCCTCTTTGCCGATGATGCCCTTTGCCCAGGTCGGCAGTAACGCCGCCGTGCCGCTGGAAGTGGTGCTTAAAGATGCGGCGATTTTGGCATCCGGCCCGGATGTTTCCCGTCTGGCAGTTGCCGCTGCCGTGCCGGTTTCTGCGGCACTTTTCCGGCTTACCGTGGAAAAACGCCGTCAGACGGAGATCCCGGAAGAAACTTTGAAGCTGATGGCCCGTTGCGGTTGCGGCCGCAAACTGGATGACAGTGCTTTTGAGCGTTACTGGAGTATCGGTACTGCGCAGAGCAAACCGGCCGTTTCCGGTGCTGCTCCGGCAGCCGGAGGCCGCCGCGCCTGCGACGGCAGAAGTATCAAAGAGATCCAGCTGCTGCTGATCAAAGAGCAGGAAGCCGGGGCAAAAGAATTTGCCACTGATGAAGTCACTGCGCTTTGCGGATTTTTTGAAAAGCTCCCGGTAGCCACGGCCCAGCGTGAAAGCAAACTGGTCGCCGAAGTGCTGGCCATGGTCTTTGACCGCACTCCGGAAGGAAGTTTCCAGGCGATCGTTGATTCTCTGGCCGGAAAAACGCCGTTTTTCCCGAAAGAACCGGCGGCAGCCGACCTCAATACATTTGCCGTATGGGGCGAATTGGCCAGTAAACTTCTGGAAAAACTCTGTGCCGGAGCTGCCAAAGTGTTCCCGGAAGAGTATCTGGCCGCCTGTGCCCTCAAACTGCCGCTTAAAGCTCTCAACTGTATCGGGCCGCACATTTCCAATGAGTTGATCTGTTCCATGCTCACCTCTCACCGGGGATGCGGGGCGGATCTGCTCTTGTGGATCTGGAAGAACCGTAAAAAACGGCATGATGCCAAATTGCTGGCTCTGGTCAATCTGGATAATGTTTCCCGTATTCTTTCTGCGGAAGAACCGCCGAAAGTTTATCTGCCAGCCCGCCGTGAATTGCACAGTATGCTGTTGGATGACTGGGCATTTCAGTCGCATCTGATCGCCATGCTTGATGATGATCCGGTGATGTTCGGTTCGATTTTGCAAGGTGCACTTTTCCTCAATGCCGGTGAACGCCAGAGTCTGATGGTCAAGCTTGCCCGTCAGAGCAAAGAGATTCAGGAGTATCTGGAAAGCGGTGCCGGTAAAAAGATCCTCGACGCCGGTAAAACCCGGGATGATTCCACTGATGCTCCGGTCTTTGAAGCTGTTTATACCAGTGTCAAATCCCATCAGGCTTTGATCAAAGAACTGGATGACATCATCAATATCCATGTGCCGGAAAACCGCGAAGCTCTCAAAACTGCCCGTGCTCACGGCGACTTCCGGGAAAATTCAGAATTTGATGCGGCTAAAGAGCGGCGCAACTATCTTTCCCGCCGCCGCGGCGAATTGGAAAGAGAGTTGGCCAATATCCAGCCGCTGCTCATGAAACAGGTGGAGATCAGCGATACCGCAGTTATCGGTTCGGTGGTCACGGTTGAGCTTGACGGCAAGCCGCAGGAAAATTACTGTCTGCTCGGCGCATGGGATGGTGATCCGGAACGGCGTTTCCTTTCCTATCGCACCCGTCTGGGCAAAGCTTTGCTCAATTGCAAAGTCGGTGATACTTTCCCCGGTCCGGATGGCAAGCCGGGAAAACTGATCGCAGTAAGCAAACTGCCGGATGAACTCATTGCGGAACTGGATGCGTGAAAGAGTTTGAGAACCGTTATTACCCATTGAAACGGGCTTTTGTTTCACGCAGTGAAAAATTTCACCGTGTGAAGCCGCCTTTCGGGCAGAAGTTCCGTTTCAGGGACAGTGAGATAACGGTTTGGCATTTGACTTTGCCGGGAACCGCCCGAACATCCGGGAAAAGAATTCTTTTTTCCTCGGATTGGCACTGGCATGATTCGGCACGCAACCGGAAACTTCTGGAAGAATATTCCCGGCTGGCAGGAGAATTTCCGGCCGATATCCAGATTTTGGGCGGCGACCAGTGTGATGATGCTGATACGTTGGATAAATTACCGGAATTTCTTAAAAAAATCGCTTCTCTTGCCCCGGAAACTTTCGCCGTCAACGGCAATTGGGAAGCCGGTAAACGGTGGCTCAATCCGGAATATTTCGCCGGTTTATATGCATCATGCGGTATAACTCTGCTGGAAAATCGCAGTGTGATATCCGGCGGTTTCCGTCTGACCGGTCTGCCGGATATCAGTTCCATAAACTTCCGCTATCTGCCGGAGATGGAAAAGGTTCCGGAATTGACCGATATTTTACTTACCCACAATCCTGATGGTGCAGTTGCCGCTGACCGGAAAGGATTTCTGCGTAATTTTTCACTGATATTGTGCGGTCATACCCACGGCGGCCAGTGCCGTTTGCCGCTTTTGGGCGCGCTTTATATTCCCAGTTTTTATCACCGTAAATTTGACCGGGGAATCTTCTGCCGCCGGGGATTGAATCTGTCAATGCTCGTATCTTCCGGCATGGGGGAGCACCGGCATACGAGACGCTTCAATTGTCCCCCGGAAGCGGTGATCGTGGAGTTCAAAAAAGATGAATAAGCGCATTACTGCGGTTACTGCAATAGCGGTTGTGATAACTGTTATCACCTTTTTGTTTTCGCTCAAGTGCGGGGTGTGGGAAACCTCCTGGCATGATGTGCAAATGATCTTTACTGATCCGGAAAATTTTCCGGCTTTCATCCTCCGGCAGTTGCGTCTGCCGCGCACTTTACTGGCGATGCTTTCCGGGGCGGCATTGGCTGTGTCCGGTACGATTTTGCAAAAGGTTTTACGCAACGATCTGGCTTCACCGGATATTCTCGGAGTTTCCGGCGGTGCCGGGTGTGCCGGATTGGCATTGCTCATCTTTTTTCCCGGCTTTTCCCATTACTTGAATGCTGCGACCTTTGCCGGAGCGATATTTGCGGCATTTTTGATTGCACTTGCCGCATGGAAGCGCACCCTTTCACCGGTGCGGCTGATTCTGGCCGGAGTGGCTCTCGGGGCACTTTTCAGTACGGTATCCGGAGCGATGATATCGCTTAATCCGGAAAAGATTTCCGGCGTGATGGAATTTGCTCTGGGAGGATTTTCCCGCTGTACCATGAGCCATCTGAGTACATCATTGCCATTTTTTTCCGCCGCTTTGCTTCTGGCTCCGCTGCTGGCCGCCAGAATGGATGTGCTTGCACTGGGCAAGGAGGAAGCCACTGCTCTCGGCTTGCCGGTGGAACGCAACCGGATCATGGCCCTGGCTCTGGCCGCATTGGCGGCGGCAACGGCGGTTTCGGTGGCGGGGTTGCTGGGTTTTGCCGGATTGATTGCTCCGCACATTGCCGGAAAACTGCTGAATACCCGTCGTGCCATGCCGTTATTGATCTTATCTGCGCTTACCGGTGCGGAAATAACGTTGGCCGCTGATCTGGCCGGGCGTATGCTTTTTATGCCGCGTGAGCTGCCGTGCGGTCTTTTCCTTTCGGCTTTCGGAGCACTGTTTTTCCTGTTTCTGCTTCTGAAAGAAAAGGAGGGGGAGTTATGAGTGTCACAATTCGCAACCTGTCATTTTTCCGGGGGAATACGCCGGTATTGCAAGAAATCAATGCGGATTTTGCGGATAATTCGGTGACGGCGATAATCGGTGGAAACGGCAGCGGCAAATCGACACTGCTCAAGGTTATGGCCGGGATATTGAAGTATTCTGCCGGTTCACTTCTGCTGGATAGCCGGGAAGTTGCTTCCTTTCCGGTCAAAGTGTTGGCCCGCAAGCGGGCAATTTTGCTTCAAAATCCTGCCGCCCCGCCGGAATTGAGTGTGAATGAATTGTTGAAACTTGCCAGATTTGCTTTTGATACCGGAAAAAAATATGATCAGGATGTGATCGATAAAGCGTTGGCTGATACCGGTTGTACAGCTCTGGCCGGCAGACGGATCGGAACACTTTCCGGAGGAGAATTCCGCAAAGTTTTCCTCGCCATGGCTCTGGCCCAGGAACCGGAATTGCTGCTGCTGGACGTAGTTGAAGCCGGATTGGATGCCGACTTCTGTCGCAAATTACCGGCCCTGCTGCGCAAATTGATCGTTGAACGCCATCTGACGGTGGTCATGGTCATGCACGATCTTGATCTGGCATTGCATTGTGCCACGGATATTCTGGGGATCGCTGACGGAAAGATCCGGCTGGCGGTGAAAAATTCTGCGGATGCGGCTGATCAGCTCAAAGCTTTTACTTCCGGAGCAATGCACATATCAACCGGGCCGGATGGTCATCTCAATGCCCGGTTGAATTATTTTTGAAATTATCTCTGAAAACGTTTGAATTTGTTATTGTCTTGATTTTTGTGAAAAATATAACCTGCGGTGGCACCTTGCGGGTAATCTCGCGCCTTGCTCCTGCGCCGCAACAGTCGAGTACACAGTACACTCCTGTTGCGTACTCATCGCAAAACCCGACCTTCCTCCGCAATCCATCCACCGGTTGGAGCTGCCCCATGCAGATCTGGTTGAAAAATCACAACTTCTGTGATATATTTTATACATCACAGAAATGTTCATTTATCCCCCCTCTGCCTGGATTTTACAAAATTCGGGACATTACCTTGAATTTACTCTTCCGTATTGCCGAAAGGTATGAAAAGTATGTGACCGCCGGTCTTGCCGTTGCGTTTGCCGATGCTGAAAACACGCCACAGAAAACTGAATTTGTAGTCATCACCATCTTCCACAGTACTGATAAAGGGGAAGTAAATTTTTTCTGAACGGTTCCCTTCCTTGCGGTAACGGTACAGCAAATGGAGAATGTGGGTGGATTCTTTATCTCCGGATTTTTCACCACCGGCAAGAATATGCAGCAAGTGCCAGCGGTGGTCGCCGTTGCTGTATTTCTCCTTGTGGAAAAAGACCCCGTTGCCGATATCTTCATAGAAGCGCAATTCAGTGTAACGGGCAATCAGGTCGGCGCAGAGCTCTCCGGCGCGCTCAGCATCAGCAAATACCGCCTCATCCAACGGGAAATCCAGAGATTCAGCCAGCGTTTTGGCTTCGGCAGCTTTTGAATTATATTTGCCGGTATTCCGGAGCAATTCCGCCTGCCGGATCTTCAATTCCTCATAGCGGATAAGTTTGCGCAAACGCTCGATTTCAGTGACGGTCTGCCAGCGGTCATTTTCCGATGTCGCCCGGTCGATCGCCGCCTTTTCTTCAGCCAGCTGCCGGTACATAACCGGTAACTCTTGGAAAAGTATCCGTAATCTTTCCACCTTTTCCGGATCGACTCCCTCTCTGGCAACATTGAAACCGAATCGTCC
Organism: Lentisphaeria bacterium; assembly: GCA_017508015.1. Classification (GTDB taxonomy): domain Bacteria; phylum Verrucomicrobiota; class Lentisphaeria; order Victivallales; family Victivallaceae; genus UBA1784. The sequence goes on from JAFVZS010000046.1 coordinate 25,865, forward strand.
CCGGTAAAAGAGACCGCAGGCGGCATACTGGTCACGCAATTCAGTACATTCCACCTCGGCGGCAAAGAAACTGTTGCGGCTGAACACCCGGTAATTGGTGCGGTCACGGTGAAATGTTTTGGCATAGTAGACCAGCGGCGAAAGGATCGTGGTACGTTCTTCATGCGGGGCACGGCGGATAAAGGTCAGCAATGGCCAGGATGTAAAGTAACTGCTCTCCTGATCATGCCCCCACCAGGTCAACAGCGGCGGCAGAACGCAGTAACTGCTGTCACTGCCCGGATTGCGCCCGTACCAGAGCAATGGCAGGATGCGGCCGGAATAGATCCGGTAAGTTTCCAACTCATAACGGCTTTTCAACTCATTGAGGAAAAGTTGCATTGTAGCGGCAGTCGTGACATTATCCGGCAGGGTAAGCCCCATGGCCCGCAAGGTATCTTCCACAGCGGGTTTATGCTGATTGAATCCGTTGTAACGCATCCGGCCGCAAAGATCCTGCAAATAATTGAGTTTATGCCAGATATCGTTGCGCACATAATGCTCTTCTGTGGAAAAATATGACAACAGCACCCATGAGGTGAACTCCTTTTCACTGCGCATATAGTCGTAATCGTAGAATTTTTCCTCGTATCCGGCAATGAGATCACCGAGGATGTCAAATTCAAAATTCTTACCATATTTCACATTACCGGCGATGAGCATAAAGCGGTTCATACAGTCGCCGTTGCCGGCAAAATTGCCGTACCAGAGGGGGAGAAAGCCGTAACTTTTTTCTTCTGTTTGGCCAAGCGTGTAAAAAATTGCCTGACGGAATTTCTCAAAATCCTCCCGGTTGGCGGGAAAGGGACGGCTGCCTTTGAAGTGCCAGTGCCATACACTGCGGATCTCTGCCAGATCCTCCTGCTCCCAACGGATATCAAAAAGCCATTTCCACTGACCGAAATTTATCCGGGTATTTTTACCGTGATGCAGGAGAAAAACGAACCAGTCAAAATCGTTGCGGAATCTCTTGCTTTCCGCAAATCGGCCGCCGGTGTAACGGTAGTAGAATGGTTCATTATCATAGTCGAAAATCACCAGCGGCGTGTAGTACGCTCCGCCGGAGTACGGGTTGTTTTTCCACTGCCAGGTAAAGGGAACCAGACCGAAATTACCGTTGTTCCACGCCCAGAGGCCCACCCAGCCGTGACGGGCCTGATTGTTCCACGCCGACAGGGGAAAGAGTATACTGTAATCATCGCCCTCGTGATTGTAAAACGGGCGGAATGCAAATCCGTAAGGATCGCTGTCGATCAAGGGCCACAAAGCACTCCAGTAATCATTATTGCGGAAAAAAAACGGCCAGATATTGATCAAAGTGTCATCCAAACCGGCAACTTCGCTCCGGTTGGAACGGGTGGATGAGGTGAGATTTTCCGTAACTTTCTGATACTTGTCCGAACGGATCCGGGAACTTTGCGGCACGGAATACTCATCCAGCACTCCGCCGGACATCCGCAGCATCCGGTCGGTAGAAGCGCAACCGGCGGCCAATATGCAAATCAAGGCAGAAAATAACAGTTTTTTCATTTTGACAACTCCTGATAACTCTCTTTTGCAATAAATATCCGAAAATCGGAGGATTTCAAACGGATGCCATCATAAAATCATATGAATGTATACCGGATATTGCGACATGTCAAGTTTCACTCTGACCAATAAGCCATTTTACCTGTTTGGAAAAATACTCCAACGGCGAATCGTGATTCCCATCTCTGATTTCCTCATAGAGAAAACACTTTTCGCCTTGCAATTTATCCCGCAACGAGCGCACCTGCCAGACCGGAATGATACCATCTTCCCCGCCGTGTGCGATATACAGGGGCAATCCTTTTAATTTGTCAAAGTTTGCCAGCACACTGTTGCGCCGGAGTTCCGCTTCACCGGGAAATGCCTGCTGTAATGCAGCTTTGATCTCCTGCAAAACCGGCCGTTCCTGCCGGGTCAGCCAGTCGATGTATGATTCCGGATCGGTTGCACCGCCCTGCACGGCGACACCATCGACCAATTCCCGGTGGCGCATTGCAAAAATCATGGCACTGGTTCCCCCCATTGAACCGGCTGAAATAAACAATTTTTCCCATTTCAACAAAGTTTTTTCGCTTGCCAGAATCTGTGCCAAATCACTTTGGGCGGCTTCACTCATCCAGGAGTTTCCACGGTAATTCGGGGAAATGACCGAAAAATCCTCATTCACCAGATAAGCCGTGGCAAATTCAATAATATCCTTGCGGCGGATCAGTTGATCGCCGCAGCTGCCGTGACCGTGAAGCACGACCACACAAGGTTTTTCTGCGGCTCCTTTTCGAACCAGATACCAATCTTTCATTCCGTCGGCGGCAACAAATTCCCGGCGTTCAAATTCCGAATCGTAATTTTTCATAATCCATCACTCTTTCAACTTTGCGGATTCATCAACATCCTTATCGCATCTTCAAAGGTTTGGCGCACCGTTTCATCATCCGCCGGTTTGACCAGCTCATCCGGGGAAACTTTGTCTGCGGCTTTGCCCAGCAGGTCAAGAAACACCGACGGCAATGCCGGCCGCACCACGCCCCGGCTCATCCGGCTGCGGCTGCGGGTCAGATACAGCTCTTCTTTGGCCCGGGTAACGGCTACATAAAAGAGCCGCAATTCTTCCTCATAGCCGTTTTCTTCCAAAGCTCTTTCATGAGGAAAAATGTTGCGCTCCATGGCGATTTGAATTACCACCGGGTATTCCAGACCTTTGGCGGCATGGATAGTGCTCAAGGTAACGGCATCGGCATCCGGCGAGTCTTCCTGTGTGCGGTCATTTTCTTCCATGAGCGAATATGATTCCAGATAATCGGTCAAGGTCATATCCGGCCCGTGTTTTCTCTCAAACTGTGCAACGGCATTGATAAATTCATCGACATTATCCCGCCGTTTGATGCTGTCGTCGTGGTCACGGTAAATTTTCTGCAATCCGTTATAATATCCGACATCCCGGAGAAATGCCAGAATCTTGCCGGATAGATTGCCGGCCTCTTTGAAACTCTCTTTGGCTGCGGCAAAAGCTGTGAGCATTTCCCGGGTTTCCGCTGCGCCTTTGGCGGTCAGACTTTTGAGGAATTCCTCACTTTTCAGCGTAGTGAACATCGGGATATGTTCTTCGGTGCGGCGGCGTTTGAGTTCTTTGACCGCCTTGGGGCCGACACCCCGGGGCGGAGCAGCAAGAATGCGCAGCACACTCTGATCGTCACGGGGATTTTCCAGCAGTTTCAAATATGCCACGGCATCTTTGATTTCCCGCCGCTGAAAGAATTGCTGACCGCCGACGAGCCGGTAGGGGATCTGTGCGCTCATCAGAGCCTGTTCGATCTGGCGTGACAACTGGTTTGAACGGTATAATACGGCAAAATCTTTCCAGCGCAGATCCGATCTTTCTCCTTTGCGTGAGCGGATCAGATTGGCGGCGAACTCCGCTTCCTGATCATCGCGGTCAAGCAAAATGATTTTGGGTTTTTCGCCTTGTCCCAGAGAGCTCCATAACCGTTTTTCGTGCCGGTTGACACCGGTGCCGATCACGGTATTGGCGGCCTCAAGAATTGCGGAAGTTGAACGGTAATTCTGTTCCAGTTTTACGGTCAGCGTGCCGGGGAAACGCTGAGGAAAATCCAGAATATTGCCCACATCCGCTCCGCGCCACGAATAGATGCTCTGGTCATCGTCGCCGACTACACACAAGTTGCATTTTTTTCCGGCGATCATGCGTACCAATTCAAACTGTGCGCCATTGGTATCCTGATACTCATCGACCAGCAGATATTCGTAACGTTTCTGATATTCCTCCAAAACGCCGGGGTGTTCGGTAAAGAGCCGCCACACCAGCAGCAGCATATCATCGAAGTCGATCAGATTCTGCATTTCCATCAGGTCACGGTATTTTTCGTAGACGTGAGCGGCGGTGGCTTCAAAACTGCTCTGGGCATTTTTCAGGGCGCTTTCCGGGGTGTGCAGAGCATTTTTCCAGGCTCCGATCATGCTGTATACTTTAGCCGCCGGGAAACCGTCGTATGAACAGCCGCATTCGCCGAGAGCCTGTTTGAATATTCCCTGCTGATCGGAATCATCCGCCACGGTGAAGCCGGTTTGAAAACCGAGTTTGGCGATGTGTTTTCGCAAAATTCTGATACAAAAACTGTGAAATGTACCGAGAGTCACCCGCTGAGCGGCATTTTCATCGACCAATTGTGCCAGACGTTCGCGCATTTCCCGGGCGGCTTTATTGGTAAAAGTCAGTCCCAGAATCGTTTCCGGGGAGATACCTTCGGCAAGCATACTGGCGATCCGGAAGGTGATGACCCGGGTTTTTCCGGTTCCGGCTCCGGCCAGCACCAATACCGGACCGGTATGCTGTCCGGCGGCACGGCGCTGTTCATTATTCAACTGGGATAAAATTTTATCTGATTTCATAACTCTTTTACTTCCAATCCCAACAACTGCTCTGCATTGCGGTAAAAGATTTTTTCATTATCGTTTTCACTCAACTTCATCGTCAGCACATCGGCGATCGCCTGTTTCGGCATGCATGCCGGATAATCACTGCCGAAAAGCAGTTTATCAGTGCCGTGTTCCAGGGCGATTTGCCGGGCACTTTCTGCCGGAAGTTCCCAAAATGTACTGGATGTGTCGAACCACACGTCGCGGCCGACCAGATGGCGGCGGACGTCATCCCATTCGGAATATCCGCCGAAGTGAGCGGCGATCACTTTGATTTCCGGCATGGCATCCAGTACTTTGGCCAGACGCCACGGTGAAGAAAAATCTGTCCGCCGGTCGCCCATATGGATCATCAGCGGCAACTCATCGCCGACCAATTCGTAAATCCGCATCATTTTCGGTTCATCGATATAGATATGCTGAAAATCCGGGTGTATTTTTATGCCTTTGAGCCCCATATCTTTGATCCGGCGGATTTCGTCTGCCGGATCTTTATAATCCGGATGCAGGGTGCCGAAGGCGTAAAATCTGCCGGGATGATCATGCTGTGCCGCCGCCAGAAAATCATTGGCCGGGATCACCTGTTCCGGTTTGGTGGCACAGGAAAAAATCAATGCCCCGCTTACTTTTGCATCATCCATCCCCGCCAGCAGGTCGGCGGTATCTCCGCCGCCCGGCCACCGGTGGTGATAGTAATTTTCCAGAAATGTCACTGCTTTATCAGCGATCTTGGCCGGAAAAATATGAGTGTGTATATCAAAGTATTTCATAAGTCAGCTCCGTATTTCCGGATAATATAACACTATTCGGTGCGTTCTGCAACTTTTTCCCATAAAAAAAACTCCCTCATCCTTGACGGATGGGGGAGCCGATTTTTTCAACTGGCAGGTATTACTGCGCCGGAGCTGCTGCCGGAGCTGTTGCCGGAGCTGCTGCCGGAGCCTGGATCAACAGTTTGAATTTTGCCGCACTCATCAGCTGATTGCAGTAAGTTTCAAACACTTCACCTTTTTTGGCATTGGTCAGCATCTGGATCAGCTGAGCTTTGACCTCGGCAAAAGGAACTTCCGTTGCTTTGGGGGTCGGAGCGATCAGAATATGCGCCGCACGGATGCTGCCTTCCGGATCACCGGCAACCGATGCATCCCGGCGGATGATGTGATAACCGAACTGGGTTTCCACCGGATCGGAAATTTTGCCGACTTCCAGAGCAAATGCCGCATTTTCAAATTCCGGAACCATCTGACCTTTGCTGAATGCTCCCAGTACTCCACCCTGTTCTTTGCTCGGGCAGGTGCTGTTGGCCGCGGCCAATTCGGCAAATTTCGCCGGATCAGCTTTCAATTGAGCGGCAATTTCATTGGCTTTGGCCAGCGCGGCAGCTTTTTCCGCATCACCGACCCGTTCCTGGGTGAATTGAGCCTTGTTGCTGTTGTAGTAGGCCAGAGCTTCAGCCTCAGTTGCGGCCGGCACGTTGGCTACGACATCGCGTTCAAGAAAAATCTGCATTGCCGCCTGCTGCTGCAATTGGGGATTTTCACTCTGACGCTGGATGAATTGTTCCAGAGTGATATTCTGAGAGGCCAGATACTGATCAAGATACTGACGGTCTTCGGCAGTGAATGACTGGATCTGACGGTTCCAGATATCCTTGACCAGCTGGGCTGACGGTTTGACGCCGGCCTTATCCATCGCATCGATCAGCAGTACTTCACGCACCATGCTCTGTACGATCTGCGGAGCCTGCTGTTTGACCACCGCCGCAGTCACTCCGGCGGGAAGTTTGCCGTCGGGGAACTGCTTTTTCAACATATCTGTGAAATTCTGTTTCGTGAAAATTTTGCCGTTGTATTCAGCAAGATTTTCCGGAAGATCCTTGACTGCATCTTCAATGGTGATCTGGGCCTGCTGCTGTTGAAGCATCTGAAGCAGCATCGCCTGTTGTTCCGGGGTCAACTGGGGCTGACCGGCCGGTTCATCCGCATGAGCCATCGGAGCCAGCATCGCGGCGGACAACACTCCGCCAAGCAATAATTTTTTCATCGTCATGGTACAGATTCCTTTCTGTTATATGTCTGCGTGATTTTTCTCCTCTTCCACGCAACTGCCTCATGTACATCTTTCAAAGATAGACCGCCATTCGCAAATTTCAAGTACTACCATGCTTTGCAAAGTGAAAAAACAATCATAAATGCAGAAAAACACATGTTTTCTGCGTTTTTACACATAGTGCGTTTCCGGTTTTTTTCATCCGCTGCCGGATGGTGTTTTTTTAACCGGAAAAGATATATTTTATGGCGAAAACTGCATTGCAAAAATTTGATAGTCATGTTATATTTTCTGATGTGCAACCTTGAACCAACTAAAATAAGGGTAAGTAACTATGGATGTCATCATCTGCAAAACTTCCGCCGATGCGGAAAAACTCGCCGCCCGCATGATCGCCGATGCGATCAATGCCAAACCGGAATTCAAACTCGGTCTGGCTACCGGTGCCACCATGGAAAATGTCTATGCCGAATTGTCACGGCTCAACAAAGCCGGCGAAGTCGACTTCTCACAGGTGCGTTCCTGGAACCTCGACGAATATGCCGGTCTGGCTCCTGAACATGACCAGAGCTACCGCTACTACATGAATAAACACCTTTTCAACAATGTCAA
>JAFVZS010000047.1 GCA_017508015.1 Lentisphaeria bacterium
AGGAAATTATCGCGTTATTCTTATCGTAAGGACCGGAGAGCAGAACCTCAATTCTCTTGTTCTCGGCCTCATTTTCAATAGCCTCGGTCTCGGAGAGCACCTCCTCAACAGGCGGGCCGCCCGGGTGGAGCAGGCAATTGGGAAATTGTGGGAGTTTGTAGGAGTTTTTGAGAGGTAAAGCCGTTGGCGTTTGTGGCTCTCACAACCTCTCATAATCTCTCAAAACTTCCCAAAATATCCCATCTTTACCGCTCCACCGCAGCAGCACTTACGATTTGCTGTAAAACAGTTTTGTAGTACAAATTGCCGAGATGTCCGCCATTGGAAAACCAGGTCAGGCGTTCTTTCAGCACTTCGTCCAGCCAGACTCTTTCTTCCGGGGATAACAGAAAATCGTCGATATTGTGGAATACTCTTATTTTCTGCGAGTTGCGCAAGGTCTTTTCGATGGCGTACAAGCTGCTGTCCGCCAGTAATTCTGCTGTCGTCTTTCCCGGATAAGCCGGCGGCAGTATCCGGTGAGCGTAATCCGCAAAGGTAACTTTATCCAATGCCTGATAAAGTTCTCTGCGGCTGCCCCACTGATATTCCGGAAAACCTTGCAGTGCATGTTCCCGGTGGGCGGCAAAGAGCATTTCGCTGAGCGACATTTTGAGGAAAAGTCCGGCGACCACCCCGGCTGATTCCGGATCGACCGGCAGCATATATTTCCGGTAATCATCCAGTGTGGTATTTTCATCAACGTGCAGATAGTGCGGCATCAGTTTCAGCATCAGATTGCCGGCCACTGCCAGCAATCTCTCGCGCATTTCACTTTTGCTCCATCCGGCACTTCCCGCAACCAGTGCATCGATCTTTTTCATGGCTGATCCCAGTGAAACCGGCGGATTCACGGCAATAAATCCGGTTACACCGATCTGTGGATCGTTTTCTTCAAGTTCGGCGAGTTTCAATGTCTGGATTCCTCCCATGCTGTAACCGCAGAAAAAGATTTCCGGAGTGTTGATCCACTCTCTTTTTTTCAAATCTGCCAGCACGGCCAACACCGCATTTCTCACCCGCATGGCATCATCCGGCAGATATCCCGGCAGACGGCATTCGCCATCTGCCATGATGAACCGCCAGTTGAATGTACTGTCAAGTGTCAGCACCATGAAACCGGCATTGTTGAATTGTTCCGCCAGAGCCACCATCGTGCTGTTGGTATAAACGCCGCCGATACCGGAAAGCATGATCACCAGTTTTTCCGGTTGCGCCGGGGCATCTTCCGGAACTTCCGGGGACTTCCAGAAGCAATAACGCAACCCCGGCCGATCCGGAATCAGTTCCACTTCCCGGCAATAACCGGCATTGAGAAAATCGCTGTTGAAAAGTGACAGCGGCATATACCACCAGTCCCGGGATTTCTGGATATTGAAAAGAATTGTCCGCAGAGTATCGGTTTCGCTGCCTTGAGAATAATAATGGTGCAACTTGCAATAGTTGCCCTGCGGAAGATCGGCGGGCCTTTCCGGAGGAATATATGCTGCCGGAGCTTCAAAGGTACCTTCTGCTTTGGCTTTTTCCATCTCCTGCCATTCTTCGATCCGGCGGTATGCTTCCTTGTAAAACCACATGCGCAACTGCAGTTCCCGGCGTATCAGCATCAACTGACGGTAATTGCGGTAGGGATCGACCGCATTATCCACTACCATGGCGTAACCGTTCTGAGCAATGGCGGTACGGTTCAGAAAAGTTACATATCCGGCATAAGGAATGTAAGTTTTCAAATCAAAGGCGGTATCAAAGAGCAAGCCGATCAAATCCCGGCCATTCAGAGACGGAACCAGCGGCAGGATCAAGGTGTGTCCCGGCCCGATACCCCAGGTGGCGAATGCCTGACCGAAATCTGCTTCTGCCGGTGGAATGTGCCACCATGCCTGAGCTACATCAAATATCCCGGCGATCCCCAGCGTCGAATTGGCCAGAAAGCGCACCGTTTCCGTACCGGCGGCCTGCCATTGGGCCTGTAAAAGTGAACTTACTGCTCTGCCGGGATATTCCAGATTGACACAGACATTGTTGAAGTGAGTGATGAATGGCCGGGGAAAAATCGTCGTATAGACCCGGCTCAACGGATCGGCAGCGTAACACATCAGAAAATCGGTACAACTGAACATGGAACGGTTGAAACTTTCCATCGGATCTTCTCCGCCAAGCATCATTTCCACATCGCTTGGTGTCCATGGTTCCGGATGCTCAGCCGGATAACGGTCATAGGGATGATGGCATCCGCAAAGCACTGCAATTGTCAGCAGCAATGCGGTGAAAAGCGGTATATTCCGGAAATTTTGTCGACGATTCATCGGAAAGTTCCTTTTTTGGTGGGTGGAATCATTTATCTTTATACTCTTCCAGCAGTTCGTTCTTGATTGCTCTGCCTACCGGTATCATCAGGGGAACCATTATCAGATAGATCGCCGCTTCACACCAGTAAATGCCGCGCAGACCGAAAAATCTGCCGACAGCCCAGCTCACAAAAGCGCACAGCACTCCGCCGGCGGTGGAAAAACTGCCGGACCAACCGAAAAATGTGCCCCGCAACTCCGGACGGGTGATCTTGGTAAGCATCAATTGTAAAATCGGCATGATCCCGCCGGCGGCAAAGTAGGCAAAGAATCTTGCCGTCATCAGCCAGGAAACATTCACCGAAATCAACTGTGCCGCAACTCCAGCGGCGCTGGATATCAATACCGGGATCAGCAGTTTTCGCGGTACGATTTTGTCGCACAGCCAGCCGATGACCACCCCGGAAAGAAAGCCGCCCAGCGAGGCTGCCGCACTGATTATGCCGGTAAAGAAGACATCCGAACCGCTCAGTGTGCAAAACAGCAGATCCATCGTTTCCTGTTCTTTTTCTCCTATTACGTCACTGACCAATTCAGTCAGAAACGGTTCACCGATCCGGCGGGCAACTCCCATAAACAACACCATCAGTAAAATACCGCACACGCCGGGGGTGAGTAATTCTTTCAGCGGTTTGCGCACTGCGGCCAATTTTTTCTCTTCGACTTTACGGTCAAAATTCTCATCGACGAAAAGGAGCACCAGCAAGCCGCTGATACCGTAGACGATCCCGCAACTGGCAAAGGCGACGACAAATCCGAATTTTTCGGCGATCACGCCGCCGATAAGATAGCCGAGCATGTAACCGCTCCACAATGCAGTGCTTAAAACGCCCAATACAAAGCCGTGTTTTTCTTTTGGGGCGGTACTGACTGCCAGCGTCTGGGCCGGGTTGTAGGTTCCGGAAAAAAATGAACAGCAAAAGCGTACCAGCAGCAGCAGCCAGATATTGGGAACCAGTGCCAGCAGCGGATAGAACACCGCCGCCGCAAAACTTGCCCGCAACAGCATCATCTTGCGCCCGAAACGGTCTGCCAGCATCCCCCAGACGATCATCGCCACGCACAAACTGATCATACCGCAGAAGTGGTATGCTGAAATGTATTGCAGCCGTAATCCCCGGTCAGTGATCCCCAGATAATCTTCCATGACCCGGGGAATAAATGGCATACAGCTGCTGAAACCGGCCAGTGAGAGAAATTGACTCAGCCAGATGAAAAAAAGATTTTTTTTCCAGTTGATGTTGCGTTCGGACCGCAGTGGTTGACCGCAGTGGTTTTCCACGGTGTTTTCCATCTGAAAAGCCTCCAAAAAACAGTTGGTGTCCGGCGTATTGCGCCGTTTTATGTAAATCGATTTATATTCAGGTAATATAGCTCATTCCGGGGAATTTTACAAGGATTTCAGAGAACATTGTCAACAACCTTGTCGAAACAGTGCAATTCCTCTGAAATAATATACTGTTGTCTGCAATTTTTTGCAAACTTCAACTTGTAAATTTCCAGATAATGATTATATTACTTTTCTGAAAAATATATTGTTATGGAGTTTATCCCGATGACACAGATGAATTGGAAAAAGTTGCTTTCACCGCACCGGTTGTGTACTGATATTCCCGGTAAGATCACTCCGGAAAGATCTCCGTTTCAGCGGGATTTTGACCGGATCGTTTTCAGCGGCAGTTTCCGCCGGCTGCAGGATAAAACCCAGGTGTTTCCCATGTCCGGCAGTGCCGATACACATACCCGGCTGACTCACAGTATGGAAACCAGCAGCATTGCCCGCAGTCTGGGGACGGCGGCCGGAGTCTTCATCTGTTCGCACAACGATACCGGCGGGGCCCATCCCAGTGATATCGGTGCAGCGGTGGCGGCGGCGGCTCTGGCGCACGATATCGGCAATCCGCCATTGGGGCATGCCGGTGAAGAGGCGATCCGCTACTGGTTTGAAAATTCTCCGGCCGGTCGGGCCATCAGTGCCGAAATGACCGAAGAGGAAAGAGCGGATATTTGCAAGTACGACGGAAATGCCCAGGGGTTCCGTATTCTGACCAAGCTGGAGATGCCGGATCGTCCCGGCGGGATGCAGTTGACCTGTGCCACGCTCGGAGCTTTTGCCAAATATCCTGGTTCTGCCCGGAGCGGCCTGAAAAAATGCGGATTTTTTCATCAGGAAAAGGAGTATTTCGCCGAGGTCGCAGATTCCTGCGGTATGATCCGGTGCGATGAACACACCTGGAAACGTCACCCTTTGAGTTTTCTTCTGGAAGCCGCAGACGATATCGCCTATCTGACAGTGGATTTTGAGGATGCATTGCGCCAGAACCTGATCGGGTATGCCGAATTGGAAGAAAATTTTCTTGATATCATCGACAACGATCATTGCCGCAGTTATGTGCAAACGTTGAAAGCTCCTGCCAGAAAAGCTGAATTTTTGCGGGCGCAGGTGATCGGTGTGCTGGTGCGTTCAGCGGCAGATGAGTTTATCAGACATCACAATGAATTGCTCAACGGCACCTGGGATAAGCCGCTGACCGAATGCATCGCCCAGAAAGATATTCTGGAAAGGATCAGAAAGCGCAGTGCCAGCGGCATTTACAATCATCCGTCAGTAGCGGAGATCGTCGGAACCGGCTTTGAGCTGGTGATGGGTATGCTTGACATATTTGTTCCCTGTGTCAGTGAAATGGATCATGAGAAGTGCGGCGGCAAAGCCGCCTCGACCCGCAGCCGCCGGATATCGGCGATGCTGCCGGAAGTGCTTTATCATGTTGATCCGGCCAGTGCCTACTGCCGGTTGCTGGGGGTGTTGGACTACATTTCCGGTTTGACAGACCGCAATGCAGTGTTACTTTATCAGAAATTGAAAGGAATTTCCCTGTGACAGACAATTATAACGAACTTGCCGGCCATAGTATTGCCGGGTGCGAATTGCTTAAAGAGCTGGGCCGAGGAACCAACGGGATCGTCTATCTTGCCAATCGGAAAAAACTCAGCCGTCAGGTCGCCTGTAAAATAATTTACGGCGAATTGCAGAATGATCCGGATTTTATCGACAATCTTTTTTCTGAAGCATCCAATGCGGCGAAACTTTCACATCCCAATATCATTCAGGCATTGGATGTCGGTGACGACAACGGGGTGAAGTATTTTCTTATGGAATATATCAACGGCAGTTCTCTGGAGTATATCCGGACCAATACTCCGGAAATCATATCTACCGAATATCTGCTTGATATCGCTGTGCAGTTGGCCAACGCCATGGATTACGCCTGGCGTCAGCACGGTATGATCCACGGAGATATCAAACCGGCGAATATCCTGATTTCCAAAGAGAAAGTGTTGAAAGTCGGCGATTTGGGATTGGCCCGCTCCAGTAACGGAGCGACCGGTGATCCGGCGGATATTATGATCACTCCGCTTTATGCGGCTCCGGAAATTATTTCACAACAAGCTCTTGAACCGGATCAGCGCAGTGACATTTACAGTTTCGGCACCATGCTCTATGAATTGTTGTGCGGTTCGGCTCCGTTCTCCGGTTCGATCGAGTATCTGCTGGAGTGTCACCTCAGCCATACTCCGGATCCGTTGATCAGCAGAAATCCGGATATGAACCGGGAATTGGCGGAATTTATCGATTCCATGCTGGCAAAAAATCCGGATGACCGCCCGAAAGACTGGCAGGTTGTCCGGGAGCGGCTGCAGGAAATATACCGAAAGCTTTTTCCGGAAGCGGAAGTGCCGGGGATGCACTCTTTCGGTCAGGCTAAAAAAAGCAATTCAGTCAATACATTTGCCAGTAATTCATCGTGGAATGCCGAGAAAAAAGAGCTTAAGCTGTTGGAAAAATTTCCATGGCTGCTGCCGGCATTGCTGATTGTGATTATTGTGGCGGCGTTGATATCCATTCCTATTTCCATGAGGTTGTTTTGAAAATGAGAATTGTAGAATTTGATCGGATCAAAGAAGCGGTCTGCGCCATGTGCGGGCAGGCGGCTTGTGATTTGCCGGATGATGTGCTTGAGGCTTTGAAAAATGCCCGGCAAAAGGAGCACTCAGAGTTGGGACGGGAGTTCTTTGATCAATATCTGCAAAATTCTGAAATCGCCCGTAAGGAACGTCTGCCTCTGTGTCAGGATACCGGTTTCGCCGTGTTTTTTATTAAGATGGGCAGTGAGGTGATGATCGATCACGGCACGGTCAGCGAAGCGGTGAATGCCGGAGTGCGGGAAGGTTATAAGAAGTTCTTTCTGCGCAAATCCATTGTTGCCGATCCGCTTTTTGAACGTAAGAATACCTTTGACAACACTCCGGCGGTAATTCATCTGGAGCAGGTTCCCGGAGATAAACTGCATATTACTCTTGCTCCCAAAGGCGGCGGATCGGAAAATATGAGTGCATTACGGATGCTCAAACCTTCCGAGGGACGTCAGGGGGTGGTGGATTTTGTCGTCAATGCGGTAACTTCCGCCGGAGGAAATCCCTGTCCGCCGACGATCGTCGGTGTCGGTATCGGCGGTACGATGGAATATGCCGCTTACATGGCAAAAAAGGCGTTGCTGCGTAAAGCAGGTGAGCATTCTTCCGATGATCGGTATGCGCAGTTGGAAGCGGAAATTCTGGAAAAGATCAATGCTTCCGGAGTCGGCCCGCAGGGGTTGGGCGGAGAGATTACGGCTTTAGCGGTGAATATTGAATTTCATCCCTGTCATCTGGCCAGCATGCCGGTGGCGGTGAATTTGAATTGTCATACAGCCCGTCATGCGGAGGTGGAATTATGAAAAAAGTTTTGCATACCCCATTTTCCGAAAGTGATATCCGGGCATTGAAAGCCGGAGATCGGGTGGTGCTTTCCGGTACGGTGTATACCGGAAGGGATGCGGCCCATAAAAGATTGTGTGCCATGCTGGATAACGGCGAAACTCTGCCGGTGGATTTAGCCGGTCAGGCAATTTATTTTGTCGGGCCGTGTCCGGCTCCTCCGGGGCGGCCGATCGGTTCAGCCGGGCCTACTACCAGCGGCAGGATGGATGCTTACAGTCCGCGTATAATCCGGCAGTGCGGTTTACGGGCAATGATCGGCAAAGGCGATCGGGGAGAGGGCGTGAAAGAGGCCATGAAAGAGGCCGGTTGTGTCTATTTCGCAGCTACCGGCGGGGCCGGAGCTTTGATTGCCAATTCGATCATCGAAGCGGAAGTTGTGGCTTTTGACGACCTCGGCCCGGAAGCGATCTACAAATTGGAACTCAAGGAACTGCCTCTGGTCGTGGCAATCGATGCTGAGGGCAATTCGCTTTATTGAAAAAGCTGATTTCAAAACTCCTCAAAAATTCTTGAAATTTATCGTTGCGATCTTAAAACGGAACGTTTCCGGAGGTTATTTATTCAATAGCCACGCTCAAACTACCGCTTTAAGATCATCAACGCTGAATTTGGTGATCTTTTGTCACAGATATCCCAATATCCCGGAAAACAGAGTTTTCTGTGGTCATCTCAGTAGATGAAGAGCATTTCCCGGTATTTGGGCAATGGCCATTTGGAATCATCCACCAGATATTCAAGGGCATCGACCGCCCGGCGCACTCTTTCCAATGCGG
>JAFVZS010000005.1 GCA_017508015.1 Lentisphaeria bacterium
ATGTTCTGCTTTTGCGGCAAACTATTTTCCGGCTGAATGACCGGCGGCAATTGAAAGAACGCATTGAAAAATCCTCCGGCCGGTGGTATATTTACCGCCGGTCGTTTTTAATATAACCGAGGGCGGGAAAATGAAATTACAGTTTATCGGTACCGGGGCGGCAGATTTTGATTGGAGCCGTTACGGTGAAGCGGGGATTTTGGGCAGTTGTGCGACATTGATCGACGATCACATATTGATCGATTGCGGCACAACGGCGGGAAAGGCGTTGGAAAGATTCAAAGTTGATTGCGGCAAAATCAGCGATGTGGTGATAACGCACAACCATTATGACCACTTTGATTTGGAAGTTTTCCGTACTCTTTTTGCCGGACGCAAGGTGAATTTATATGCTTCCAAAGAGGTTTGCCGGGCCGCCGCAGATGTGGCGGAAGTTTTTCCCCACCGGCACGGGGATAAATTTCCGGTTTCCGGATATGATTTTACGGCATTGCCCGCCAATCATGCAGTGAATGACCCGGCGGAAGAGACCTTTTTATATATTATCAGCGGCAACGGCAAAAAATTGCTATACGCTCTGGATACTGCCAATATCACCGCCCATGCGCTGAATCTGATCGGCAAAAACTGTTTTGATGCGGTCATCTGGGATTCAACGTGTGCGAATAATGCGAATTTATGGATGAATTTTTATCATTCCAACTGCGAAGCATTCCGGCAGATACGCAAAGCATTTACGGTGCTGGGAAATCTGCACGAAAACAGCAGGATCATATTCAGCCACCGGGCAAGACAGTTCTGGCCGCATGAACCGGAAAAACTGGCCGCTATCGCTGCACAGGAGGCGGCTTTTATTCCTGCCGACGGTGAAATTCTGGAAATTTGAAAAATTTTTACCATATAAACTTTTTTGTCATTATTTTTGAAATTTTTATCCATCCGTTTTTGCTTAATTTGTGGTATAATATATACAGTTCCCCCAAACAAGGATAAAAATAAAAAGGAAAAAGTGTTATGGAAAAGCTCTACCATGGTAGAGTAAAGCATGATTGCTTTACTCTTATTGAACTCCTCGTTGTCATCGCAATTATTGCGATCCTTGCGGCGATATTGCTCCCCGCGCTTAATTCCGCCCGCGAGCGCGGCCGGGCATCCAGTTGCGTTTCCAATGCCAAACAATTGATTTCAGCGCAGTTGATGTATGCCGATGCTTTTAGAGACACCTATACTCCACCGCGTAAAGATCCGGTTGCCGGCAGTTATTGGATGTGGGGCGGGATTCTGTTGGAAAACGGCTTTCTGGGCGATTACAAAACAGCCATTTGTCCGAGTACCTACCAGAGCAATGATGTTTCCGAAACACTTCAGCACTGTATCGGTTTCCGGGCGATCCTGCCGGATGGTACGAGCAGCACTGTTAAAAGCATCCACACCGTGGCGATCAAAAATTCTTCCGGATTTGTGGTGTTTGCGGACAACCGTTACGGTTCAAGAGCCTCAGGTGTGTATACATCTGATGATCCGACTTATACATTCAATGAGTGGGGCTGGTTCAGTTTCCGCCACGGCAACAAGTGTACGGCGGCGTTTGCCGACGGTCATGCCGGTACGGTGGATAAGGGCGGATTTGCCGATGATATGTATGATTGGGAGAGCAATCCGCTGAAAACGGATATCGATGTTTTCGAGTATTATCCGCATTATTGAACTGTATTTGTTCCAGATTATGATTATACGGAAAAGTTTTCTGTTCCCGGTTGTGTTAATGCTCGCCGGGATTTTTACGGTATCGGCCGGGGTGATGCCGGCAGTTCAGGTCAAGTGGCACAACGGTCAGTCGATACCGGAAAATGTGCCGCAGTTGATTTTGAAAAATACCCGGCTTGCCCCCGGCGGTGCCTTGGCGATGAATGGGGAAACTTCGGAAATTGCGGTTAAAGACAGCGGAAATTGGAATGTTGCCGCTGCCGCTACGCTACATGGTGTTTTCCGGATCGCTCCGCCGGAAAACAGTACTCCGGAAAACGCCGGTCATGATGCGTTTTTTTACAAACACAACCAACTTTTCCTCGGTGTGATCGGCGAAAAGATCTATTTTAATTTTTTCAACGGCTCGGCCTGGGTCGGTGCTCTTTACGGCAATATTTCATTCAAGCCGGAGCCGGATCGTTTTTACAGTTTCACTTTGACCGTAAAAGTCCATCGGGATATTGCCCAGGGCGAATTGTGGACCGATGTGGAAATTTACCTTGACGGTGCGTGTATCGCACAGAAAAGGTTTGATCAACTCGCTCCGGCAGAGAGCAGTGCCCCGCTGGAAATCGGTTGTGCCACCGGTTTCGGTGAGGTTTGGCATCTCGGCGGTGAAGTCGGCGGGGTGCAGTTGTACCGCAGGATCCTGGCGGAAAGTGAAATAAGACAACTGGTGACTGCCGATGACAGAGTGACTCCGGCATTTGATGTGCCCCGGCAGCTGCCTGACGGATTAAATGAAGAACTTGCCCGTATCGAAGCATCCGCCATCCCGGAGATCCGGGCCGGTGCTTCAATTATCCGCAACTGGGTGCTTGCCGGCGGTGATGCCGGAAATGCAGTGACGTTATGCCGTCAGCTTTACGGTAAAAAGGAATTGCCGCAAACTCTGGGCGGTGGAACTTTGGAAATTTTCAAACTCGGTGACAGCATATTGACGGTCTGCCGCCGTCCCCGTGCGGGTATTGTTTCATGGTACGATTTGCGGGCAAACCGGGAAATGTGGCACTATGCCGGGAAATTGTGGAGTGTTAAAATAAAACACGGCAGCACGGCCACGGTATCGTCGGCGACCGATCCCGGTGTCAATACTCAACTGGTCAGTGTGGAACGCTCCACTGATAATGTTACGTTTGTTTTTTCCACCAATGCCGTCTGGGGCATAGGTGAAGTACGGGGTGTTTTTGACGGTAAAAGACTGGAAATGCAGCTGCATACGGTAAGCGAACCGGGATTTATCATCGATACGGTGACATTTCCGGCATTTGTATTGCAGCCTTTCCGGCAGGGCAGGGATGATCTTCTGGTTCCGTGCATGAGCGGCAGGGTGATTGAAAATGCCGTGGAAAACCGTGCATCATACAGCAGTGATTATCCGCGCGGCTATTGCAGTATGCAATTGGGTGCATACTACGATGCTGCCGGCGGCGTATATTTTTCCAGTGAAGATCCCACCGGTCAGATGAAAAAACTGGATTTCCTGACCGGCAGCAGCGGCTTGAGCGTGGCTTATACCTTTTTCCCCGGCTGGCAGTACGGTAAAGATCACAATGAATTTACCACCAGTAATTGTGCTTTGGAATTGTTCAGGGGCAACTGGTATCAGGCCGGTCTGATCTACCGGAGAAATCTGGAAAAAACCTCCCCGGTATGGTGGAGTGCGGAACAGCCCCGCCGGAGTATTCCGCAATGGATGCAGAATAATCTGATCTGGGTGCGTTTTGAAGACCGGAAACTTGATGATGCATTGAAATTGCAGGAGTTTATCGGCGAACCGCTGGCACTGCACTGGTATTTGTGGAATGGTCAGACCTTTGACCGGGATTACCCGTTTTTTCCGCCTTCTCCATTCACGGTGGAAATATTGGGTCAGGCCCGTGCCGCCGGTATGAGGGTCGTGCCGTATGTCAACGGCAGGATCTGGGAAGTAAAAGATTTCCGGGATGAGATCCGGGCGACCGATTCACTGGGACGGCCCAATTTCGTCACCGGAGAAAACGGTCAGCCGGTCTTGGAAAGGGGCGTAGTTTCATATCATGTACTGTGTTTTGCCACACCTTTCAGCCGGGATCATCTGCTCGGCGAAATGACCCGGTTGATCGATATGGGGTGCGACGGGATCTATATCGATCAGGTGGCTGCCGCCGCCGGAAAACGGTGTTACAATCCCGGTCACCGCCATGATATCGCTGCCGGAGATGTGTGGTTCAGGCACGGTCATTTACCGCTTTTGCAGCAGGCACGGGCAAGGTGGGCGGCTTCCGGCCACCGGGAAACGGTTATTACCAGTGAGGATAATTCCGAAATCTATGCCGGACACATCGACGGATTGCTCGGCTGGCGGTGGATGTACGACGGACAAGTGCCGTTATTCATGCTGATCTATTCCGGACGCACCCAGTTGGTTGGTCTTGATTACAGCAATGAATTGGGAAATGGTATTTATGCCAAACTGGCGACCCAGTTGATCTGGGGCGAACAACTTGGCTGGTTTATGATGTCATATATCACGTCGCCTTATCAGCATAATTTCCGGTTGTTCTTGCGTCGCACCGCTCTTTGCCGCAAAGCGATGCTGGATTTTTTCAACCGTGGTATGATGCTTGAAGTGCCGCAATTTACGCAAAGTGTGCCGGATATCCGTGCCCGCTGGGGAATGCACGGCACGCAATATCTTCATACTCCGCCGGTGGTTTCCTCCCGGTGGAAATGGAATAATATCGAATCATTCATTCTGGCCAATACCACCGAAAGCATTCAGAAAAACTGTCTGAAACTTGATTTGCCGGAAAAAGCAAGATATAAACTGTATGTATTCAACGGCAATGGCAAATTTGAAACTTTGGAGCCGGGAATATACCGGGAAAAAAGTTTTGAACTCGATCCGCTGCAACTCATGTTGATTCTGGCGGTGCCGGAAAATGAAGATGCTTCAATTACAGTGGAAAATATCCGCCGGGAATTTGCCCGCATCGCAGAATCGGAGAATATCCCTGATCCTTTTGCTCCCCGGATGGATTATTCTGCCCCCGGCCCGGTCACCCCGGCCGGGCAGTGGCATGATGGAACCAAGGCTCTTTCGGTAGAGGGGGGCCGGGTGGAGTTCCAGAGAAATTTTGTTTCTCACTGTAATGAGTGTGTTATTGACTTCGGTACGATCGATTTCGGGGAAACTGCTCCGGCGGAATTGGAAGCTGAATTCGCTCTGCCCGGTCATCTGGCCGGGGGCAAGGTTGTTTTCATGCTGGATCATCCGGTCAACGGAACCGTTTTGGCTGAAAGGATTCTTGATCAGGGCAGCGGCTCCTGGAGTAATTTCCGGGCATACCGTTTCCCGGTATTGCATCCGGTGACCGGTCAGCGCAAGGTCTTTATCCGGATCGGCGGTATATTTTTGTGCAACTTTAAACGCTGGCGGGCATTGTGATGATGAAAACAATTAAAATTTTGACCGTGATGTTGTTGCTGATTTCCGGAATATCATCTTATGCTTCCGGCAGTATGTGCCAACGTGATCAGCGAAGCGGAGCATTGAATATCGATAACGGTTATTTTTCATTCACACTCTTTCCGGGACATATGTTTCCGGTATGGATTAAAAATGCCGGCGGCACCGGGTTGCCCCCATGCCGTTTCCTTGACCGGATCACATTTCTCAAAGGCGGACCGGCTTATTTTCTGGATATGGATCTGTATGCGGAAACGGTTATTCTTGCTGATACACCGGAGCGGTTGCTGATTGAGAAACGCGGTACTTACTGCGATAATCCGCAGCACGCCGCTCCCGGAAATATCCGGGTGACTTACGCTTATCTGATCGAGCGCGGTAAACCTTATGTTACTTTGACCATGACTCTGGCGAGGGATAATGAAGAACCGGCGGAAGTGCGTTTTTTTCATCCGGCATGGAGCGGTGCGACTCCGTGGCATGAGGTGATCATGCCGGAGGATAAAAATTTTGCTGTCGGTCGCGGTGACGGGGTAACGGATGAGATGTACGGTCCGGTGCAGCATTTGTCATTGAAAAATGATTCATTGACGTTGCAAGTTTCCGGCGTGGTGCGATTTTTCTGCAACCGTTTCAACCGCAATTCTTTTCTGCTCGGCGGCATAAAAGATGTTTGGAAAAGCCGGGAATTGACGATGCAAGTTACTTTTACTGTGAAATAAGGAGGAAAACATTGTGAAAAAAGTGCTTGAAACTGTCTTGTTTTTGTGGAGTTGTACTGTCGTTTGCGTGCTTCAGGCTGCTCCGTGTTATATCAATACGTTGAAAACTTTCCTTACTCAACCTTATTGGGAAGGATCGGTACAGCGGGATGGCAATGTGATCAAACTTACCGGCGGCGGCACTTACTGCAAAGTGATGAGCAATTCCATGTACCGTCCCGGCGGATTCAAAGATGCAAAATTCACCTTATCCGCAGATGTCCGGGGCAAAGGTGAATTCCGGATGGGATTTTTTGCCTATGTACCGGTAAACGGCAAATTGCAGGTGCGTCAGTTTTTTACCCCTTATACGGCAATCAGTAATGAAAAACAGCATTTTGTTCTGCCGGTGGAATTTGCCGGTGAGGCTTATGGTGAGTTGCGTACTGTTCTGGAAGTTCGCGGCAGCGGTGCATGGGCTGAAGTGAGTAATCTGGCGATTGATGATCCATCCGGCAGATCTCCGGCCGAGGAACGGGATGAAAGAATTCTCCGTTTCCGCAGCGGCCGTTTGGAATTCGGTATCAACCGGGGAGCCGGTTCGACGCTTTGCGGAGTGAAATTTGACGGTGAAATGTGTGACAACAACGATTTGAAGTCACTGTACGGTGCGGTGGTCAGAATTTACGGTGCCGGTGGTTTCGTCGGTTCCGGACACCGTGAAACCGGATTTGAAGAAGAGGTTTTGCAGTTTGATGTTTTACTTGACGGCGTGTCGGCTGACTGGGAAAAAGGTGGCGTGATGACCGGGGAAACCATCGTTATCCGCAAGCGTTCAAAATTACGCAATTTCACTTTGGAATGTGAGATCATCGTAAAAGACGACCGTTTGACCGAGCGTTATGCCATTTCCAGTGAAGTTGAATGCCGGTTGGAAAGTATTTATATCGCCATGCACCCGTGGAACATCCGCTTTACCGAAATGTTGAGTGTGGATGGGGCCGGATATCAGCATGAATTCAAATTTGTCGGCAATAGCAAAATGGCATTTTCCGAATTCCGTCCGGTAGTTGCTTTGCATAATCCGCAAAGTGGTCTGACCGTTGTTTCCGGCGTATTTCCGCAGCGTGGTCAATCCCGGCCCAAGCGTTTGTTATGGGATACGGAAAGATACCGCAAAGATTATCAGATGGATTATGAATACGGTATATTTCCGGCCGGAGCCAGAGCAGAATATCTGGTGCATACGGTATTTTTCCGTCAGAATGATCCGGCCCGGTGGAAAAGCGAGGCTTTGGAGCGGGCTGCCGGATTGAAAGACATTCTGTAATTGACTTGAAAATAATAAAAAATCGGTTGTTTTATCTGTACTCCGGATAAAATAACCGATTTTTTTTATGTATTGTGCTTTTTTGTCATTTCTTTTGTGATATTTATCCATCCGGTTTTTGAAAAGTTGTTGTATAATTAACAATAGTCAATCAGATTCCCAAAGTAACAAAAGGAAAAAATGTCATGAAAAAACTCCACAATTGTGGAGTAAAGCAGAAATGCTTTACTCTTATCGAACTGCTTGTAGTCATTGCGATAATCGCCATTCTGGCGGCGATCCTGCTCCCGGCTCTCAATTCCGCCCGTGAACGCGGCCGCAGTGCCAGCTGTATGAATAATCTCAAACAAATGGGATTACTGGTCCGCAGTTATGTTGATGCTCATGACGGCACTTATCCTCTGCAAACTTTTTCATATGATGGAGGTTCCAACTGGTATGACTGGCCACAGTTGTTAAAGGTATTCGATGGCACTTATCCGAGTTTAAAGGTTGCCAAAGATAACAATACTCCTGGATACAAAAGCAATCCATGGTTCAACACCCATGTTAGTAAATGGGTGGAATTCCAATGTCCGACTCAGCCGAATATTTGGAGCGGAGCAAATAACAACGATTATCAGAGATGTGATAATTATGTTGTCAACAAAGCGATTTTCGGCCTTCTTAACGGCAATACATGGAATAAACCGATGAAGGACAGTAAATTTGCCAGTATGTCGACCAGTGGTCTCTTTTGGGATGCCCGCTTGCTTGTGGATGGCATAGACAGACACGCATCTGCATATATTCAAAGTGAAGTGGATTTGAGTACGGATACGCCTAAAGTCGGTTTTATTCATAATAATTCAAGTAATATTCTTTTTGCCGATGGTCATGTTGCTGCAGAGCAGAAGGCATCTTCAGGTTATTTGAATATCGCTGCGGATCCGGATCATCCGATTCGCGGACCTTACGGAGATCGGGTTTATCTGGTCAAATAATGGAGGGTAAAATGAAAAAATTATGGATGTTTCTGGCCGGATTGTCTCTGGCCGCCGGAGCCGTTGAACCGGAGTTGAGTTTTTCTTTTGATGAGTCCGTCAACCATGACAAGCCGTTTGTCATGCTTAACAGCAAACGTCAGGTCAGTATGAAACCGGTGATCCCCAAAGATGTCATCGATCCGGCCGGTTTGCTTGTGCCGGGAAAATCCGGCAAGGCTCTGCATACCGGTTCGATCGCCGGAAAAACCGGTTTTGACCGGGTCGTATATTTCTGGTCAAGCGGTATTGTTTCCGGTACGCAAGGCTCGATCACTTTCTGGGTCAATCCGGTCGATGCGGAACCGGGCAACCGGAAAAACCGGGTGCTTCTGCGTTTGCATACTCTGGATAAGGGCAAAGAAAAAGATTCCATCGTGCTTCTGCTGCGCAATCAGAATGGTCAGACCGGAGTCCGCTTCTATTACGGTACGCTTGAGGGCGGCAACAACTTTGTCAACCTGACCGCCAACAAACCGGTGTGGCAGAAAAATCAGTGGCATCACATCGCGGCGGTCTGGGGCGATGGCAAAATCACGCTTTATATCGATGGCGAATATGCCGCATCCAAAGATGTCACCGCCTATACCGGAGCATACAACATGTTGTCATTCGGTCAGCAGTGGGAACCCAACCCCGGCAGCACATTGCTCGATGAAGTGCGCATATTCCGCCGGAAACTGACCGATGATGAGGTCAGAAGCGAATTTCAGCGGTCAACCGCCGCTCAAGGAGCAGGAGAATCCCAACGCCCTTTTGATTTTGCCCTGACTGAAAGAACGGTGCAAAGTGACGGCCGGATTCAGTCAGGGGAATATGCCGCCGGATTTGCTTTGATGAGCGAGGGCGGCAAACGGGCGAAAAACGGCAGCTACGCTGAATATCAGCCGCAAGCTTATTTCTCTTACGATCAGAACAACCTCTATATCGCCATGAAATCCCGTGGCGACGATTTGCGCTGCACTATTTCCGCACCCGACGGCAACGTGTGGGAAGATGATTGTATCGACTTCTACTTTTCTGCCGACGGTAAGCCGGATAACATGTTCCACTTCATTATCAACTCTGCCGGAGTCATCTACGATGCCCAGCTGCGTAACGGTGCGGAAAGAGTCCGGTGGCAATCTGCCGGTGTTAAGGTTCAGAACCGGGTCATTGACGGCATATGGCATTTTGAAGCGGCGATTCCGTGGAGCAATTTCGGCGTAACCCCAAAATCCGGTGAGTCGTTTTGTTTCAATATCTGCCGCTCATACCGTGGGGTGGTGCAATTGTTGAAAACTGATGATCTCGGTTCGCAAAAAAAGGATGAAAAACCGAAGTTGCGCAGTTGTACTGTTTCGGTTGCTCCCGGTGCAATGTCTGATGTCCGGCACTTTCCCCGGGCCCGCTTTTCGGCAAATACTCCGGCATTTGAAATATTGCCATTCGGGGAATTATCCTGTCAGGGGCAGTTTGCTTCCACCGTTTACATTTACGCTTCTCAGGATGACCGGGCAACGGCATCGGCAGTGGCCGGAGCGTTGGAAAACAATCAAAGCCGTGCGGAAACGACGTTATCAAACGGTCAATGTGCCGACATGAAACTTTCCGGCAGCTGGGCGGCAGAGGGTATCCTCGAGGTGAAACTTGCCACCGAAAAAAGCGGTGAATTATTCCGTGGTCAGGTGGATTATAAAGAGCCTAATATCGTCAAATTCAAATTTTTCCGGGCCGATCCGGAAAAAATGCAATTGCTGGTTTTTGCCGAGGGCGGGGATAATTCCGGGCGCAAATGTACGCTCAAGATCCGCATGAAAGATTGGAAAAATGGCAAATTTGTCTACGAAAAACAGCAGGAGTTTAAAATCAGCCGCGGCGAAATCATCATCCGTTTTGATATCAGCGATCTGCCGCCGGGGCTGTTTGATATGCATTATGAGATCGCCGATGCTGCCGGTAAAGTTATTGTGCAGGATTATGAATATTTTGCCAAACCGGATGGCAAAGCCCCGTGGGAGGGCACGACTGCCGGTCTGGGTGATATCGTGCCGGTGCCGTGGATGCCGGTGATCGCCAATGAAAGACTCTTTGCCTGCTGGGGCAGGGCGTATATGTTCGGCCGGAAGGGGCTGATCGCCTCGATCACCAGTCAGAACCGGGAAATTCTCCGCCGTCCGGTGAGATTGATCCTCAACGGCAAGCCGGTGGATTTTGAATGCAAACTGCTCAAATCCGGTCAATCATTTGCCGATTACCGGCTTACAGCATTGGATAATGTGCCGCTGACGGTGGATATCCACGCCGAATTTGACGGCTTTATGTGGTTTACCCTGAATGTCGGCAAGGCGGGATTCAAAGTGGAATCACTGTCATTGGAGATCCCCATGGATCGGGCGTATGCCGATGCTTTTGATGACTGCTCATCGATTTATGAAAAAATCGACTTTTCCGCATGGCAGAGCCGGGAAGTTTTCATCGACCCGACGAAAAAGCCCTACTTCTGGTGCGGCAATGCCGATGTGGGACTTATGGGTGGAGTGGATGGTTGCCGGGGATGGTATTTCCGGGATAAAGCCAAAGGCTACCGTTTCAGCGTAACGGAAAATGAAGCGGTGCTTACCATGCAGCTGGTCGATACCCCGGTCACGCTTGCGGCTGCCAGAAAGATCGAGTTTTATCTGCATGCCACGCCGACCAAACCCAAATCGGCCGAAGCGGCAAGTTTATTCACTTCTGAATTTCACAACAACTGGTATGCCACCAGATTTTATGAGTGGAAAGCTGAAGGAGTGGTTCAGGAAAATACCATGAGGCGTTTTCTGTCGAAACGTGAAGGATTGGAAAAATGCCACGCATTCTACTATTACGGCACCAAAGGCTGTTCGCCGCACTTCCCGTGGTGGGCATGGTTCGGCAGTCAGTGGAATATGGTCGGTGATCCATCCCGGTTCAATCAGGATTCGGTGATCGACTCCCGGCGTCAGCGTGATTACGCCATCTGGACGATGACTTGCATGAACAGCCGCAGTTTTCTGGAACACAAAGTTGACATGGTGCAATGGCATTTGAGCGTTGACCGTTATAAAGTGTATGATTTGTATTTTGATCTGGCGTGGCCGATGCCGTGTTACAATGAGCTTCACGGCTGCCGCTGGGTGGATGAATTCGGTTACATCCATTACAACCGGGATATGCGGGCGTTGCGTGAATTTCACAAACGGGCATATATTCTCATGAAGCAGAAAAATCCGGCATCGCTGATGAAAGGTCACATCCGTTATACCCGTCTGCCGTCGGATGTATTTTTCGATATGATACTGGTTGGCGAGGGTTACGAAGGACAGGTCGCAGAAGAACACAACTATTACGGTATACTTGATCCGGCGGTACTGCGTATACTTTACGGCTACCGTACCAATGAGTACACTGTTGAATTGGGGCCGATCCAGATATTCCGGACGATTTTCATGTTCAGTCCGAATCTGTTGAAAACCTTTGATCCGGCCAATCCGGAAATTGACCGGGCGCACCGCCACTTTTACGCCTACGCCAAGTGTTTCAACTTTGTGGCCAAGAGTTCCCGGCCGGAAAAGGAACCGCAGCTGGATGCCGGTAACGCCGCATTTGCATTATTGGGCCGCAATCCGCAATTTTATGCGCCGTGGGATTTGAGTTGCGGCATCCGTCCGGCAGAAAAGGCGGCGGATTTCCTTTATGCGGCATATGCGGGCAACGGCCGGGTGATGATCGTGGCACTCAATGACAGTGATCAGACTGTGACCAGAATGCTGGAAATCGATCCGGCAAAATTGCGTTTGCCGCAGAATAACGGCAAGGATATATTCAATCAGCAGGAATACAAAGTAGAGAGCAGCCGCCTGATTCTGGAATTGCCGCCGCGGGAATCGCGCTTTATCATGTTTTGATACCCGGCGGAAAATCGGGCTGATTTTTTCTTCCACCGTTGAAAAAAGATAATTCCGGCGGTATAGTATATGCCGGACAAACGGTTCATTTTCACCTCCGGGGGAAGAATGTACTCTTTATCCGCCTTTTTCCGGTGTTTTAATTAAAAAGTTTTGAGATCAATGCAAGGAATATCATGCGAATCAATCCTTTCAAAGAGTTTGTTTTCGGGGGATGGGATCTTTCCGGCGGAATAAGCAAAGTTACCGCCGACGGCAATGAATCGGAACTGCTCTGGCAAAATGGTGAAATTTCCGGAACATTTGTTTGTACCAACGATCTTGGTAAATGGTCTTTGGCGGTGGAAAAATGCGGCAGTAAAACGGTTATCCATTCATCGGTGTCGCTCAATGCCCCGGTCAAACATTTGCATTTTTCCGTGTTGGAGTGTCAGGATATCCCCTTTGAACATATTCTGACCAGTGCGATGAAAATGGGCGGTTGCAAAGTTTTCATGCCGCCGGTCGATGAAGAAAAGAGTTTTGACAGTTTCTACACTTTTGCCCTTTCATCCGGAGAAAAAACGCTGCTGATCACCCATCCGCTTGATCTTGAGTGCTGGGCGAAAGTTTCCGGCAGGGTGAAAGGGAACTCTGTTTCGCTGGATATCTGCGCTGAAGCAGACCATTTTTCCGGCTTGCAGATCACTTTTCCCGATATCACTTTTGAAGTGGGCAGCGGCATAACCATGCTGCAGGATTATGCCGGAAACAACATTGAGACCGACCGGCAGTTCCCCGCTCCGCAACCCGGCTGGAACACCTGGGATTATTACCGCTGGACGATCACTGAAAATGAAGTGTTGAAAAATGCGGAATTTATTGCCAAAGATCCCGTTTTATCCAGGTATATCAAACGCATCATCATCGACGACGGCTGGCAGTACTGTTACGGTGAATGGCACGCCAACAGTTATTTCCCTTCCGGGATGAAAAA
>JAFVZS010000048.1 GCA_017508015.1 Lentisphaeria bacterium
CAAAAAACTGCGATTGAAACTAAACAAAGAATACCGCTTTTCTTGAAAAGAGCAGTGGGGTTTGGGGAGAGGGGAAAAACCTCTTTTCCCGTGAAAAGAAGTTTTTCCCCTCTTCCCAAGAGCGCATTCACTTTGATAGAATTGCTCGTAGTTATCGCCATCATCGCTATTTTAGCGGCGATATTGCTGCCGGCGTTGAATAGTGCCCGTGAGCGTGGCCGGGCAGCCAGCTGCATCAACAATCTCAAGCAGTGCGGAGTAATGGTTTCTGCCTATGCTGATGACTTCGGCGGATTTTTTGTGCCGTACACGCTGAATGATGATGAAAACGGCCGCTGGGATCAGGAAACCATCGAATATTTGCGCACATATTTAAATGTTCAGTCCGGTTTTATTGCCTCTTTCGGCAGTGCGGCTGATTACGGTAAATACAATGCGCTTGCCGGTTCGCTGGATTGTCCGGGGGCCAATGATGACAAGACATGGGGATTTGATTACGGCATGAATAAGTATTTGTATCAGGCGAGCAACAATATGGCGGCATGGGGTACTGATCAAACCAAGAGACTTCACTACATTATCAGCAAGGCTCCAAATCCTTCCGGAGTGTTTGTTTTTGGAGACAGTGCCAAATATGTCATCCAGTTCCGCGGGGATGAAGCTGCCACGTATGCTTCAACCGGTTTTAAATTCTGTCACAGCGGCAAAGCCGGCATGGTATTTATTGACGGTCATGCCGAAAGCGGCACCATTACCGAAATAAATAAAGCTCCGGCTCACAGTTGGAGTGCAAAATGGCCGTGGATAACCAAAAACTGATTCTCAAATAACCCCGGATACGATTTATGAAAAAGCGATGCCTGACAGTTTTTTTGTCTCTTTTTTCCATCTTTTTGCATGCCGGCGGAGTGTTGACTGTGCCGCAAAGCCGTCAAAGTATCACCTTTGACGGCGAAGTAAAAGCGGAAGAATACGCCGGAGCGGTGGTACTGAATAACTTTTTTCTTTCCGGCACGGCTCATGCACCGCAGGAAAGAAGCGTGATTTATCTGCTCAGCGACGGTCAATATCTTTACGCCGGAGCAGTGATGAGAGCCTATGCCCTGCATCCGGGCAGTAATATGGGCAAGGAATTCAAAGCGGCACTGCAAGGGGAAAATCAGCCGGTGTGGGATGATGATTCGCTGGAATTGCGGGCGATGAATGACCGGGGGGAAAAGTTCTACTTCGGTTTCAATGCCAATGAAGCGACCTTTATCCGGGTTCCGGCCCGCTTCGCCAGGCCGGAGGTGCGCTGTACCCGGGGCAAAGGATTTTTCAGGGCGGAAATGCGTTTGCCGCTGGAGTTGCTCAACGGCAGTTGGGCAGTGAATTTCATCCGGTTTGAAAAACGGCTGAAAGAAACTTCCACACTGCTGCCGGAAACTTCTTACAATTTGTGGTCACATGCCGGTTTTTTTAAACTGCTCAAGGGCGACAGTGATACCTCCGGATTCCGGATCGCTCCGTTAAGTGAAAGCAACACCGGCAATTTTCAGCTGACTTTTTCCCGGAATATTTCCGGCAAATACACGGTGGCGGCCAACGGCAGCAGCCGGGCACAGAACTTTTCCGCCGTGGCCGGGGAAGCGGTAACAGTCACCATTCCCGGAGTAAAAAAGGGCGACAACCGTTTTACCCTGTCGGTCGAAACGGGCAATTGCCGGTGGAATTTTCCGGAATACATTCTGCCGTCGCCTGACAGTCAATTCGTCATCCGCTGGCAAAATCCGGAAATGCAAGTCACATTCAATGACGCGCAAGTTGCTTCCGGAGCAGTACTGGCCATGGTGCAAAAACAGAATATTCTGGAAATAACTTCCGCAACTCCGACAGTTGCATTCAGCCTTGACTGCGGCACATTCACCCCGTTTTACGGCAATTTTGACGGGGCGGAGAGTGTAAAATATGAAAACGGTCAGATCACACTTACCGCCGGGAAAAACTGTGCCGCACCATATAAATTCCGTAAAATTTTCTCTGTCACGCCCAAAGTGATCCAGCCTTACGGTGTTGATAACCGCCGATTGCTGCTGAGCAGCGGTGATGCTTACGATTTTGAGATCAATCCGGTGGAATTCGGCATATTCCCGCTGGCAGGTCTCCGCTTTGATCTGCTGATCCCGGAAGAAATAGAAGTGGTGGATGTCTGTTCGAGAGTGCGTTATGAAAATGGTTTTGCCCCATTCAACTGGCCGCCGGAACACAATATGTACGAGTTGAGTTCCCGGCGGGAAGTCACCATCGGCGGCAAAAAATACCGGCATTTGACCGTCAGGCGCAATACGGAGCTTGACCGGGTGCCGAATATGACCCGGCACTATCACTCCATGCGGGAAAGATGTCACATCATCTTCCGCAGCAGTCACAGCGGATTCAAAGGCGAAATGCAGTTCCTCATTACCGCCGCCGCCCCGGCACTTATGGAAGTGCCCCGGACACTGCCGGTGGAGGTCGGCCCGCCGCTGACCGGTATCCAGCCCGAAAAATTGTGCATATCTCTTTACGCCCAGATGCAGGGCAATTTGCCGCATGATACGGAAGCGGCCATATTCGACACCTGGAAACGGGCCGGGATCAACGAACTTTTTCTGGAAACTACCAGAAAAAATGATGATTTCACCATGATGTTTTTCCTTGAATTGGAAAATTTCGGCTATTACCGTTCGGTTCCGGATTTTGAACCGTTGATGCAAAAATATCCGCAACTGCGGGCAAAAACCGCTTCGGGCAGACACCGCGGCGATATAAGTTTGACCGCTTTAGCCGATATGGAGGAGGAAATTTCCGGAGAAATCCAAGCCGTTTTTGCCACATTGAAAAACCGCTATCCGGGATTGAAAAAACTTTTCTGGGATTTTGAACACAATCCATTCAACGGCCTCTATGCCGATTATTCGGAAATTTCACTGGCAAAATTCATCCGCGATTACCATATCAGAGAGGAAAATCTCACTCCGGCACTCATCCGGGAAAAATATTCATCGCAGTGGATCGACTTCCGTACCCGGGAATTGGGCAGAGCGGTAAGAGTGATCAGCCGTGCCGCCGCAGCCAACGGTCTGGAATTGATCATGTACAGCGATTATGCCACTGCCGAGTGTCCGCAAATCTACGGCCTGGATTGGCAATATATCAATTCAGCTCCGGCAATGGTATACTGCGGTTACGGCCGCAATCCCCGGATCATTGCCCGCACCAGAGAATTGGTTTCTCCGGCCCCGATGGTTTTCGGCGTACTTACCAATGCCGGCAGTTCCACTTATCAGCGCGCACTGCTGCTGCGGCGGATACTGGACAGCCGGGGCGGCGTACTGTGCTGGTATGAGCGCGGTACCGGGGGCGCAGAATTGCGGGAAATCGCCGCTGTGACCCGGGTCGTCAGCCGGTGCGAAGATCTTATTATCAGCGGCGTTGACTGCACCCCGCAGGGGTTGCATACGACCGCCATGGCGGATCAGATCGTCAACCGGCAATTCAAA
Organism: Lentisphaeria bacterium; assembly: GCA_017508015.1. GTDB lineage: Bacteria > Verrucomicrobiota > Lentisphaeria > Victivallales > Victivallaceae > UBA1784. The sequence continues at coordinate 3,522 of JAFVZS010000048.1, forward strand.
GGGCAGACCGCCACTTTTATTCTCAATGAAGAAAATGTTTCCAGCCGGGTGCGGATCACCTTTCCCTATCCGGTGCAGGATCTGGTTTCCTTAAAGAGTTATCCGGCGGGGAAACAATTGAGTTTACGCATACCGGCAATGCAATTTGCCGCATTTATCCAAAAGGAGCAGCATGAATGAATAAGTTTATGGAAAGTGCCGGAAAAAATATCCGGTGGTTTGAAAATTCCGGAGTTATGCGTCCGGCCGACGGTTTCTGGGGAGTCGCCGAAAGATTGGTGGCTCTGGATATTGAGGAATCCATACGGCAGGAGATCGTGGAAAAATTTGCTTCCCGTACCATGCTGCAAGATTCTTTTGCCGTCGAATCACGCCGTCCGGACTGCAACTTTGAAGCCGCACTGATGTTTCTGCTCTACGGCAGACTTGCCGGAGATGAAAAACGTTTTGATACCGGAAAAAATATTCTGGATTACCTCTATTTCCGCAGTGCCATGAAGCGTTCTGAAAAACACAAACTGCCGTGTGCATGGCGGTGGTCGCACGTTGTTTTAAGTGCCGATGGTCACTGGTTCGATGATAACTCATGGTGCATAATTCTGCAATGTGCACTGCATCACGCATTTAAAGAGTTGGATGAAAGATATCAGGCCGGAGAGGCCGCACTGAATTTATCCGGCCACCTTAACGCTGCTGTGGCACGCATCACGGCTCTTGAACCGGATGAAAAAGGTGAAATGACCGATCCGGATAAAATCTGGACCGGCAATTTGCGTCTGCCGCACTGGGGAGCGTTGTCAATATTCGCTTTAAGCTGTATCCATGCTCTTTACGGCCGGCCGGAATATCTGCCGGCCATCCGCAAATATCTCCAGCGGCTCAAAGCTGAATTGTCCGGTTTTTCCACCAGCGAATATGCTTATGCCATGATGGGAGCCGTGGCCGCCGCCGAGGCTTTTAATGATGAAACGGCCCGGGAAGTGGCCGTTTTAAGCCGGGATCTGCTGCTTCAGGCCGCTGATCCGGAAACCGGTACTTTGCCCTCAAGCCATTACGAGGCCCCATCCGGCAAAGGTCTGGCAGATTTGATCTATACTCTCAACTGGAGTTTGCTCGGTTTGCAGATGTATTGCAAATTTGCTCCGGAAGATAAGGAGGCCGGAGCTTTACTGGATAAACAACTGGCTCTGGTGATGGAGATTCAGGATGATTCCCCGTCACCGGAATTCAACGGCTGCTGGCGGGGCATGTACGATATGGCAGAGCATACATGGGGCGGCGGTAATTTGTACGAGGGCGGTTCATCAAGCATCTATTCCGGATGGACCAACGCCCCGGTTTCCACCGCGCTGCTGCTGGAATATGCCGGAATATCGCTGCTGGAATTGAGCGGCATCAAAAAATTTTCCGGTTTTTCTGCAATGAACAGTTGATTTTTTCTGCAAGATGGTTTAATTTATGCACGGTCGGGGAAAAGGTATTCCCCTCTTGAAAAACAACCACCAATAAGGGAGAAAAAATTATGAAATTCGTCTGTGGTGTCTGCGGTTATGTCCACGAAGGCAATGAAGCTCCGGAATTCTGCCCCCAGTGCAAGGCAGCGGCAGCAAAATTCAAAGCTGTTACCGGTGATCAGAGCTATGCCTGTGAACATGTGGTGGCTTCCACCGAGGGTATCGATCCGGAAATCGTCGCCGGTTTGAAAGCCAACTTTGAGGGTGAATGCTGCGAAGTGGGCATGTATCTGGCCATGAGCCGTCAGGCTGAACGTGAAGGATATCCGGAAATCGCCGAAGCTTACAAACGTTATGCTTTTGAAGAAGCCGAACACGCCGCCAAATTTGCGGAATTGCTCGGTGAAGTGCTGACCTCCAGCACCAAAAAGAATCTTCAGATGCGTGCGGAAGCCGAATGCGGGGCCTGTGCCGGTAAATTTGAAATCGCCAAACGCGCCAAAGAACTGGGATATGATGCCATTCATGACACCGTTCACGAAATGGCCAAAGATGAAGCACGTCACGGCAAAGGCTTTGAAGGTCTGCTCAAACGTTACTTCTGATAACCGTTTTTCAGATTATCGGGGCTTCAAAATTTTTTGAATAACTTTTGCAATTACCTCTGACATCTTTAAAAACAATTCCGGAGCTGTTGCAGGAATAAACCTGCCGCAGCTCCGTTTGTTTGATAACCGGTGTATCCCGGCAAAGATTTATGCATTGATCACATCGAGGATGACCACGTTTTCCTCCGGCACATCCTGATGCATGCCGCGGCTGCCGGTTTGCACTTTGGCAATCGCATCGACTACATCCATTCCGTCAACTACTTTGCCGAAAACGCAATAACCGAAGTATTGCGGGATCGGAGCTTTGAAGTTCAAAAAGTCGTTATCTTCCAGATTGATAAAGAATTGACTGGTTGCGGAATCGACCACCATGGTACGGGCCATAGCGATCGTGCCGCGTTTGTTGGGCAGCTGGTTGGCAGCTTCATTTTTGATCGGCGCATGAGTTTCTTTCTGGATGAATTCCGTATCAAAACCGCCGCCCTGAATCATAAATCCCGGAATCACCCGGTGAAAGATAGTATTTTTATAGAAGCCTTCCTCCACGTAAGCGAGAAAGTTTTTGACCGTTTCAGGTGCGGCAGCGGCATCGAGTTCCAGTTTGATATCGCCTTTACTGGTTTTGATTGTGATCATAGTTGTCTGACTCCTTTATTAACATCGGCAGTTAAAAACAAACAGGGCTGCTGCGTTTTGGCAACAGCCCTCCGGAAAACCGGCAGAAAATTACATAATGCCGAGTTTTTCTTTATTGGCTTCAAAGCTGTCTTTGTCGATGATGGAATAACGTTTGCTGAAAGCTTCGTCAAGTTCATCTTCTTCCGGAGTGAACTCTTCATCATGCTTGTCGGCAACGACAACAAAGAGCAGACGGCCGTTGTCAAAACCTTTTTTCAGGTTGCTCAAGCTGCCGATCATACCGCCGCCGGCGTTTTCAGTAACGATGAATTTAGCACCTTTTCTTTCTCTGAACATCTTATTGAGTTCATCGGCAAAACCGGTGAAATCGCTGTCAATGATCACCACGGTATTTTCATCAGCTCCGGCAATGGCTGCTTTGAATTTTTTGGAATCCATCATCATGCCGTTTTCCGGATCGGAAGCCTCAACCAGAGTAACCGTCGTACCGGCGGCAGTTTCCAAAGCCGCCTGTCTGGCTTTGAAATCTTCCATCGTGGTGCCGTTGGCCAGCCAGATCACTTTTTTACCGGAAACTTTACCGCCAATGGTGTGTGCTACTGAAAGAGAGTAAATACGATTGTGTTCCATCGCATAGTTGGGCGGATTCATATAGAACCAGAAATACAACCCGAGACCGATCAGCATCACTGCGGCACAAACCATCGCCAGCGGCTGGATGGAAGGATTGGTCTTCTGAATTTTAGCGCAGACCAGAACACCGGCAAACCCGCCGATCATAACGATTAAACCAAGAATACACTGCCAAGCCATACATTTTCTCCTTTTTTATTTCGTATCATACGGCGTATTTGAACGCGGCTTACTTATACACTACACTCACATGGGGGATATGTCAAGTGTTTTTTAAAATTTTTATGCAAGATAGTGTTAAAATTTGCATTGCAAACATAAAAGAGGTATATTATTCAGAAACTTTATCAATTTTTTTCAATCAGTAACTGACGAGGTGAAAAATGTTCAATCCCGGCTGGGTCGATTTGCAGGTCAACGGTCATAACGGAGTGGATTACAGTGAAGAGGGGCTGACCGCCGATAAATTTCTGCGTTCCGCAGAAGAACTTCTGGCCACCGGCACTGAAGTTTTTCTGCCGACCATCATTACCGGTTCTCTGGAAAAAAACGCACTCCATGCTTCGATCATCATGGATACCGTGGAAAAACACGGATTATCCGGAAATATTCCAGGTATCCATTTTGAAGGACCATTCATTTCTCCTGCCCCCGGAGCCGTCGGGGCCCACGATCCGGCCTTTGTCTGTGCCCCCACGATCGAAAATATTGACCGTCTGCTGGATGCCGCCAGCGGAAAAATCAAAATCATTACTCTGGGGGCCGATGCCGAAAATGCCGCAGAAGCCGTTGCTTATTTGCGCAAAAATCATGTCGCAGTCAGTGTCGGTCACCACATGGCCACCTATGCCCAGGTGCGTTCGGCGGCCGATGCCGGAGCCCAACTGCTCACCCATCTCGGCAATGGCTGCCCCAATATGCTCGACCGTCACCACAATCCGCTCTTTGCCGGTCTGGCTGAAGAAAGGTTGACCGCCATGATCATTACCGATGGTCATCATCTGCCCGGGGAACTGGTCAAAATCATCATCCGTGCCAAGGGCGTGGATAAAACCATTGTCACCAGTGATGCTTCCAGTTTGACCGGATTTCCTCCGGGCGAATATGCTACGCTGGGCAACCGGGCGGTACTTTATCCGGATGGCAAACTTTTCAATCCCGATAAAAAGTGTCTGGTCGGTTCCGCATCAACGATCAGCCAGTGTATGGCATTTCTGGCTTCACTGGATTTTTTGACCAGAGATGAGTTGACCAGAGTCGGCAGATTGAATGCTCTGGAATTGCTGCGCACCACTGAAGCATAAAAGCAGTGGCAGATCGCAGTAAACGGCATGATTTTTCAAAATCCGAGGAGATTGAGCACTTATGAAAAAAGAACTTTTTTTCACTCTGCCCGGCAACCGGTGTGCAAGTTTATTCAAATTGCGTTTGCCTGACGGCTTCGGGGCCGACATCACCGACTTCGGCGGCTGTATCGTTTCGCTTTTTACACCCGATGCTGCCGGAAAACTTACCGATGTGGCTCTGGGATGGAAAGATCCGGCCGGTTATATCACCAATCCCACCAACTTCGGTGCCATTATCGGCCGTATCGCCAACCGGATCAGCGGCGGAAAGTTTGAATTGGATGGTGAACTTTATCAACTTTATCTCAATGACAACCGCCGCTGTTCGCTTCACGGTTCATTCGGTTTCAGCCACCGGCTGTGGAATGTGGAAAATGCTTCAGATACCGAATTGACTCTGACCCTTTCAAGTCCTCACGGCGATGCCGGATTCCCCGGGCAACTCTTTATCCGGGCAACTTACCGGCTCCTGACCGATCATACTCTGGAAATGGAAATTTCTGCCGAATCCGACCGGCCGACAGTGGCGGATTTCACCAACCACACCTACTTTAATCTCGACGGGGAAAATGCCGGCTCAACTGCGGATCACGTCATCATGATCGCCGCTGACCGTTATACGCAAACCGATCAATATCTGCAGCCGACCGGCCGGATAATTGAGGTGGATAACAGCCGTTTTGATCTGCGGCAGGGGAAAAGATTCAGTACCATTTTTGCCGAATATGACGGCGGATTTGATGATAATTTTATTCTCGGTGATGCAGACCACTGCTACCGCGAAAATGTGGCGACAGTCACCGCCGGATACAGCGGTATCCGGTTGACTATTCACACCAGCCGCCCGGGAATTCAGCTTTATATGGGAAATTTCCTCAATGATCACGGCAAAAGTCCCTATCCGCGCAACAGCGGATTTTGTCTGGAAACCCAGTGCTGGCCGGATGCGGTAAATCATCCGGCATTTCCATCGGTACGGGTGGAACCGGGCAAGCCGCACCACAGTATCACCCGTTATAATTTTTCAATTTTCAACGGATGATCACTGCAATTGCTTCGCCGTGCGGCCTTGCGGTCAACGGCAGTTTTGGGTATCCGGTTCGTATTTTACGCTGTTTCCCGGCATGCCGTCAACTTCTCTGTCAGCATAGTTGATAAAGAATTTCACCACTTTGCCATCCGGCAGAATATGCCGGGTAATGCCGATTTCCGGGGATTTTTCCGGAGTTTTTATTCCGGCAAGCTGAGCCAGTTTGCGGTAAATGTGATAAAAATTATTGCCCGGAGTGAGAGCCTCATTTTCCAATGCGGCGTTGACATAGATCAACTGACCTTTGCCATACTTTTTGCGGGTGATCAGCGGCGTGCCGTCATCCAGTACTGCAATAACTTCCGCATCGGAAACTTTGATCCTGCGGGTGAATGCTGCATTGAAAAGGTAATCTCTGTCATCGATGGTAAAGGTAAGTTTTTCGGGCAGTTCAGCGGAATATTCCACCGTACAGCCGAAAAATTCCTCAAATGGTTCCAACATGCCGTTGTCAGCGGAAACCACCACAGTTGCACCATTTTCCGCTGCTTGCAAAAGCAATTGATATTTGTGCAAATCCATCACCTCATAACCGGAGACTGACGGCACGATATAAAAGCTGCTTGGCGGCAATTGATCGATCGTATCGATGTTGCAGTATTCGATTTCAAAACCTGCTTCTTTGCTCAAAATAAATGTGCCGTAAGCTGTTTTCCACATATCTTTCAGGGCGGTGATCACCACGGTCGCATCGACTTCCCGCGGCGGCAGTGTACCGGATGGCAGTTTTTTCAACTCGTCCTGAAATTTTTTCATCGCTCTTCCCGGCCCGGCAATGCTCCGGTCGGAATTCCATGCGCCCAGAGCCCGTTCCATGGCGATCCAGCGATAGGGATATTGATTGCCGCAGCGGCCGAAAGAAAATCCGCACCACCACAATACCGAACCGAAACCGTGCACCAGTGCCGAATAAAGTACCGTGTAGAGGTATTTTTCACTGCGTTCATCGGAAATATAACCGTTGCCGAATGAACCGATCTCCTCAACGAATGCCGGTTTTTTGCCGATTCCCCGGTACATCAGAGTTTCGGCGGTGGCATGATAGACTGCCGGGGTGTTATTCAGGGCACTCTTACCGCAGTGCTGGGTGAATACCGGATAAGGATGGGTGGTCAACGCATCGCTGAATTCACCCTGAACCATCAGGCTGAAAGGTTTGTCGGCGTAGTTCTTGCCGCTGTGCATTCCGGCGTAGACCGGCCGTGACGGATCAGCCAGCCGGATCGCGGAAGTGATATACGCCAGCCAGTGCCATGATTCTTCCGGGGTGAATGGAGCCAGACAGTTGCACTCATTGCCCGGTTCCCAGGCGATGATCGCCGGATGATCTTTCATTTCCGAAACAAAACCGTCAATGAACATTTTTTCAATGCGTAAAGCGGTGAAGTCATTGCCCGCATTCTTATTGGCCATGATCGGCGGAGCAAAATAACCGCCGCTCATCCAGCCGGTAAGCAAGCCGACGATCAATTTGAATTCATACTTCAAGGCCAGATCAGCGACCTGACGGAAACGTGCCATCATTACCGGATCAAGTCCGTAACGGCGCACACCTTTTTCCGGGAGCGGAGAACCATCGGTAAAGACCAGTTCCAGCGGCCGGTTGCTGGAACCGGCCGCCCACATGACCGGCTGGAAATCCGGCCACAGCGGAAACAGCCGTACCGTATTCACCCCGGCAGAGTGCAATGCCGCAAAATCCCGATCGATCTCCTCAAGTGAGAATTCCCGCCACATCTTGATCCCGGCGTGAGATGCCCAGTAATTCACTCCCACGCTGAATTCACTCATTCCAGGCAAAAATTTGTTCATCGTTCTTATCCTTATTTTGTTCGCTCTCCGACAGGTAACGCGTGAACTCAACTGCGCTGACGATTATATTCCGAAGTGTTCCCGGTAACGGTTGTAGAGATGGCCGGCAGAGTGATAACTGGAATTCGGACTCATGAAGTGAGAAAATTCAAAGGTGATCACTTTTTCCACTCCGGCCTGTTTGGCCGCTTCCAGTTTCAGCAGCATCTTTTCCCACTTGATCGGCAGGAAACGGATCGGCATATCCCGGTCGAAACTTTCACAATTGCTCCAGCAGGTAATGCCATGTTTGCGCGCCAGACGGCTGTTGATTTCCAGATAACCGGCCAACTCGTCAAAGCCGCAGTGACCATCCTGAAACGCCATGATGTCGATCGTGCCGTTGAGAGCATCAAGGATGTTGTCCCACTCTCTTTCGTGTTCTTCCAGAGTGCCGGAATCATTTTGCTTGATGCCGGTTATAAAGGGTGAAATCAGAACCGGTTTGCCGCCGGAAAGCTCCTTGCAGCTCTGACTCAATCGACGGTAAATATCCACCACATGCGCTTTGCGGCGGCTGATTTCCAGAGAAAGATACCAGCCGGCAAAAGATTTGTGATGTCCGTAACGCTTCCAGGCTTCTTCGACCACCGGCAGATTGACTTCGACCTCTTTGTCATATTCGCCGTTGTGCCAGAAACTCCCGGAATCGTAAGTGCCGAAATAGAACTTCATATCCAATTCATCGGCCAGATCAAGGAACATTTCCACCAGATCCACCGGCGGAGTGAAGCCGCCGCGGGCGATCAGTGTCGGTGAAGGAAAGGTCATCCAGCGTTTATGACCGCAACGGATCATGATCACGGTGTCAATGCCGATGGCTTTCATCGCCATAAAATCTTTTTTCCACTCTTCTCTGCCCCAATTCTGATGGGGAATGTCGTGGCTGATCTCATCCAAAAAAGTTCCGGTAATACGCATAGTTAAATTTCCTTATGTCATTGTTGATGTGATTCTTGCAACATCATTTCACTTGAGCGTTCCGCTACCGGCAGCACCCGGCGGCAGATTTTTTTATTTTTTCACTCCACTGCCGTTATTACTGCCTTCCGCTCAAGTGTCATGCTGCCGCATGACTTCGCTTACGGCAGGTGGTGTCGTCGCAAGTTGCGCCGACCTCTGCGCTGTCGCTTATTTTCGCCGCCCGCTCGGCGGGTTGCGAAATTGGGCGACTCCGTTGTCGTCGCCAAAATACCGTCCTGTTCTCCGAAGTCCCGGCGACGGAGGATCGGATCACGTCCGGGTAAGCACCCGGCGGCAGATTTTTTTATTTGATTTTTTTATTGCCAGAATTCGTATCCGGCATTTTTAAGTGCTTCAACCAGAGCTTTGGAGCGTTCCGGTGTGAATCCATCCGCCGGATAGATGTCGTAACCGGCATCTATACCGTTGATCCGAAGCATCTCTTTGAGCGGCTTGACCACACTGCCGGATGCAAAATCAAGCATGACTTTGATGATTTTATTCGCCTGAAACTGCAAGCGTTGCGCTTCAGACAGATTCCCGGCTTGATATGCCCGGTAAATGCCGACGAAAATTTCCGGCATGGCCCCATAGGTCGCTCCGATACCGCCGTCTGCACCCATGCATAATCCGCAGAGCAGTGCTTCATCCGGCCCGTTGATCACGTTGATATCGCCGCCATTGAGCTGTTTGAGCTGCCACATGGCATAGTTGCTGCTGCGGGTATCTTTGGCTCCGCAAATGTTGTCGATCTTGAGCAATTCAGCCATCAATTCATTCATATTGATCCCGCCGCCGGTGTGGTTCGCGTAAATGAGAATGGGCAAATCAGTGTTTTTAGCGATGTCACTGTAAAAACGTACCGTTTCATTGAAGTTGTATTTGAAGTAGATCGAGGGCAGTATCGAAGAAATTCCGTCAGCCCCGGCGGCAGTGGCAAAACGGGTGAGTTCGAGAACTTCCAGCGAATTGATCGCTCCGGTATGCACGATGACCTTGCCCCGGCCCGCATTGGCTTCGATCGCCGCTTCAGCCATCGCCTTGCGCTGATCGAGCGTGAGCAGAACTCCTTCTCCGGTACCGCCAACGCTGTAAAAACCGTCAACTCCGGCAGCCAGATAGCGGTCAACCAGTACTTTTACGGTATCTTTTTTGATTTTCCCGGCTGCATCCAGCGGGGTGATAAGAGCCGGCATGATGCCGGTAAATTTGATTTTAGACATGACAGTAGCTCCTTTTTTTGGGAATCATTTCGCAGAAAATTATTGTTCTTTATTTTCAGCGGACTGCTGATCGAGAACCGGTTGATCCAAGGTCCAGACCGTAAGCCCCTGATATTTTTCTCTGGGCTGTTTCGGGCAGAAAAGCAGTATGATGAATGCTCCGATCAGCGAAATCGGCAAAAAGAAGTAGAAACTGCGGGCCTGCGGCGCATCGGTAATGAGCATGTTGCTGCAAATGAACCAGATGAGGATCGCTTCGGCATATCCCAGTACCGCTATGCCGGAAATCGCACTGAGCCTGCCGATCCATTTGCTGCGCAACTTTTTGACAGCATACGGTATGAGAATGATCAAGCCGATGATCAACGGGATCAGCACCATGCTGAAATCGATCTTGCCGGCATAACCCCAGGGCAGAGAATGATCCTTTTCCCACGCCTGCCAGTCAGAACGGGACAGCGCATACCAGGCATTCCATCCCCAGCCTTCACCGAAAGCAAATGCCGTGTAAGCCCAGATCAGTTTGGAATTGGCCCGGCTGGAAAGCACCGCAAAGAGAAATGCCGGCAGGATCGCCGCTCCCAGCAGACCGAAAAGTGTCCCTACTTCGGAAACCGACTGGCTCAACCATTTGCCGGAAACTTCCAGGGCCAGTGCCAGCAGAATGGAAAATATTCCGATCCACAGCGTCGCCAGTTTGGAAATCCGCACTTCGCCGGAATCATCCAGCTTTTTGTTGATGAATTTGACGTGGAACTCTTTGAGCCAGACAGTGGCCATGGAGTTCATTCCCGCACTCAAAGTGCTCATGATCGCCGCCAGCATACCGGCCATGAAAAGTCCCGGCATCGGAGTCGGCAGATTTTTGGCCATGAAAAGGAAAAAGGCTTTGTCTCCTTCTCCGGCCGCCGGTGCTCCGGCAGGATTCTGTACATAGTAGGTGTAGATCGCCAGACCGGTGAACCAGAGCATCAGCATAAAGGTCATTGCCGAACCGGTGGCGACCAGCTTGGCTTTGAAGCCCTCTTTCCAGTTTTTGGTGGAAAGGTATCTTTGAATGGTGATCTGGTCACTGCATGCATTGGTCAGCGGCGCGATAAAGGCATTCCAGATCATCAGGATAAAGAGCAGTCTGACATACGGTGAGAGCGTATAGAAGTCCGGTTCGGAAAATTGCGGAATGCCGTGACCGTTGGCAAAGGCGCACCGTACCGCTTCGACGGCCCCGCCGTCGATTTTGCTGCAAACCAGTATGATCAGCAGTATGAAACTGCCGAAAAGCACGAAAAACTGCATCACATCGGTCCAGACTACGGCCTTTGCGCCGCCTTTGATCGTGTAGATCATGCCGACCACACCCACCAGCAGAATGGAGAACCACGGAGCCCAGTGGTAGGATGCTTCAAAAATTTTGGCAGTAGTGTAAAGCACCATGGCCAGATACATGGTTCTGGCGTAAAATGCGGAAATGGCCACGATCGCCCGCACGGAACTGTCGTAGCGGTATTCCAGATATTCATAAGGTGTGAAACTGCCCAGCCGGAAGTAAAAGCGGACAAAGAGCAGATACGCCGGAATATTCAGCAGTGTACCTAAAGTGCCGCTGATAACGAAAAGGGTCAGCCCGTGATTGTAGATCTCTCCGGGCACCTGAACCAGCGAAATGGAACTCAGCAGTGCCATCATACACGCAAAACCAACGGCAACGGCCGGCATTTTGCGGCCGCCGAGCAGATAATTCACAGAAGTTTTTTCACCGCGTGAGCAGTAAAAGCCGATGGCCAGCACTGCAATGAAATAGACCACGATGATCAGATAATCGAGCCAGGATTGTGTCATGATATGTTTTTTCCTCCCTGTTTATTCATATTTGGCGAGGATCTCTGCATATTCCAGAAATTCCCGGTCGCCGTAAAGTTTCATATAAGCTTCATCCTGCCGCACGGCAAAGGTGGTGATGTTGCGGATACCCAAAGAGGTGTAAAAGCGGATATCCTCTTCGCAGATTTTTTTATTGAAAGGCGATTTATGTCTTTCATCGGGCTTGCCCCAGAGGGAAGCATCCAGATGATATTCCAGCACATGGATCTTTTCCGGGCCGTAGAGGGCGAGCTGTTCCATCAAATGGCGCACATACTGCCGGTTGGCGGCACTGCGGCGGTCGCAGATGGCGTAATCGAAACTGCGCAAATACGGGGCAAATTCGCAGAAAACGTTGCTTTCCGGCTTGACCAGCTGCGGGGCGGGCATGGTGGTGTAATATGCCAGATAGGCGATTTGAGTTTCCGGATCATCCTGTTTCAGGCGGCGTGCCATGGCATTCACCGAGAGCAGGTGTTGTTCGCTGAATGAATAGATACTGCATTTCGGGCAGTGGCACCATTCGCGGCCCGGTTCGATATCGCATCCCCAGAAAAAGTAATTTTTCGTTGAACTGGGCAGTGTTTTGGCCAGTTTTGCAGCATTTTCGGCGATGACATTTTCCAGCATCCCCGGAGCGGAGACACACCAATTCAGATTGCGGGCGCGGATTTTGGAACGCAGAGTCTGGATGAAGTACTCCGGATGTGTTTCATAGAGGGCATCCGGCAGCAGATTTTTGGATGAGTGCAATTCATACTCATAATCCAACCCGGCGGCAGCAACTTCTTTCCGGAATTCATCGGTGGCATAATATCCCAGATTGTCGATTACATCGTGACTGTCCCCGCCACCGGAGTGCATGCCCAGAGTATTGAGTCCGTTGGTTTTAAGTTTGTTGATCCAATCGACTCCTTTGAAATCATCCGGTACAAGTACGACACCTTTTTTGAATTTTTTCATAACTCTCTGAATCCTGATAAATCAATAAAGTTTGATATCCATCCGGTACAATTCACAAACGCCTTTGACCGCCACGCTGCCGTCGCCGATGGAAACTGATGGTTCAGAGGCCGGGGCATTGAGTTTGAATGCTTTGTGGCGCAAAACCGGAACCGTTCCGCCGTTGATATAAACTTCGGCGATCTGACTTGCGGTATCGATCAGGATCCTGACAGCAGTTTTGCCATCATCAGGCAAGGTGAATGTGACCGGTTTTTCGTCAAGAAAACGCACACTGTCGCGGCCGAAACGCAATCCCCACAAAATACCTTTACCATCCGGGCCGTTGAGTGTGATCAACGTCTGCTGCTGGGGGCCGGGACAATTTTCATCCGTACCGCTGTAAACCAGATCGATCACGATAAATTGCGGCTTCACAGTCAGTGCATGGCGCAAAATCGGTCCGGCGATCTGACTGTTGAGCGTGATCGAAGTTGAGCTGTAAAGCAGATTCCGGCTGTTGAAACTCAATTTTTTCCAATGGCGGTGGTTGACTGGAGTAAGAGTGATCTCCTGCACCGGATCGGTCGCCGGAATATTCAGGGTTTCTCCGGCAAATGCCCCGGCAGTCAGGCACATCGCCGTCAAAAGTGCGAATGATTTTTTCATATACATACCTCTTTATAAGTTGTGATGGTTCAATAAATTTTCACTTCAGCACCGTAGAAACGGCACGCTCCTGCCACGGCGGCACTGCCGTCACCGAAGGTGATCGTCGGATTGCCGCGCCTGATTTTCAATGCTTTATGGGTGAGGGCGGGGAAAAGCGAATGGTTGAAAAAGATTTCCGCCTTGTCATTTTCCCGGTCGATGAGCAAAAGTACATGCACTTTGCCGTCACTGCCGGTTTTCACCGGCAGCGGTGCTTCATCGAGGAAGCGGAAGTGATCTTTGCCGAAGCGGAAACCGTAAAGATTGCTTTTGCCATCTTCCATACTGTCAATGATAATGGTGGATTGCAATTGACCTTTGGTGCAATTTTCATCGAGGGTTGAAAATTCAAATTCCACCGCCAGGAAACGCATATTTCCGGAGTTGAAAGTGTGGCGGAACATGGGCCCGGCACTCTGATTGTTGAATTGGAAATATTCTCCGCTGATGATCAGATTACGGTTGTTGAATGAGAGTTTCTGCCAACTTTGCAATTTGCCCGGAGCAAGTGTGACCGCACTTGCCGCCTCTGCGGGCAGTTGATCTTTGATCGTTGCCGGCGGCTTCACTCCGTGCAGCACGATTTTGGCATTGTGCAGCAGTGTTTCGCCTTTGATTGCGACACTGCCGTCACCGAAAGATACTGCGGCGTTGGTACGGTTGACCACGATCGGGCGGTGGCGCAGAATGGGAGTGTCACTGTTACCGATATAAACTTCTGCCGCACCGGATGCCGGATCGACCACGATCCTGCCGGTCACTTTGCCATCGGCGGCCGCCGGAAATCTGACCGGGGCGTCATCGACAAAACGCACACTGTTTCCGGTGAAACGGAATCCCCACAGATTGGATTTTCCGGCAGTTCCGTCGAGGGTGACCAGAGCCTGCAATTGGGGGTTGGTTTCCCGCTGATCTTTTACGGTGAAAGCGAAGTGCACTTCCAGAAAATCGCATTTGGCTTTGAGCAAATGGCGGATGACCGGCCCGTTGACCCGGCTGTCGATCTTGAATCCGTCATTTTGAATGGCGAAATTGGCCGCACTGCCGATTTTCACCCACTGACTGTGGTCGGCCGGGGTGAGGTCGATGATCATTTTTTCGCTTGCCGCCGGAATCCTCTCTGCTGCCGTCGGCATCAGAGAAACCGGCAGATCTCTTTCATTGGGCTTATGGATGACCAGCAGTGCGCCGTCAACCAGATAGCCGCCGACGGAACTGTTCATCACGCTCAAATTGCGGAAACTTGCTTTACTTTTGCCCTGGGGAGAGAGCGAACCGATGATAATGCTGTTACTGCTCAGGTAACCCATCTTGGCGGTGGAATACCTTTCCACGACCTCGGCATCATCGGCAAAACCGGTACGCATTTCGCCCCGGTAGAGCTGACGGCCGTCGATCTGCAGAGAAAGAATATTATTATCGATATTCAACGCATAGTTGTGAAAATCGCCGGTGGTATCACAGGCGTGGAAAAATCCGGCATTTTTCAATTTCACCCCGTTATCATGAAATTGCAGGGTTTCGGTGAATCGTCCGTTGGCGATACGCAGTACGGATGCTTCCGGATCAGTGGAAAAGCCCAGTTTGGCATCCACGCTGACCGTAATGCTGCTTTCCGGGCGGGCCTCCAGCGGATGAACCAGATTGGAAACGAAATTATCGGTCACATCGCAGAGGACATAGGCGTTGTTTTCGATATATTCTGACTTTCCGGCGACGAATCCTTCACTGCCGAAAAGTCTGCGCCATGCTCCCTGATTGCCTCCGTAGACCAGCAGTTGATCACCGGCCAGCAGAATCCGGGGGACGGCATCGCCGGTGGTGTTGATCGAAACGGTATTTTTCCCGGGGTGCCAGATATTTTGCGGCACTTCACAGACGGCCAGACCGTCAAGTGTGCGGAAATTTTCCAGTAAAGTGCCGTTGAAATGCACCTGGATATTTTCTCCGGCAACTCCGCGCAAATGGAGCATCAGCAGCAGTCTGGCTCCGGGATTTTCTCTGCCGCAGTACAATTCGATATCCTGTCTGGTGCGGTTGAAAGGCATGGGCCCTGCCGGAACGACTTTGGGCATGATTTGAAATTTTTCCCAATCCCGGCCGTAGGAACCGGCATTGGAATAGACGTGGGAAAAGTAATAAAATTTATTCAGGCCCATCAGCATTTTTTCATCGCCGATCTCATTGAGATAGCGGGCGTGATCCTGCCCCGGGAAGTACTCATTGAATGAGTATATTCCGACCTTTTCGTAGTGGGCAACGGCCGCCTGACCGCGGAAGTTGAGGGGATTGTTGTTGCGTTTGAGCAGCGGGTGCTGCCCGACCATCTGGGCTTCGGTCTGGGTGGAGAAAAATTGCACTTTGGGATATTTTTTTGCCAAATCCGCCATATATGCCGTCTGATTGAGGCGGATCTCACTGCCGCCGGCGACGATATCGATCAGACCGTCGGCGCACCATTTTTCAATATCCAGCCCCTGTGCCAGACATGCTTCGACGGAGTCCAGCACTCTGACCATCAGCAATATGGGCCGGTTGCGTTTTTTGCCTGCTTCATCGCAGATGATACGCATCTGCCGGATCATTGCGGTCATGCTGTCGATTTCAGCCTGGGTTACCGGATCGCCGAATGCGGCGGATTTGAGAAAGGTCCAGTGGCGGCAGAAGTCGAGTTCAAAGCCATCCAGCGGATATTTTCCGGCGGCCTCTCTGATAATGGCGCATGCCAGATCACGAACTGCTTTTTTGCTGTAATCCACGCCATTCCAGTAGCCGTAAGGCGGGCGGATATCACGGGTGGAAAAGAGCAGATCGGGGTGTCGGGTTTTCAATGGCGGCCACAAATCTTCGCCGCCGGTAAAGGAGTCGTGGCAGTCATTCATGCGTATGGAAAGGAAACTTTCCATGCCGTTGGCATGGGCGAAGCGCAGACTTTCCATCATCGGGTCGGTATTATTGGAGTAGAAAAATTCCAGTGCCGCCCGGAATTTGGGGTGATTGGTCAGATTGCCGAAAATTTTGCTTTGAAACGAAACGTTGCCGAATCCGCACGTCACCGGGCAGTAACTTATCACATCGACATGGGAACCGATAAGTCCGTTGTGGCGCAGTTTCAGGAAGTTTTCCACCGAGGGAACTTGCAGAATGGCAGAAGAGATTTCGCAGCCGTCATTGTTGAATATCACCCGGCGCGGGCGGGATTGCAATTTTTCCCATCGGGCTTGCGCCATTTCCGGGTCGATGGTATCACCGGCAAAGAGAGCGAGGCCCAGAAGAGTGCCGGAAATAAGCATCAATTTTTTGAAAAATCTCTGTTTCATACTGTTTTTTCCTGTTTTCTGTTATTATCCCGAATTTTATAAAAATCAAAAAAATTTAAGATTTTTCCGCTGAAAATTCCGAATCGGGGCAAAATAATCTCCGGACATAAACCACTGGTTTACGCCGGAGCATTATCATAACATCACACTTCAGAATGTGGTTTTTATCGCATTATTCTGAACATATACTGCCAGCACCGGATTTCCGGCGGAATCTTTGGATTCAGCTCTGGCTTCCTGCGGGGTCATGCTGGAAACGTGACCGTCGGACCAGCCGATATTGGCTTTGCCGCCGTGGTCAAACGCCGCGGCATTGGCTCCAGTTGCACCAAAGTCTTTATTCCCCCATTCAGATGTTTGCCGAGGAACGCTTAATTTGGGATTAAATGTATCAGCCATAATCATTTTTGTGCTGGAAATACGGTCGAGGAAAAGATAATGAAGTGCGCCGCCATCTCCTCCCTTAGTATCGAGTGCACTATCTTCACCAAGGTAATCTGCCCATTTGTTGTCACCGCTTGCCCGCATGATACCAAAGGAGGCGTTTCTTTGCGTAACCCAACTTTCAGTACTGTCAGTCGGATAGCCGGTCGGCTCATGGGAAGGACAAAGCAGAATATTGGTATCAAGATCAAAACCACGCAATTTAAGTATGTTGCCCCAGCCTTGTCCCCACCAAACAGTCCATACGGCACCACCCTGATGGGCATCGGCATAAAAACGGATTTGGGTCAAACACTGTTTCTGGTTATTGATACAGCTGGCGGCACGGCCGCGTTCACGGGCGGAGTTGAGGGCAGGAAGCAGAATTGCCGCAAGGATGGCCATTATCGCGATCACGACCAGCAATTCGATCAAGGTGAAGCCCATGGGCTTCATACTCTGCTCAGAGTATGAATGATCTTTCTTACGCATAACAAATTTTCCTTTCCTTTGGTGGTTCAGGGTTGGTTTTTCCTGAAAAATTAATTTTTTCCGACACTTGAAATTCAAAAAATGGCAATTTTTTTGTAAAAACATATAAAAATCTATACCATTTTTACATGATTTTCAGCTTGAAAACCGCCTTTTCTGACATTTCAACTGTCATTACACCTTAAACAATATTTAATATACTACTGCTTTTTATTTTTGTCAAATATTTTTTTTGAAAAAAATTTACAGCGGTATCTTTACCCGGCTTGTATTGCTCCGTACTTATCCGTACATATCCGTACATATCCGTACCGGGCAGATGTCGAGCGTAAGCGAGCCGCATATTGTTGCCGCTAATTAACCGATGTAGCGTTTATATGCTCCTGTTCGCTTGAGGGGAGGCAAACGCTTCGCCTTACGCTCGATATATGCCCGGTACGGAGAGGGTACGGAGGGGTACGGAGCAGCGCAAGCCGGGGATAAACCGGCGGCCGGTGCGGTTGGCTCGCTTACGCTTTTACCACGCACCATGAAGCACCGGGCATGGTCAATTTGCGGCCATTGACCGTGCCGTTTCCGGCAATGACTTCGCCATCGGCAAAAGGCAGATCAAAGGACTCCTGCGGACAATTTTTTTCCCGGAAGATCAAAGCATAACCGCTGTCGGCGGTAAATCCGGTGAAACTCTTGCCATCCGGTTCACTGCCGATCGGGGAAATCACGCCGCCAAAGATCTCCCGGCGCAAAGTGCGGTGCAACGCAATCATCTTTTGCACTGTTTCCCGGTACTCCGGCGGCAACTGTGACGGAGCCGTCCAGATGAGCATATTGGCAAACACGGCAATGGCGCACCAGTAATCAAAGGGATACTCTGCCGGATCAGGGGCATCTGCCGCCGGATTGCGGATATCCGACGGCGAGGGAACTTCGATTTGCAGACTTTGCGGCCGCACATAAGCACTCAACTGCCACAAATTGCGCAAGGTCTTTTCCGGGTGGTAGGAAATTTCTCCGGGCAAATAGCAGTAACGGTTCTCCAGAAAAATATTGCCGTACTCCAGAAAATAAAAGTAACCCGGCCGCTGACCATTGGTGGTATCCAGATTGAAAAATATCTCTTTGCCGCTCTTTTCCCGCACTTCCCGGAGCAGAGCTTCGAGATTTTCCTGCGCCTGATAATTCTGAATGCGCACACCGTCGATTTTGACCGTGGCAAAGTGGTATTTGCGGTGATAATCCAGAAGCATGGCGGCAAATTCCGCATGGTCATTGAAAAGCCGGGTGTAACTCGGCGCACACCACAACCCCAGTTTGACTCCGGCATTTTCCGCGGCATTGACCAGCGGCGCAAAACCACCGGGCAGCCTTTCAGAATTGATCTGCCAGAAATCCGGCCCGACCGCCAGATTGTTGCCGGTCAATTCATTGAGACCTTTGCCCTGCTGCCATGAATCGTCGATCTGGTAAACTTCCGCCCCGATCGCTCCGGCGGCAGAAATTTCATCCAGCAGAAATTTTTCCCCGGTCAATTGCGGAAATCTGCCGCAGCCCCACGGATTGACCAGCACAGCGGCTTCGGATTCCTGCATGGGAAAACGGCCGGCTGAGTAGCGATGCAGTACCGCTGTCACATCTTCAATATCATCCAATGCCAGCCAGACCGTGCGGTAACTGCGTACCATTTTTCCGGGAATCAATTCTCCCGGCATCACGCCCCAGCAGCAGCTGTAAAATCTCTTTTCCCCGATGCGGAAATCATATTTTTCAAAATCCCGTCTTTCGGCACTCGGCGGAGCTTCCTGCAAAACGAGAAGTGCCGGAGCATCATTTTTGGCCAGCAGCAGCAGATTGCCGGAAAATTTCTCTTCATCGTTTCCGGCGGCCGGATGTTCGATGACCGGGGCGTTGTGGTAGTCGGTGCGCCCGCGGAATTCCACACTTTTTACCGCCGTTACTCCGTCGCCGACAGCGATACTATCCACATCGCTTTCCAATACGGCATCCGGAAAACGGCTGCAGGCACTTGACAACTCCTGCCGGTAACTCCAGTAGCAATTGGGAATGCTTCGGGAAATTAATTCATTTTGCACCGAAATCGCCGGCAGATCAGGATAGATGCGGAATATCCGGGTGAATTCCGCTTGCTGATACTCCTCTTTGAAAGAAAATTTCACCTCGATATGCGGTGCATCAAAGAGGGGATTTTCCATGATTTCAGCTGAAATTTCCTGCGAAATGTGCCAGCGTGTCTCATTCCGTCCGGGCATATTCAAGCCGAAAAACGAGCAGTCGCAGAAGCTGTTTTCCGGTGAAGCGAATTCTGTGCCGCTGCCGGTCAGTGATATTGTCCGCGGAAAACCGGCGCTTAAATCGATTACCCGCACCAGAGAATGGTTGCCGATGGTCAAAAGAGCTTCATCCCAGCGGGCGAATGCATCGTGAAATGTCACACGCTTTTGCATCATTCATTCTCCCATGATTGCAGTGAATGCTGGATACGGTATTCCGCCAGAAGCTGTTCGATGCCTTTGACACAAATGTGCGTATTGAGCAGTTTCCGGGCTCTTTCCGCTTTGCGCTGACAGAGCAGAGCAGTGATTTTCTGATGTCCTCTGATTTTGGCAACGGTTCCCTCTTTTACTCTGGGCACCAGGGATTTGCCGATGGCGAAAATCGCCGGGCACAGATAGGAGCGCACCCGGAAAAATGGCATCTGGCGGCGCATATAATCGTAAATTGCCGGTGATTTGGATAAGCGGCACAAGTGCAAATGAAAGTTGTCATCGTGCCGGAGTGCTTCCTGAGCGTGAACGATACGGTCGGCATTTTCCGCCAGCGGATTCAGCGAAGCAAGTTCCTCGTCGGTGGCGTAACGGCAGGCCAGTTCGACCGCCTTTTCCTCGACGGCCAGCCGCAGCTGCATGGAATCCCAGACATCTTCCGGGGAAAGCAGAGCGATGCGGGTGCCGGAACGTTTTCTGGTAACGATGAGCCCTTCACTTTCCAGCATTTTAAAAGCGATGGAAGCCGGCTGGGTACTCACTCCGAAAAGCTGGGCCATCATCCGCAGGGAAATCTGTTCCCCCGGAGTCAACGCCCCTTCACTCATCATCCGGATCATCTGCGAAATGATCAATTCGGCAAAATCGCAACTTTCACTGTTATCCATTAAAACCTGTCCTTCGGCAAAAAAAACTGTGATGACAAAAAAATAAAAAAACTGTAATTTCAGTGTCGGCTGTATACTATACTCATTTTACCTTGAAAAATCAAGTTTTGCCCGGTTGAAAGTGCGAAAAAACTGAATAAAACCGGCTGACATAAGAGAAAATCACAGAATATATCCCGGATAAAACTGCCGGTTACCCGTTTTTTGCATCCGTATTTACGCGACAGAAACAAGCCGCCGGTCCTGGCTGCCGGCAGTTGTTTTGCGCCGCTGACCGGACCGGTGGAGTATTCGTGAAACGGGGAGTCATTCAGGATTGTTTTTCTTTGAATGACGGAATTTTTTTGATGGTGGTGATGACCTGTTCCGGGGAGATGAGTTTGGTGCACTCGAAGTGGCGGTCAGTGCCTTTGTGACGCGGACACCAGAGGAAATCGAAGTGGTCGAAATCCAATCTCATATCGTTCCAGCAGCTGTGGCAGGTGTGATAGTTGATCACCCGGTACGGCGTTTCAAATTCGTTGGTCGGGTGGGTGAATCCGGAAATCATCACCACCGGCACTTTGCAGCACCATGCCAGCCAGCTCAAGCCGCTGGAAAGTCCGATGAAAAAGTCGGCATCTTTGATCAGGTCGATACGTTCCTGAAGCGGCAGATCACCGGTGAAATCTTCAGCTCCGTAGGGAATGAAGTTCCAATTCAATCCGATTCCGTGGATCTTTTCCTTGTCGATACACAGCACCCGGTAGCCGTTGTCTTTGAGGAATTTGACGACGGTCATCCAGCCGAAAGGATTATTCCAGTATTTGGCCTGACTGGAACTTTGCGCAGCGATGCAGACATATTTTTCTTTGATCTTGCGCGGCGCGGAAAGATCCACTCTGGGCGGTTCATCTTTGGGATCGACCCCCAGAATATATCCGGCGGTGCGGTGCAGACCGATATAACGGAAGTCGATCGGCTGATGGTCGACATCGCCTTTGAAAAACAATCCCATGTAGTAACAGGCATAGGGTTTGCAGTTTTTGGTTTCCGCCGTGGTGATGAATGTGATTTGCGGATACTGTTTTTTCACGATATCGGCGATCCACGGAGTCATTACGCAAATGAGTTTGCAGCCGTGTTTTTTCTGGAACCGCTCGACATAGCTGAACCAGCCGATACTGTCGCCCAGAGTGCCGACCGGCAGCTGGATCATCACTTCTTTGTCTTTGCAGTCGTAATCGTGGGTGAAAATCGGTTCTTTGCCGCCCTTTTCGTGGATGATGAGGCGGAAGCGGATGTAGAATTTTTTTACGCTGGTGACGTACGCTCCGGGAACAGTGTCGGCACTGTAAAGGATGACCCCGGTATCAATATCCAGAAATGTGACGTGGTACTCTTTGCCGTTGTGCGGAAAAAGCACCCGGATACCTTCATTGAAGTCAAATTTTATACCTTCCACGGCATCCATCGTGGGAATGGATGGCACATCGCCGTAGATTTTATTTTGGGGATTCTGGTTGGGGAACTGCATGGAAGCCGGAACAGCCGGAGCCGGTGCGGCGGCTTTTGCCGGGGCGATGCCGATGGAAAAATCTTTGACATTGCCGGCGGTGTTGATGGTGAAGTCGTTCATTTTTTTGCACTTTAAGATAATTATGTTTGTTTTGCTGTCATGTCTGTAAATATATCATGTCTTTCCTGATTTTGCAAATTATTCGTTATTGTCTTGATTTTTGTGAAAAATATAACCTGCAATCCATCCATCAGTCTTCGCATAAAGCTGCGCCCGGACAAGCCGGTTGGAACTGACCCATGCAGATCTGGTTGAAATCATTTATCCCCCCTCTGCCTGGATTTCACAAAATTCGGAACATTACCAATTATTAACAAAACAGGTGAAAAATCTGCAAAAAAATTTTTTCTGACCTTGATTTTTCCCTTTGACTGTGCTATAATATGAGTAATTAGTAGTATTGTATTTTTGTCTTTGGAGAATCGAGTAATGCAAGGGTCATATCAATTTGAGAATATGACACAGCCGGGTATCACGCTGACGGTGGAGCTGTTCACCGGCGGCTACCGGATTTCCGGGAGTAGTGCGGAAGTCAGCATTTCCTGTGCTTCAAAGATAGTTTCCGGGGTATGCGTCGGTTTGTGCGGCAAAGCTGCTTCCGGCGGGCGGATGATTTCTGTATCGGCCGTTGCCGACACGGTTTACGGTGTGGTCAGGGAAGTCGCGGAAAAATTCACGACGGTGGTTTACGGTGTTTTGCGCCGGATTTGCCGCAAGGCCGGGAATTTCAGAAAATATTTCCGGGCGGTGCGTTTGCATCCTTCCCGGTGCCGTATGGCTCAACTTTCATTTGCGGGGGGCTTGCGGCTGTGAGAAACATTTTTTGCAGTAAAACTGCTGAATTATACCAAGGTCACGAAACTGATAAGATGCATCGGAACTGAAAACGGTTTTCAGTTCTGCGGCATCTTTTTTGTTTTTTGCCTGTGCTGATTTGAAAAGGGCCGGTGAGAGGCTTTGAGAAGTTTTGAGAGGCAGTCGGGCGGGTTTTCCGGTTTTTCCCAAAAACTCTCAAAAATTCCCACAACCTCCCACAAACTCCCAAAAAACAGAAAAATACTAAACATATATATATATTATAATGAGCCAATAATTTAAGAAAGGAAATTGATTATGGCTACACTTTATGTCGGTTCAACAGAAGCCTATACTACTTTGACGGCGGCAATTGATGCTGCACAAAATGGTGACACTATTGTTTTGAAAGAAAACATCAGTGAACCAACCAATCTTATAATTGAAGGCAAAGATATCGCTATTGATTTGGACGGTTTCACCTTCACCGGTAAAAGCTACATTAAAAACGGTGCTGATGTCGTTATCAGCAACGGCAAAATGACCGTTGACGGCAACACTCCGGATTTCAACGATGCGGTGATCAAAGTTATGGATGGCGAAGTCGAAGTTGGCGGCGTCAAGACCGTGGTCCCGACCTCGCTGGAACTCAACGGCGTGGAAGTCGATGGCGGCGAAGCGATCAACAGCCGTTACTACACCAACGCGGTAACTTATGATGCAACCGGCGGCTTGAAAGTTACTGATTGTACTATTACCGCCGGTACTGCCACCCGCAACGTTGCTTGCGAAAGCATTGGTTCGCTCAGTTCTG
This sequence comes from Lentisphaeria bacterium, assembly GCA_017508015.1. Classification (GTDB taxonomy): domain Bacteria; phylum Verrucomicrobiota; class Lentisphaeria; order Victivallales; family Victivallaceae; genus UBA1784. The sequence continues at coordinate 27,416 of JAFVZS010000048.1, forward strand.
CTGCTGTTGGTATCTATGCTCCCAATAAATCCGGCGGCAAGATCGAAATCACCAATTCCACGGTCAACGGCGGCTATGGCAAAACCGATGCTGAATGG
>JAFVZS010000049.1 GCA_017508015.1 Lentisphaeria bacterium
CTTGGGAAGAGGGGAAAAACTTCTTTTCACGGGAAATGAGGTTTTTCCCCTCTCCCCAACCCCCACTCCTCTTTTCAAGAAAAGCGGTATTCTTTGTTTAGTTTCAATCGCAGTTTTTTGTGTCAAAAAATGCAATGATGAGATAACAGTGCTTACGAGCAATTCGATTAAAGTGAAGCTGTTATGCTTCTCTTTTCCATGGGAAAGCAACTTTTGTTTCATGGCAGTATCTCCTTATTTAGGGTTGAATCATCTTTCGCCGCAATAATTTTTGACGGTTGGCAAAAAAACCATGAACCATCCATGGTATTTCCGGCCGACAGACGGTCTTCAAGAATATTCAACGCATACCGGAAGTGACCGTCAAGATTGTTATCCATGCAAAGCACCTGCGGATACCGCTTCTGAAATTCCGCATCGCAACCGATCGTGATCACGGTCAAATCACGGGGAATATCGATCCCGCTTTCCACGATCGCTTCCATAAGACTCCGGCTGCAGCTGGGCAGTATGACCGCATCCATATCGTGAATATTTTCCTGAATATATTTAAGAAAAAGATTCTTTTTCTCTCTTCCCGTCAAAGGCGCGACATCTTCATTAAGAGCGAAAAGATGACGGCGCATCCAGTCGAAAGATAAACCGTGATCCAATATGATACTGCGCCACGCGGCAATACGGATCGCTTCCAATTCACTGCCGGGCATCAAGGCGGTCAAAGCGACTTTTTTGCGCCCCATTTGAGCCAGATGCTCCATACAGAGTTTGATCGAAGCGCACTCATCGGCAACTACGCTGGCGATTTCCGGATTACCGGATAACCGCCCCAGCACCACCACCCGGCGGGTAATATGACCGAATGTGGCGGCGAACCTTTCCCAATTGACATTGAAAGCGGTAATGATCGAAAAGGTTTCCGGAGAATTGATCGCCGGTTTGAGTTCATAAAGATCGGAACTGTGGAGCAGAAAATTCACCTGCCAGTTGTTTTGCTCAAACAGAGCTATTCCACGGTTGAAAACGTCACGGTGCGACCTGTAATAACCGTTGCTGGAAATCAGATTGACCTCTTTCCTCGCGGCACTCATATCCGATGAAGTGTAACAGACAAAGTAACCGACTCCCGGCTGACAACGCAGATATCCCTCGATCTCCAACTGCTTCACCGCCTTGCAGACCGTTACATAACTTACATGACAGCAACTGGATAACTCATTGATACCGGGAAATCTGGCCCCAAAGGCAAATTCACCGCCGGTGATTCTCTCGATCAATCTTTCTTTTATGCGTAACTGCTTGATATTACCGGATATTTTCCGCCCCATAAACACCTCTTTCTTACGATGGTATATAATATAAACTATATACCTTTGCTTGTCAACAGCCGCTCCGGAAAAATTTTTCATTTTTTTGATCAACAGCCGTTCCGGAGGAAAAAAAAAGGTGCTGCCGTCCGCTTTTTCCAAAGCAGAACAGCAACACCAGTGTTTGTTACAAATCGCCGACGACGTCGGATGAGTCGTGAGCCAAGGTCGAAGTCAAACCGGGGCTCAAGTGAGGGCGTGTACTATGTACTCAACCGAACTTGAGTCCGATGGTTTGACAAGAGATTGGCCGCGAATCGCCGACTTCAGTCGAAGATCACCGCTTTTACACCGCGTGCTCCGGCAGACATGACTATTTTGCCATTGACCATCCGGACTTTTTCACCGCTGAAAACTTCCACCCCTTCACGGGTTCCGGCAATTCCCAGTTTGGCATAATCCACCGTCAGTGTGAATGTCGCCGCCTCATCGGTATCATTGAGCATCACAATACTCGCTTTGCCCGGCACACCGAATGCACTGACCATGCGGCGGGGATGAGCAAAATTGGGCTGAACCGGCGAATCATTTTTCCAGTACGGGTAAAAAGTATAATCCCCCGCCCGACCGGCGATGCGGTCACGCACGGCATAAAATTCCGGCATGCGCCAGTCTTTCGGAGTCGGACTGCTGCCCAGATCATGCACCAGCATATATCCCAGATAGTGACAGATCGCCCGGTCAAGTTCCGGTTCACGGGGATTCATTTTAGCGTATTTATCCGGAGCAAAAAGCATCAGAGCCCGGGCAAACTGCGGAATGAATGCAATGGGGCACTCGGCATTGCGTGAAGCATAAGCCACCCGTACCAGATCGGGTTTGAGCACATCAAAATAACTGACCTGATTGACGATGTAACGATCATACAATTCACCCAGCACGATACTGTCATAGAAAGCATCCGACGGCAGACGGGTACTGATGGTGTGACCGCGGAAAAGTCCTTCCGGATCTTTTTCTTTCAGGTTCACATAGAGCCGCTTCATAAATTCCCGCAGAGCTTTGAGGTCGCTGTCACGGTGCTGATAGCCGAATTCATCCGTCCATAAACAGCCGTGTTCGCCATTGGCACAGAATCTCGGCCAGCAGAGGTCAAAGTACAGATTGCGGACCTTGAAATCCGGATTATTGGTGAATGATGCTATGGAATCCAGTTTGAATTCAAAGAAGTCCCGGCTGTTCATGCATCCCCAGGTGGAAAGATACATATTTCTGGCCGCCCGGTTCGGAGTCTGGGCATCACGCATATATTCACCCAGATTCGGCGGGGCGCAGTGCCACAATTTGCCGAAGTAGTTCCACTCCGGCGACACCGGGGAAGCTCCTTTGGGAGCATTGTAATAAAAGACCGCCTGACCGTGATTTTCCTGCTGATCACGGAAATAATTGATATGACGCATGCTGAATTTCCCCGGCCGTTTATGGCCGAAATAGAGCGTGACATATTCGCCCCATGCGATCATATTGTCATGCTGGCGCAGTCCGCGGACACGCATATTTTTCGGCTTCACCGGAGTGGGCTGCAAATAGAATTCCAGTTCGCGCTCCCGGGAAACCGTCAGCGGAGTATCGACAAAGGTCAATGCCACAGTCACAGCATTGTCATCATGCGTGACCAGCATACCCTGCGGTTTGTTTTTCAGATACCAGCCGCGCCGGTCAGATGATCCGCCCATAATACCGACATCATCCCCGCCGACCCAGAAAAATGGTTTGACCACCGGGTCGATGAAAAATCTGCCGTTGCCGGCACGGAGCAGATCGATCTTTTCCACGATATTGGCATTGTCATCAAAACCGGTCACATACTGACGGTCAAGCGGCAGGATCAATGCCAGATCATTGATCTTTTCCGCACCCGGCAGCATTTTGACGGTGAACCAGAGCAATCCGTCAAATTCAGCGGTCATCAGCACTTCAAGTTTGACTGCCGGATCAACCGGAGTGAATTTATAGGTCGCTGAAGCATTTTTCTTTTCCACAAGAGAAGCTTTGAAATCCAGCAATTTGCCGTTGTAACGCAACGTTACCGGAGCGGCCAGAATCTCCCGCTCCTGGCTGACGATCGAGGAGATCATACCTTTACCGAATTGGAAATTTCTGCCCCAGCAGCCGAAGTGTGCCGCATCTGCCGCAGGCGCACTCCACGGCGGCGGAACCATATCACTCAAACCATATTGCGTATCGGTCCACGGACGGCGGGCCGGATATTTGGCATACATTTCGTGATCGGCAAAAAGCTGTCTGCCGGAAGCGTCAAGGATATAGTAGTGCAAAGTAAATTCGCCGTCAGGCATATCACCGATGGGGAAATGCACCGGCACTTTAGGCTGATTGTCGGCAATCTCTTTTGTCCGGTCATAGACGGTATTGCCGGAAGCATCTTTCATCACTACCCGGATCTGATTTCTGCCGCCTTGCAGCCGGGAATTTTCCATTTCCATGACCAGCTGTTGTGTGGGGATATCGGTGTAGATGCAGCTAAGGCGCACCGGCAGCAGATTTTTATAGGTCAGCACATTGCGGTAAAGCACCCCGTAACGGTCGGAAGCGACCGTGATATCCACGTTGCCGCTTTCCGGGGCTTTGCCCTGCAAGGCGGCCTGACTCATGATCCCGGCGGCCAGATCGAATGTTTCCTCAAAGTTGAAAGGAAATACCGGAGCCGCAATGGAAATTTTGGCCTTGACCTTATCGGCCGCCGAAGCAGTAAGTTTCAATGCACTGCGCAAATTGCCGTCATACAATCCGGCAAATTCCGCCAGATCCATCCGGGGGGCATCCGCCGGGAGCAATCTGACCATGGCATAACTGGGAACGGCAAAGTAATCGCCGGGGCCCAGACAAGTCCATTTGTTGCCGTCTTTATATTCCCGGCAGAAATTCATGCGGAAACTCATTCCCTCCTGCGGCACGATACCGAAGTTGCGCCACGGAATGGCAATCTCAAAATGCCATTTGCCGTCGATGAGCGTTGAACGCCACACGGCTCCTTCAAGATTCCATGCCGGGGCACGGTCTTTGGCATCGTAAATACCGTCTTTGGAGTTCAAAATCAACTGATAAAAGCCCTTTTTTCCCGGAAATTCGGCAAAAAAAAGCTCGACCGCATCGTCGAGC
>JAFVZS010000050.1 GCA_017508015.1 Lentisphaeria bacterium
AACGCCACACGGCTCCTTCAAGATTCCATGCCGGGGCACGGTCTTTGGCATCGTAAATACCGTCTTTGGAGTTCAAAATGAGTTGATAAAAGCCCTTTTTTCCCGGAAATTCGGCAAAAAAAAGCTCGACCGCATCGTCGAGCCAGACTTCACTGTCCACGCCCGTTTGCGTTGTCACCAATGGTTTTTCAGCCGGAGAGATGATCGCGGCGTATAAATTGTCTTTATCCCATGCCAGATAACAGCCCGATTGCCGGTCGGAATACTGCACCGGGGCATTCATAGAGTAGTTCATGCCCGATACGCCGATGGAATACTCATCCGGAGCGACCCTGCCATCGACCTGAGCGGTACGCCGGGCGGCACCCAGCACTACCGGAGCAGTGCTGGATACGGCCTGATTGGAAAGGCGCAAGTACTCCTCGCGCACTTCGCTTTCACTCAAACGTCTGGAATAAATCTTGACTTCGTCAAGCAGAGTATTTCCGGGATCGGCACCGGTGCTTCCGCCCCAGTATTCACCGAAACGGAAGTTGGTAAAGTCACCGGCCGGGGGATTCTTGCGGGCGGCTTCGGCGACCTTCTGACCGTCGAAATACAATTCGATGATCTGTTCATCCCAAGTGCAGGTTATATGGTGCCATGAACCGGGCTGCCAGTTGGAAATATCTCCGTTGATCGCCGTGTAGGGGCGGTTGCCGCCCAGACTGCCGATACGGAAAGTGATCCGGGGATTTTCATAATATTTGTAGACGATGATCCGGTCGCCGTTTCTGGCGGCGGCACCGAAAAAGTGGTGGAAGTTTCTGCTGGTGGCAGGATTCCAGTCTTCCGGTTTCAACCAGAATGAGACCGTACCGGCTTTGCTTGACAGCGGAGTACTGGGGGTGTAGACGATGGTCTGTTTGCCCTGTTTGTCACTGCTGTTGCCGATTTTCAATGCTTTACCGGCGATACCGGTGGTCAGCATCGTTTCCGGAGTTTTATCACTGCTCTGGGCGGAAGGTCTGCCCACCACGCCCCGGTCGCCGGTCGCTCCGGTGACATCGCCGCCGCTGGCGGGAACTCCGCCGAAGTCGGCTTGCGCCGAGCGGTCAAAGGAGAAGTAAATATCCGGTTCAGCCGCACCGAGCAAAGCGGCGGCAAAACACGCACTTAAAAGGAAGCATTTTTTCATGATATGTGTCACCTCTTATTGTCAGGAATCAATTGGCCGTTTCCGTAGTTTCCGGAATAAAGTAATTGGCATTTTTGAATACGGCATCGGTACTGACATCTTTGAATGATGCAACATGACCGTCGATGAATGCCACGTTACCGCTGCCGCCGGTTTTGCCTTTCGGCGCACCGCCATGCGGATTGGCGATACCGCCCCAAGTTCCATTATTACTTCTTGTGCCGTCATAGAAAAAATGAAAGCCGTAAGAGCCTTTCGCACCGGTGGCCAAAATACCCTCGCCATCTGCCCAATATGATTCACAAAGCAACGGTTTCCCGGAAGCACTGGTCACACATGATTCCTTTCTTGCATAATCGCTGCCATTATACTTCATATTTCCACCGGTAAAACCACCAAGCACTCCGTTATAGTTGTACGAAATCATCCGGAAACTGGCACCAGAAGGGTTGTTATAAGCATCGTTACTGCTACCATCTTTCATTACAGTGGATGTATAAAGCCCCAGAAGCGTTTCACAAAAATACACTTTAGAATCAGCCATGTAACCATTTTTATAAAACACTTTTCCCCAAAAATCTCCGTTGCCCCAGCCATATTCGCTTGCGACAAACCAACCGTCAAAGTCGTTGCGGTAACTGGTGTGTGCCAGAGCGAGCTGTTTCATGTTGTTGATACAGCTTGCCGCACGGCCACGCTCACGGGCGGAATTGAGGGCCGGGAGCAGGATCGCTGCGAGGATCGCAATGATCGCGATGACTACGAGCAGTTCAATAAGAGTGAAACGGGCCCGTTTCACTCCACCATGGTGGATACTTTTCATAACTGTTTTCTCCTTTTAGTTTAGGGTTAACAACTTCCCAATAAATCAAAATTGATATCTGACACACTTTTCAGGAAGCGGGATATCCAGTCTCCCTTCCATAAACAACACGATATCATCCAGAGCCTCCCGCTGAGCGGCCCGGTTGAGCGTATACAAAAAGCCATGCTCCATATTGCGGTACATTTTCCAGTAGACCGGCACGCCGAATTGCCGCAGTTTATGCGCTTCACGCAAGGTGAATTCCGGGAAGAACATGTGTTCCAGTTCCGCTTCAATGAAAAATATTTGCGGATCACCGGCAGAAATGTGATTGGTCAGTGACAACTTTTCGTAAACTTCCGGATGGCTCTGATAATCCACCCCGGCGATACTCCGCATCATGCTTCTTGCACCATCCATCATTCCTTCCCACGGCACAAAAGAACAGGGCGTGGCATGGAATATCCCACCCGCCGGTTTCACCCAGTTGTCAACCATTTCCAGATCGGAACAGACCAGCATCGAAGCCAGATGACTGCCCGCAGATTCACCGTAAACAAAGATTTTCACCGGACGGCCCTGCGAATGCAGATAGTTGACAAAGATCATGTAACCCTCCCGGATATCTTTTATCTGTTCAAAGGCATCTTTGGCATTGAGCCGGTAATCCGTTGAACAAACCATATATCCCTTATCCGCCAGCACTCCCATGATCTCATGAAATTTATCCCGTGAGCCGCCGCGCCAGCCGCCGCCGTGAACAATGAAAAGCGTACTTTCCTTTTTCGCCACTCCCGGAAGCGGTTCAAAGATATCCAGCACCCGGCCTTTGATCACCGGATGATCAAAATAGATCGACTGAAAAGTGTACCTGCCCTGCATTTTCGCCCCGTCTGCAACATTTTTTCCCGCAACCGGCAAAGTGAAAATCACGGTGCCGATCACAGAAGATAATACCGTTTTCCAAAAATTCAACTTCATTAGCTGCTTCTCTTAAATAAAACATCTTGACAAAATCATCTGCCACACATATATTATACCATAAAAACAGAAAAAACGGATGGATAAAAGTTTCATGAATAATGACAAAAAAATCGAAATCAATCAAAATATCAATTTTCACCGTCTGATTGAGGATATGCCGCGACTGCCAAGGGAGTACGGCCTCTGGGTCATCGATGGAACGGAAAATTTCGTTGAGAAACTCATTGATATCGATCAGTGCAAAGACCGCCGTTTTGAATTTTACAGTTTATCACACATGTTCGCCGGGCGCGGCAAACTGCGGCTCGGCATGAATGTAACGGATGTTTTACCCGGTGACTGCATCCTGATCTGCCCGGGCGACTGGCACTACTACTGCGGCAGCAACAATGAGTATTATGTGGAAGATTCCATCCGTTTCGTCGGCCGTCTGCCGGATACTCTGCGCCGCAACGGTATTTTAAGATCCGGCAAATATCACCTCGGCAAGATCCGGGAATTGCTTCCGCTGATCACCGCCACCAACTCAAAAAGCAAGGATTCCTGGCTGAAATCGGCGATCTTATTGCAGTCACTGCTCTTGAAACTCATAGAAAACAACCGTAAATCCACTCCCATGGAAACATTGCTCGAAACGATCCGCAATGCACCCAAAAATTACTGGTGGAGTGTCAATGAACTTGCCGAATTGCGCGACATTTCCCCCGGCAGACTGCGCCGGGAATTTCTTAAACACACCGGCATGCTGCCCAAAAATTATCTGGAAAGTTTCAAACTCCATCAGGCCGCCTGTGAGATGGTCACTAAAAATCTTTCGGTCACTCAAACCGCTTTGGAATTCGGCTATATGGATCGTTATCACTTCAGCCGGAGATTCAAAAATCTTTTCGGAGTCTCCCCGGAAAAGTACCGCAAAAATTACATTTTCGGACAGAAGGAGGTTTGAATTTTCAATATTTCCGGAAAATTTGTTGAAAGCTGTTGAAAAAAATGGTATATTACTGAAAGTTCCCGGTAAAAAATTTGGTAATGTCCCGAATTTTGTGAAACTAAAGCATGAGCTTATAAACAAACATTTTCATTAACATATAAAACATATCACATAAGTTGTGATTTGTCAATCCCGCACACACAGGGCAGATCCAACCGGTGGATGGATTGCGGAGGAAGGTCGGGTTTTGCGACGAGTACGGAGCAGGAGTGTACTGTGTACTCGACTGCTCCGGCACAGGAGCAAGGCGCGAGATTACCCGCAAGCCGCCACCGCAGGTAATATTTTTCTCAAAAATCAAGACAATAACAAATAATAAAAAAGGAGTTTTTCCATGGCCGCCGTACAAAATACCCCGATGCTTTCATGTGCCGATATTTACTTTATCAATGATGACGGCGAATACCGTCTGCAATGGAGCACCAGCGCCCTGATCGAAGGCCTCAGCAAACCGGTTCTCGACGATGATGATTATGATGAGTATTACCGGCAGCTGGCAAAGTACAATTATATAAAAAAACATAAAGATGACTCCAGTGACACTGCGGCAAAGTTTCTCTGCCGGGTCTATGATTACCAGACCGGAAACCTCATCGACAGCATCCAAACTGACGGTTTCTGCGCCGAATTTGATCTGGAATCAGGCGAATATCTGTGGGATGTGCAAGCTCTGGATGACAAGGGCAATGTCATAACCTCTTCCGGGAAAAATTATATTTGCACCTCGCCATGCAACAATAACCCCATGGGAGTTTCTGCGAAAGACAGTTCACAGTATCACACCATCTCCCACACCGGCGACTGTTATGGCGACAGTTTCCGTCTGGCCGTTGCAATCGAAATCAGCAGTTATGACGGCAACACCGCAAATTTCATCGTTTGCGGCCCGAGTCAGAATGGTCCGCACATGGACTGGGAAGCCGCCGAAGCGGGCGGGTTTGACTTCTCCGATTCCAATGCTTTTGAGGGGTTTACCGGAAAATTTTGTATGGGAAAGGATACGATGATCTCCTCCCGCGGCATCTATGAATATGAAAACGGCCAGTGGAACTACAAAACCTTTACCGAAATCCGGTATGGCGCTTCAGAAGCCGGTTTTTCCAACGACTTTTTATTCACCGACGGCGGAGCCAACGGCAAAACGATTTACCAGTGGAACAGCGAAACCGACCGGCTGGTCACCATTCAGAATGCTCCCGGCGATGTATACCGGCTTTCCGCCAATTACTACATTTGTGCCGATGGAGTTTTTTCCATCAATTCCGGCAAAAAAATTCTCGACCGGAAAATATTTTACGGCGAAAACCTGATCTACGATGATATGTATCTCAATGTCGTTGCCCAAAATCAATCCGGCAAAGATTGCGACACCATCAGCGAAGGTCAGCGCGGCAAAATCATCGCCCGCTACTTCCGCTTTGACAGCGAAAACAATAAAGTCCTTGATCCGTATGAAGTGGTCTTGTTTAACGGGAAAGCAGAAAATTGCGATGTCGAATCCGAAGAGGTTTTTTCCTGCCGGATCGGCAATATGTTCTGTTATGTATTTGAATCCGATGAGGGCAATACCGCCAAAATCCACATCTGGGAAGATGGCAAAGTCCGGGAAGTTTCCGCCAGTTTCTACGGAGAAAATTACAACTTTTATGCCGATAACAAAAAACGGCTCGTGCTCAACTGCGAAGGGGATGCCATGGTCATCACCGATGCCGGCACAGTAACATATCTGCCCGGAGTACCGGAAGATATTTCCATTGTCGAAGATGACCGGAACAACTGGTTGGACCTTGCCGCCAACGGTTCAGCAAGCAAAGAGATCGGCAAAGCGGAAAATTTGAGCGATATTTCCGGCTGGGTCGGCGACGGCGACAAGGTTGACCATTGGGAATTCAATCTCGAAAATGCTGCAAATTTGAAATTCAATCTCTCCGCCACCGATGCCGCAAAATTCACCATTTCGCAACTGGCGGGAAAAAGCGACAGATACGGCAATATCACTTACAGTTTGAAATCTCTGCAATCTGCCGCCATCAAAGCCGGCAGCAATGTTTCCACCCAAAATCTGCTTCTTGACAAAGGCACTTACTATATCACCATGGAATCCACCAACGCCGCCAAAGGCGGCAGTGCCGATTATCAGATCAGCCTTGACAGCAGCAATTCCGTATTCTATGACCGGGCCGATGACGGCAGTGACAACTGGTTGTACGATAAAAAAAGCAGGGAATTGAATGACGAAGTGCCATTCACCACTCTTGAGGAAGATCATTCCGACTGGGTCGGTTTCGGTGATGACGCCGATTATTATCAAATCTCATCGGAGTTCTCCGCCAGGGTTTCGTTTGATCTCACGGCGACCGATGCCGCCAAATTCACCGTTTGGAGCGTTACCACCGGCGAAGACAGAAACGGCGACGTCACTTACAAAGTCAAATCTTTGCAAAGTACCACACTCAAACTGGATAAAGCCACCGGCAAATACTCTGCCGGTACCAAAGCTCTGCTGTTGAATAATTCCGATGAAAATGTCAGCTACTATTACAGCATGGAATCCACCAACGCCGCAAAAGGCGGCAATGCCGATTATCAGATCAGCCTTGATAATGAGAATTCGCTCCTCTATGACCGGGCCGATGACGGCAGTGACAACTGGTTGTACGACCAAAAGAGCAGGGAATTGAATTACGGAATGTCATTCACCGCTCTTGATGAAAATCATTCCGGCTGGGTCGGTTTCGGCGATGCCGCCGATTTCTATCAGATTTACCCGGATATCCCAGCGATGGTCTCGTTTGATCTCACAGCGACCGATGCCGCCAAATTCACCGTTTGGAGCGTTACCACCGGCGAAGACAGAAACGGCGACGTCACTTACAAGGTCAAATCTCTGCAAAGTACCGCACTCAAACTGGATAAAGCCACCGGCAAATACTCTGCCGGTACCAAAGCTCTGCTGTTGAATAATTCCGATGAAAATACCCGCTATTATTACAGCATGGAATCCACCAACGCCGCAAAAGGCGGCAGTGCCGATTATCAGATATCTCTTGATAATGAAAATTCGATTCGTTATGACCGGGCCGATAACGGCTTTGACAACTGGTTGTACGACAAAAAAAACCAAGAATTGAATGACGCAACCGGATACGCCGCAATCGGAGATTATCATGAAAACTGGGTCGGTTTCGGCGATGCCGCCGATTATTATCAGCTCTCACTCAACTGCCCGGTCAAGGTTTCTTTTGACCTCACAGCGACCGATGCCGCAAAATTCACCGTTTGGAGCGTTACCACCGGCGAAGACAGAAACGGCGATGTCACTTACA
>JAFVZS010000051.1 GCA_017508015.1 Lentisphaeria bacterium
AGGCAAATATGCCAAAATCGTCATCCGTCAGGCCGATGCCAACGGCCGCGGTCTCGGTTACTCCGGTATCACCGTCGATTTGAGCAACAATACCTGGAAAAATTACAATTTTGTTTTCACTCCCCACCCGCAGGGAGTCAAATTTCAACTCTATATCCAGAGTTCCAAATTCGGCGATGATGAATTCATCCTCGTTGACGATATCAGCTTCGGCCCGGCTCCGGAAATCAAACCGGAAAGCGGCAATATGGTGCTTAACGGCAACTTTGAATATTTCCAACTCACCCCGTGGAAAAGTGCCTTTCTCGGCAGAAATGACAAATTTTTCCAGCTTTCCGGCGATACCGCTTTCGGCAGTCAGTGTCTGATCGTTTCCGGTGACAAACGCCACCGTTACAACGGTTTTATCACCATGATCCAGGATTTGCCCAAACTTGACCCCGACAAAGAATATATCCTTTCCGCCCGCATCCGCGCCGGTTTGCAGAATACTCAAGGCAAAAAAGTCGAAGTCGCCGTCCGTCAGGCCACTGCCGAAGGACGCACGATCAATTACATCACACTCTCTGCCAACCTCGCCGATGACAGCTGGCAATATATCGAAAAGATGTTCAAGCCTTCCAAACTTGCCGCTTCATTTCAGCTTTATATCATCGCTTCCGGTCTGGAAACTTCCGACCTTGCCGCCGTGGATAATATCGTGCTGCGCCCCAATGAGGATGCCGCCGCACCATTCGATGCCGGTGCCAAAATCGACGTGCCCACCCGCACGATTTCCGGAAACGGCACCGTCGCCCGGATCAACAGTGACAGCAATCTGCTCCATCAGTTGACGATCGACGGTTTGGTCATTCAACCCGGAGCAAAACAAAGCACCGTGGTCGCCGTGGAAAAAAACGGTTCCGAAACTATGCTCGACGGCAAAAACACCCCCGCCGCCGGATTCAAAGCCGCCGCAACTTACGATTTTGCCGATGGCATATTCCGGGAAGTGATCGTTATCGAAGCTCTTCAGGATTTCAACGAACCGGTGAAACTTTCCGTGCGGCACGGCTTCGACCGCACCCCGTGGGAAAAACATATCGGAGCGTTGCGCCCGCTGCGCGTACTGCCCATCGACAAAGCTACCATTTTCAGTTACCTTTCCGACACCAACGATCTCAATCCCGGGATCCTCGACCAGTATCAGCATTGTGCCTATCCTTTGATGATCCTTGAGGGCAAAGATCACTATCTGATCGCCGGTTCCCGCAACTTCGATGAATTTGTCACCCTTTCCCCCAACCGTCCGGCCGGTTACATCCCCTCGCTTCAGCGCAACCCCAAAACAGTCAAAAAAGGCGATAAATTCCGCTTTGAAACCAACTGGAAACTTTTCAGCCGTCAGAATTATATGCTGCGGGATGTGTGGAGATTCTACATTGAGCATCTGCAGACCAACAACCCCGTGCTGCAGCAGTTCCTGCCCGCCAGATTCACCGAACCCAGACACTTCTATTCCGGCCCATTCTGCGCCCACACCTACTTTCTGCAGGAACGTGAAGAGCGCACCCCCGATGGCGCAAATATCTGGTTTTACAGCTGGCATGACAACATCCGTGAGCGTTACCCCATTACCGGTGAATGGTGGAGCGACGGCAACACTTTCCGGGAAAAAATCAACGCTGAATATCTCCGGGAATATATGCGCCGTCTGCAGACCGAAAGAAAATTCAACCTCATCATGTATCTGCGCCAGCTGGCCAATCTGCATGAGCGTGAACGCGGCGCATTCCCCGACAACTGGTACAAAACCACCCCCGGCGGCGCACTGCATCTTTACGGCGGCGGTTACAAATTCCGTCTGCCCTCTCATGTCGCCGCTGAAGTCGGTTACGATTACATCCAGTGGGGTCAGCACAACTTCGCCAATCCCGATTTCCGGGCCTTCTATCTGAAAGAGATTTTCGATGCCATCAACTTCTATCAGCCCCGTGCCATCGGCTGGGATATGGGTTCGGATTTCGATGAATTTTCCGTCATCGCCGAAACTTACACCCGGCTGCGCAACGCAGGCGGACACGTCAAAGCCGTCGCCAATGAGGGCGCAGGCCCCACCCAGCTGTATGTCGATATGGTGTTGCTCGAAAACGGCCTTTTAGGCGGCAAAAGTGCCTACGACTTTGAAATCAACCGGGCTTTCACCACTTCGCTGGTCTGTCTGGAAAGATTCAACATTTTCCAATTGGCATTTGTTGCGCACACCACCGGCAGAAAAGTGTGGCTCGCCGATGCCGGTCTGCGGGAAAATAAACGTTACTTCGACTACATCCGCGCCAAACGCCCGGATATCAAAGATGACAAGATCAAAATCGCCCAGCTCTGTCAGTTGCGCGCCAGTATTTTCGACCTCGCCCTCGGTGCCAGCCCCGGATATATGGAAGAGGCCAAACCGGTTCCGCCGACCCTCATGCAAGTCGCCGGTGATGTCAACGGCCTCTTTATGATCAACAAGAGCTTCACCGTCATCTTCCCCAACCGGAGCAATGTCGACGGTCACAAGATCGTTTCCGCATGGAAAAATGATGATTCATTCCGGCTGGTCGCATTCAACGATACCGTACAAGAGAATGATTTCACCGTACTGCTGGATAAAAAATATTTCAATGCCGAAAAGTGGAGCATTGACGATATCCGTGATGCCGTCTGCAAAGCCGTCACCCCGGAAGGCGAAAGCGATATGACCGTGGAATTTTCAGAAAATGAGCAGTATATCACGTTGAAATTCCGCCTTGGCAGTTTCACAGCATTGATTTTGAGTGCCGATAAATAAAATTCATAAATACGATTCTACTTGAAAGGAGAGAAAAAAACATGAAAAAATCTTTGTCCGCATTGCTTTCCGCGGTTGCGCTGCCGGTGTTGGCAGTTCCCAATTACGGAATCAATGGAACCTTTGACAGACTCATCCCGTGGCGTTCTTCCCAGCAGAGCGCAAGCAAAATCCAACTGCACAAAATCGTGCAGGATAACGGCAGCAGTTGTCTGGAGATCACCGGCGATCCGGCCAATCCGGCCAACGACCGCATCGTGCTTGGCGCAATGATACACGGCATTAAAGCCGGAACGACCTACACCGTCAAATTCCGCTATAAAGCCGCCGTCACCACCCCGGATAAAAATAAATCGTTCAAAATCCGGGTCCCGCAGTACGATGCCCGGAACAAACTGCTCAACAATCAGACCGTTCTTTTCTTCTACGATAAAGAAGGCTGGCAGAATTTTGAATTTGCCATTACCGGTGCGGCCGATGTCAAAAATGCCTGGTTCCACATCGAAACAGTCAACCTGACCACTGCCGACAAACTGCTGATCGACGACATCCAGATCACCGAAGTTCCGCATGCCGACCGCGGTCTGGTCACCAACGGCGGTTTTGAACTGGGTATCGCCCCGTGGTTCTCCCATCAACAGAGCGGCGGCTGGCGGCAGATCCACACTTTGAGCGGCGATACGCCTTTCGGTGACCGCTGTCTGGAAATCACCGGTGACGTCGAAAACACCAGCAACCGGCTCATCATCCTCAATCAGCCGCTTCCCAAACTGGAAACCGGAACTCCCTACAAACTTTCACTGCAATTCCGCAGTAAAGTAAAAGAGGAGCCCGGCCCCACCAAAACCGTCTATCTGCGGGTTCAGCAATTGGGTCCAAAAGGCGAATATATCCTCGGCAATGAGTTGCACTTCCCCCTCGATCACGATCTGTGGACCTACCGGGAACTGACCTTCATCCCCGACCCCAGAACGGATAAAATTCTGATCTATATCTGTTCCGGCAACCTCAAAGACAGTGATAAATTTTATATCGATGAAGTCACCGTCCACAAAGCGGTCGCCCCCGGCGCACCCTTTGACCCGGCCAAAGCCGCCAAACCGGCCAAAATCACCGAAATAAGCAGTGACCGCGGTACGGCCAAAATCGATGCGGCTACCGGAGTGCTCGCCAGTTTGACCATCGACGGCAAAACCATTATCCCCGCCGCCGAAAAATCCACGGTCATCTATGCCCAGCAGAATGATTCCGAGGAGATCCTCAACGGCAAAAATACCCCCGGAAACAAATTCCCCTTCAAGGCGGCTGTCGAATACGCCTGGATAAACGGTGAATTCCGGGAGATCGTCACCATTGAAGCCACTGAAGATGCCAGAGGCCCATTCAAAATCGGCGTGCGCCACGGTCTGAAACAGAACGATTGGCAGAAACAGGTTTTCGGCCTCTTCCCGGTACGGGTCATTCCCGCCGATGAAAGCACCGTTTTCACCTACGGCGGCGATGCCAATGACCTCAATCTCACCCAGCTCGACCTCTATCAGGGCGTGATCATGCCCCTGCAGATCATGGAAAGCGATTCAGCATATCTTGCGATCGCCAGTCACAACTATGACGATACGATCACTTTCCGCCCCAATATCCCGGCCGGTTACACCGCCGCATTGGAACGCAACCCTCTGAGTGTCAAAAAAGGTGACAAATTCCGCTTTGAATTGAATATCAACCTTTTCAGCCGCAGTAAATTCATGCTCCGCGACGTCTGGAGAGATCAGATTTTCAAACTCTACACCAACCGTCCTGAACTCAAACCCTACATCCCCGTCCGTGATCCCGGTCCGCGCGTGACCGTCAACGGGCCTTTCGGTTCCGTAACCGGCATGATCCAGAGCCGGATCAACCGCCTTTTCCCCGGCAGTGCCATCTGGGAAGGCTGGCACGATGTACCCAATGAGGAGTTCCCGACTTCCGGTTCATGGTGGAGCGGCAGCAACGGCTGGGCCAAACCCTATACCGCTGAAAGTTTCAAAGAACATATCCGCCACTGTCAGGAAGATCTCGGCCTTTCCGTGATCGCCTATGTCCGTACCTTCTGCAATCTCGACTATGCCGGTGACCGCTATCCGGCCAACTGGACCAGACGTACCGCCGGCGGCGGACTGCAGCTCTACGGCGGCGGCTACCGCGTGCAGCTGCCCAAACACGTTGCCGAATCGACCGGTCTCAAAGAGGTCGTCTGGGGTATGCTTGACACCTTCCAGCCCGGATGTCTGGAATACGTCATCAAACGGGTCATGAATGTCGTGGACTTTTACCATCCCTGGGCCATCGGCTGGGACTGCGCCGGATTCGGCCCGGAAGACTTCCTCGCCGTTGCCGCTGTCACCCGGAATCTGCGCGACAAAGGTTATTCCACCAAAGTCGTCGGTAACGAGTGCGTCGGCCCCATCTGCGCCTATCTGGATTGGACGATGATCGAAAACGGATTTTTCGGCGGCAAAACCCCCTATGACTTTGAAGTCGCCCGCGCTTTGCCGATCCCGGTGACCTGTCTGGAACGTTTCAATCTGGCCGAAGATATCGTTGAACTTTTCCTCTACAACAAACGCACCTGGGTCCGCCCCTACGGTAAAGAGTGGAGCTTCAACTATCTGCGCTACATCACCGGGAAATACCCGCAGCTGAAAGAAAAAGCCAACCAGAAAACTCTGGAACATCACATGCAGATGACCTGGTATTACAAAGATCTCGCACTGGGCGCACCGGCCGGATTCATGGAAGAGTGCAAACCGGTTCCGCCGAGCATGATCAAAATGTGCAGCAATACCAATGCCATCATCCGTATGGATACCAGTTTCGCTCTGCGTTTCCCCAATGGTCTGGATAATGACGGCAATCTCTGTGCATGTGCCTGGGCCGACAGCAAAACCAATATGTTCCGTCTGGCCGGTTACAACGATGCCGCCACCACGCAGAAATTCCGGCTGACTCTGGATAAAGAGGCTTTTGCCGCCGTCGGCTGGAGCATGGAAGATGTCAAAAACAATGCCAAAGCTTACTTCGCCGATCCGGAAGGCGAAAAAGAAGTAACTTTGAAATACTCCATGGATAACGGCAATCTTGTCATCGAATGCGATCTGCCCGCTTATACCGCCATTTTCGTTATGGCCGATAAGTAATTCCAATAAAGTAAAAATCCGGTCGATCTGACGATCGACCGGATTTTTTTATCACCAGACATTCATTTGCGATTCAGCAAAGCGGTATACTCTGCTTCCAGAATATCCGCCATTTTGCGCCATGCGAATTGTTCAAGCACTTTTTCTTTGCCCGCCTGACCGAAACGGGAACGCATTTGCGGATCATTCAGCAAAGTCACGGTTTTTTCTGCAACCGCATCAACATCTTCAGCCGCGGTGAGAAATCCGGTCTGTCCGTCAATGATCACTTCCGGAGTGCCATCCAGCGCGAAACCGATGGCCGGAATACCAACTGCCAGAGCTTGAACCACAGCCCGCGGCAGACCTTCATGAAGCGATAAATGCCAAAGCAGATCCGCCTGGACGATACAGGAAGCAACCTCATCCGGCGGAACCAATCCGGCGAAGTGGAAATTTTTCAAAATCCCCGCCGCCTTTAATTTGGCGGTCAACTCATCGTACATCGGCCCGTCACCGACAAAGAGAAAGTGGGTTTCCGGATGCGAAATCAAAACTTTTTGTGCCGCCGGGATCACATATTCATAACCTTTCTGGGCAAAAAGTCTGGCGACGGTGACAACCGTCATGGCATTTTCAGGGATCCCGAGTTTCGCACGCAAAGCACTATCCCGTTTCGCCCGGTCAAAGGCGGCGGTATCCATACCGCTGTAAACGACCATATACTTATCGCTTCCGGCGACTCCGGCAGCGACACACTGATCGATCATCGCCTGAGCGACGGCATAGATCTTGTCACACTTGCCGGCGGCGAAACGCTCCAGAAAGATAAAGAGACGGTTTTTCAGCCGGCTTTGATAAGGATGAAACGCCTGACCGTGAACCGTGTGCACCACTACCGGCACTCCGGCGGCCCGGGCAGCCATGCGGCCGATGATACCGGCTTTGGAACTGTGAGTATGAACGACATCGAAATTATTTTTTTTGAAATATTTTTTCAATGCGAAATAGGCTTTTAAATCATGCCACGGCGAAATTTCCCTTACCAGATCGGGAAATTCGATCACCGGAAAATCACCATAACTGGCATTTTCCAGCAGTTTACCTTCTCTGCCGGGGGAAAATCCGGTGGCCAGCTCCACTTCATGGCCCTTTTCCAAATGGCCCTTGATGGTCAGCAAGGTATTTTCCTGAGCACCGCCGACGATCAGACGGGTAATAACATGACAGATTTTCAATTTTACTCCTGCGAAACAGTATAGGCCCACTCGATAAGTTCATTACAAAAACGCTCCCGGTCAGCGGCAGAAGGAAATCCGGTCACACAGCCGAGAAACACTCTTCCTTTACGCTCAACTCCGAAAGCCAGACAGAATTTTGCGGCATTGGTATAACCGGTCTTGAAACCGATCAAACCGGGAACCTTCCGGTAATAAGGACGGTTTGAACGGGGGTGCAGCAGCAAACCGTTGGTCGTATATACCGGATAATCGTTGCTCAATTTGGCGTAACTTTCCGAACAGGCACTCATAATCACCGGATATTTCATCAATGCTTCACACAAATGAATGACATCTGCTGCCGCCGCATAGGAATTCTCCCTTTCTTTGCCCTGCGGCAAACCATTGGGACTGTTGAATTTGACTGCGCTCAACCCCATTTTATCCGCCCGTTCATTCATCATTTCCACAAACGCCGGCACTGAAGAGGCGACTCTTTCAGCCAACTGAAATGCCGCGTCATTGGATGATGCGATCATCATCGCCAGAATCAAATCCTGTACCGTAAGCCGGGTCCCGGCACTGAATTTGCGCGATTCAACCGCAGCGGCGGCCGGAGAAATCGTAATGACTTCATCCAGTTTGAATTGCGGATCTTTTTCCAGCTTTTCGGCCACCAGCAGAGCGGTCATCAACTTGGTAAGTGAAGCGATCGCCACCGGATTGCGGGAATTTTTTTCCCACAGCACCCGGCGGCCGGATAATTCCACGATGATCACGCTTGATGCCCGCTGGGCTTTTTGAGCAAGAGTTTCCGGAATTTCCAGCATCCGGCTGTAATCCCACGGCCGCACTCCCGGAGTTGATGTTTCCCTCTCCCGGCCGCCGGTATCGGCAAACAATCTGTCAAAAAACGATTCCCGCACCGCAGCAAACGGATCCGGCGGCAGATTTTCCCCACTGCCGCTGCCGCTCACACAACCGAAAATCACCACCAGATGGATCGCGGCGATGACTCCGAGAAGTATTAAAATTTTATGCCAAGACATAGTTTGATTATCCTTAATATTCGTTTCAGAAGAATATAACACTTTTTCCGGTAAATTACAAGAGGGGATTTCAAAAGTCATTCAAAAAGAGATTGAAAAATCAGCTCCGGTGAAATTCCGGCTCTATTCTCACGTTGTGCCGCAAAATAAAAACTGCCCGCCAAACGGTCAGCTGAAATAAGGGAATTGAAAAGACCGGAAAAGAGTTTTCAATGGACACAAATGGACGAAATGGACTGAATGGACCACATGGACGACTTTACACAATAATGCCGGAAAGTCCATTTTGCCATCCTTTCCACCAACTCCATCAAATGCCGATTTTTGACGGAAACGAAATTTCAAGCGAAAAATCATTATGAACCTCTGTCACAAACCGTCGATGAGGCGGTAAAATTTTTCGCTTTCTGCACTCAATGAGCTTGCCAAGCGGCAAATGACAATATATATTAAGAAAAATCGTTTCTTTATTTTTTCTGAAGATCTAATGAATTTTGTACTTTAATGCGTTATCCGGAATCTTTGAACGAACTTATCGAATACTTCAAACTGCTTCCCGGCATCGGCCGGAGAGGAGCAGAAAGGATGGCTTTGGCCATGCTGGAGTGGGATGAAAAACGTCTGCGTACATTCGGTTCACTGATCTCGGCTCTGCCGGATACTGTCGGCACCTGTCCGGAATGCGGAGCGATTTGCACCCGGGGCCGATGCTGTGAAATATGTTCCGATCCGCGGCGGGACAACTCGCTTTTGTGCGTAGTGGAAAATATGACCCAGCTGGCCGCCGTGGAAAAAGGCAACTATTTCCGGGGCAGATATCTGGTGCTCGGCGGCCGTATTTCGCCTTTGGATGGTGAAGACGGCTCATCACTCAATATCCCGCTGTTACAAAAAAGAGCGGCGTCACCGGAAGTCAAAGAGGTCATTCTCGCCTTGAGTTCCGATGTGGAAGGCCGGGCCACTGCGGCATTCCTCGCCGAATTGCTTCAGGATTTACCGGTAAAGATCACCCGTCCGGCCCTCGGTCTGCCGGCCGGAGCCAATCTCTCATACGCCGACGGAGCGACGATTGCCGCCGCATTCAGCGGCCGGATTGACATCTGACTATGGATAAACTCTCATGGACAAACTTCTGGATATTGTTTCGCTGATCAACCGTAATCTTTCCGATTATGTACTGACCATTTTACTCTGCGGTGCCGGAATTTACTTCACCATCCGCACCCGTTTTGTGCAAGTACGCTGCTTTGCCGAAGGGTGGAAACGGATTTTCGGCAATTTCTCGCTGCACGGGAAAAACTCATCCGGCGGTTTAAGTTCATTTCAGGCTCTTTCCACGGCCGTGGCCGCTCAAGTCGGCACCGGGAATATCGTCGGAGCTTCCGGAGCGATCCTCACCGGCGGCCCCGGAGCGATCTTCTGGATGTGGATCATCGCTTTTTTCGGCATGGCAACCAGTTACGCTGAAGCCGTTCTCGCACAAAAGACCCGTATATCTGACAGCAGCGGCAAACTGCACGGCGGTCCGTGTTATTATATCAAATATGCATTCCCGAATCTTTTCGGCAAAATTCTTGCCGTCTGCTTTGCCGTTGCCACGATCACCTCACTGGGTTTGATGGGATGTATGGTTCAAGCCAATTCCATCGGAGAAACCTTTCAGAATGCTTTCGGCATTCCGGCATATCTGGTCGGTATATTGATCGTCGCCGCGGCCGGAGCGATCTTTCTTGGCGGTATTTCCCGCATCGCCCGGGTTACTGAAAAACTGGTTCCCGGCATGGCACTGCTCTATCTTGCCGGGGGCATGATCATACTCATCTGCCGTTATCACTGCCTGCCGGAAACGTTTTATGTGATCTTCAAATTTGCCTTCACCCCGGAAGCTCTCATCGGCGGATCATTCGGTGCCGCACTGAAAATTGCCGTCACGCAAGGGGTTAAACGCGGTCTATTTTCCAATGAAGCCGGTATGGGATCCACTCCGCACGCCCACGCACTTGCCAATGTCAAAACCCCGCATGAACAGGGCACGGTGGCTATGATCGGAGTTTTTATCGACACTGCCATCGTCCTGACCATGACCGCTTTGATCATCATTTCCACCATCTATACCGGCAACGGTCCGCTGGCCGGGGCAGACGGCAGCAATTACGAAACCATTATCAGCAATGCCGGCTTGACCAAGACCAACCTTGCTCAAATCGCTGTTGCTTCGATAACTTCGGCTGATTTCGGCAGTATTTTCATTGCCATATGTCTCTTTTTCTTTGCCTTTTCCACGATCATCAGCTGGAACTTTTTCGGCAGGATCAACTGCCACTACCTTTTCGGCAGAAAATCCATCCGGATATATTCTCTGGCCTCCCTCGGATTCATCTATTTGGGAACTTTAGTCAAAAACGATCTGGTCTGGGAACTGCAGGATCTTTTCAATCAGCTGATGGTTCTTCCGAATATCATCGCATTGGCCGCCCTTTCCGGTATTGTCGCGGCATCTGCGAAAAATCACTGACCGGGTTTATCGATTTTTCCATCCTTTTTACGTATTTTTCACATTGAAAAAACGCTTGCGGCGTGCTATATTAAGTGTTAATTTCGGTTTTTGTCATGAAGCGTTTTTTTCAAGAGAATCCGCTGCATGTAAAATCTAAAAAACGTTCACTTTTGTCAAAACATAACAGAAAGGAAGAGATGATGACAAAGATGCTCAATCAGGCTCCGACCAACAACGCCAAACTTCTGGCCTGGGTCAACAGCTGGGTCGAAATCTGCGAACCCGATGCCGTTTACTGGTGCGATGGTTCCAAAGCCGAATATGACCGCCTCTGCAATGAGATGGTCGATTCCGGTCTGGCTACCCGCCTCAACCCGGCCAAACGCCCCAACAGTCTGCTTTTCCGCTCCGATCCCTCCGACGTGGCCCGTGTCGAGGCCCGTACTTTCATCGCTTCTGAAAAAGAGGAAGATGCCGGTCCGACCAATAACTGGATCGATCCCAAAGAACTCAAAACCACCATGCTCGGCCTCTACAAAGGATGTATGCACGGCCGTACCATGTACATCATCCCCTTCAGCATGGGCCCGGTAGGTTCCCCGATCGCCAAAATCGGTGTTGAAATCACTGACTCCGCCTACGTGGTGATCAACATGGTCGTCATGACCCGTGTCGGCACCAAGGTTCTCGATGTCCTCGGCGACGGTGAATTTGTTCCCTGTGTCCACTCCGTCGGTAAACCGCTGGCCGCCGGTGAATCCGATAATGGTATCTGGCCCTGCGCTCCGTTGGATCAGAAATATATCGCTCACTTCCCCGAAACCCGTGAAATCTGGTCTTACGGTTCAGGTTACGGCGGCAACG
>JAFVZS010000052.1 GCA_017508015.1 Lentisphaeria bacterium
CCTGTTGCGTGCTCATCGCAAAACCCGACCTTCCTCCGCAATCCATCCACCGGTTGGAACTGACCCAGGCTGATCTGGTTGAAAAATATAACCTGCGGTGTCGGCTTGCGGGTAATCTCGCGCCTTGCTCCTGCGCCGCAACAGTCGGGTACACAGGTTGAAAACGCAGATTTGTACGGAGAGAACGGAGAGAACGGAGTGTACGGAGGCATCAGGGGGATTATTAACGGCTGATTTCCCATAAATAGTTATTGTCTTGATTTTTGTGAAAAATATTACCCGCAAGCCGCCACCGGTTGGAGCTGACCCATGCAGATCCGGTTGAAAACATTACCTGTTGTCTCAATTGTTGTGATGCAATTCAGCACTGCATTCCCCACTCTTCGTTTCACTGCGCTGTGGCAAGGCGTGTGGATCTGAGCGTTATTGTTGACAAAAACGACTCTTGAATGCAAGTTCTACAACATTTCGGACATTGCCAAACGATTTTACAACGACTCGATTTTTGCGCCGAGTTTGCGGAAGTCAGCGGCAAAATCCGGATAAGTTACCTGACAGCAATCGCCGTCAATGATCGTGGTTTCGCCCTCTGCTCCCATTGCGGCAATGCTCAGGGCCATGGCTATCCGGTGGTCGCGGCAGCTTTCCACGGTACAACCGCAAAGTTTTTTACCGCCGCAAATCACCATGCCGTCGGGCAATTCAGTGATTTCCGCGCCCATCTTGCGCAATTCAGCGGTCATGACGGCGATGCGGTCACACTCTTTGAATCTGGCTTGCGGCACGTTGAGCAATTTGGTTACACCATCGGCAAAGCATCCCAGCACCGCCATCAGCGGCAGGGCATCCGGAGTGGCGTTGAGGTCAAATTCCGCTCCGGCAAGCCTGGATTGGCGCACAACGACATCGCCGTGATCCATGGAAATATTTCCATGCATTTTTCTGACATAATCAAATACCCGTTTATCGCCTTGCAGATCATCGAAATCCAAATTGGCGATCCGTACCTCTTTACCGGCAACGATACCGGCTCCCAACGGAAATGCTGCCGTGGAAAAATCCGCCGGGATCACCCGGTCAAAAGCGGCATATTGCTGATTTCCCGGTATGGTGCAATGCAAAAGATCATCGGAAATATTGACCGATATGCCGCACCGTTTCAGCCAATCCAATGTGATGCGTACATAATCGGCTTCATTGAGAAAATCCAGTGTGAGCTCTGAATTTCCGGATGCCAGCGGCAGAGCCATCAAAAGTGCCGTCAGATATTGACTGGTTGTACCGTCGACTTTGGTTTTGCCGCCGGTCAACGGTCCGCGGATTGACAGTGGCGCAAATCCGTTGCTGCTCCGGCACTCTGCGCCGAGATCGGCTAATGAATCCAGTTCGCCTTGCATGATCCGTGTCCGCAAAGATCCGTCTCCGTCAAAGGTTATTTTCTGTGAACCGAGTGCGGCGGCGGCAGTAATGATGCGCATAGTCGTACCGGAATTGCCCAGATCGATGGCCCCGGCCGGAGTGGAAAAGTTTTTTCCGCATCCGGTGATTTTCCACAATTTTGCAGTTTCCTCCACTTCAGCTCCCAGATTCCGGGCGGCCTGCAATGCACTGCGGGTATCGGCACTGTAAAGCGGAGCGTGAATATATGAAGTTCCGTTACCGAGCAAAGCGGCGATCACCGCCCGGATGGTGTGGCTTTTGGAACCGGGAACGGCGATTTTTCCTTCGAGTTGTGAAGCCGGTGAAACGCGCCAATTCATTTTTTTCCTCCGGAAGCAATGAGTCTTTCTTCACGTTCGCAGCTGATTTTGAATATCGCCCGGAAGATTTTTTCGATTTCCGGGGCAAACTCCTTTCCGCATTGAGCGCAGACTTTGGCAATGATCGCCTCTTCTCTGGCCGGTACGGAAACCGGCAGATTATTTTCCCGTTTCCAGGCGGCAACAATATCGACTTGTCTCATTCTTTCGACCAGCAATCCGGTCAATCCGGCATTGATCCGGTCGATCTCTTTTCTGGCATTGGCCAGCATGCTCTCATCCATTGCTCAATCCTCACTCAGAGCAGCTTTAAGTTTATTCAATCTTTTCATCGTTGTGTTAAATACTTCCGGGGTAAGACTTTGCATACCGTCACATTTGGCACATGCCGGATTGTTGTGAACTTCGATAATAAGTCCGTCAGCTCCGGCGGCAACTGCCGACAGTGACAGCGGCATGACAAATTCGGCAAATCCCACAGCATGACTGGGATCAACGATCACCGGCAGGTGGGAAAGTTTTTTCAACACCGGCACGGCGGAAATATCCAGCGTATTGCGGGTATAGGTCTCAAAGGTGCGCACGCCGCGCTCACAGAGGATGACATTTTCATTGCCGAATGCCATGATATATTCGGCAC
>JAFVZS010000053.1 GCA_017508015.1 Lentisphaeria bacterium
AAGCGTTTGCCTGCGGCAAACATGAAGCACTTGCTTTGCAAGTATGATGCGGCGTATTTTTGAGAGCGGCACTCTCCGTATGTTTCCGTACACATCCGTACTGATCCGTACAAATAAAGCCTCTGAAAAAATGACGGCAGTGTTGTGCGATGACCACCAACAGTTCGATCAGCGTAAACGCCGATCGGGTGAAGATGTGAAGGTGTCCCGGAGTGAAGCTGGCAGGTGAAAAAGAACTCCTCGCGGTTCTTTTCATTTTCAACACCCCGGAAATCCAATCACAGCAAAGATACGGAGTCATCACAAGCAGTTTGATAAGCATAAGAATTTTTCGGCGGCATGTCATTTCACAGACCGGTGAGTGCAGTATCGCTTTTTTCATAGTGCTCCTTTGGGTTGGTTGTTGTTATTTCGGGAACTTTTCCGATACATATATGATTTTAACCGGAGAATGCGTTACTTCAGTTCGGCAACCGGAGCATCCCCGTTTCGCCACTGTAAATACCTTTCCCGCAACTTTCCTGCTGACGGCCACATGGAATAAGGACTCATAAAGTGGGAATATTCAAAGGTTACAGCTTCACTGATACCAACTTTTGAGGCTGTTTCCAGTTTGTAACGCATTGTCCGCCAATTGATCGGCGGGAAACGGAAAGGCATGTCGCGGTCAAAAGATTCGCAATTGATCCAAACTGTAATACCGGATTTTTCCCCCTCGCTTTTCATGATCCGGCAGATTTCCTCAAAATACGGATAGGGAATAAGGCCATCCTGAAAGGCCACGATATCGACTGCTCCGGCAAGTCTGCTGAACATCTCTTCCCAATCTTTCCTGAAAAGTTCAAAATCCATCGGCGGGATCTCCCATTCGGCGATATGACCGCCGGGCATCCGGCGGGCATCCGGTAAAATGGAAAGCCACGGAGAGATCATTACGGGTTTGTTGCCGGAAATTTTTTTGCAATGCCGGGCAAGTTCCACAAAGACATCTGTAACAGCATTTACATTTTTTCCGATCTCCTTGGAAAAATACCAACCTCCGAAAGCCGGTGAATTTTTTCCGTAATGCTCCCATATCTCATCTGCTACACGTTTATCAAATTCGAGGTCGTTGATGTAGTGACCATCCGGTTTTATCCCCACATAGTTGCCCGGCCAGAATTCCATATCGTACTTTTCGGCAAGATCGAGAAATTGGCGGATCCTGTCGTCATAGACCGGATAAACATGTTCTCTTTCAGCAATGACTCTGGATGGATATGCCAGAGTCCGGTTGAATCCGGCCCGGATCATAAAGACCCGTTTGATGCCGGCTTCTTTCATGGAAGCAAAATCGGCATCCCACTCCGCTTCTCCCCAGTTGTTGCCGGGAATATCGGCGGTTATTTCATCCAAAAAAGTTCCGGTAATTGTAATTTTACGCTCCATTTTCCCTCTCCTGTGTTGCTTTATTCGACATCATTGATGTGGATGATCACGCCGTTCTTACGCAATTCGCGCTGTAAATCCGCAATCGGAATATCTTGGGGATCCAGCTTTTGTTCTGCAGCCATCGCTGCGGCGATCCCGGCGGCTTCGCCGGTCATGGCGGCCGCCGGTATCACCCGGAAAACCTCCCAGGCATCACCGGAAGAGTTGATGCATCTGCCGGCTGCCAATGCCCCCCGGATGGTTTGAGGTACCAGTGCTCCGTATGGTGTTTCCCAGGCGGTAGCTGTCTGACGCCAGTCGGCGGCGACCCCCACCGAGTCCGCACAAAACTTTCCGGCTTCACCGGCTTTAATTTCCGCCATTGCGCTGATGCGTGCGATTTTCCGTAATTGCGGCATCCCCGGCAGATGAACCGGGTAGCAGACTTTGCGCTCTTTGGCACTCATGGTATCATAATAACGCCGTATTTCCCGGTACTGACGGCGGATGAACTCCTGAAGTTCATCCGCAGAAAGCACTTGTGCCATTTGTCCGTCTTTTGCCGGAACCGGTATGGGTTGAATGTGCAGATCTCCGGTCAGATGATAAGCACTCCGCGAGTGTTTGTTTGTTTCCATGAACCATGGTGTGCTGTAATTGGTTTCCGGGAACACCTTTTCTCCGGCCATCCGCAAAAGGAAAGCACCGCCGGTGGCATCGATGAAGCATTCTGCGGAAATATTCTCCCGTTCTGCCCCGCAGAAAAGTTCAATTTCTTTCAGACGTTTTTTTCCATTGCAGTATGCTTGAGTAACGGTGGTTTCCAAGCGCACTTCCGTGCCGGATTCCCGGAGCATTTTTTCCAGTGTCAAGCCATATCCCGCAGGAGAAAAACAACAGCAATAGCGGTTACTGTGTGCTCCGCTGTCGCCATCCGGAATGCCGCTCCATTTTTCTTCGATGGTAAACGGACCGTACTCCTGACATTGTTTCAACAGTTCTTCCGGCAGTCCGCCGGCGATTTTTACATCCCGGTTATCGCTGATCGGCAGATAAACGTAGATCAGTCCGGAAGTGGCAAGTCCGCCGGGCACGCATTGTTTTTCCACCAGTATAACTTTTTTGCCGCGCCGGGAGGCCGCAAGTGCGGCAGCGACACCGGCGATCCCCCCGCCGCACACGGCAACATCAAAATGTTTCATGTTTCAAAGACTCCTTCCTTTGAGCATAATATAGCATTGATGCCCGGTTGTGACAATGGCGTATTGTATCACAAACAGTATCGTTTTGTATCAAAAGCAAAGGTTTACGACTTGAAAAAGGGGTGTTTCAGTGTCATATTATAGAAAAAAGCATCTGTCGGGGGGTATTTTATGTCATGGCATAATTCATCTATTTGGAAAATTCGCCGGGTCGGAAATTTTCCTTTGAAAATCGGTGGTATTTACTATTGCAACAATTGTGTTTTTCCTTTTACCGGGCAGGAAAAGGTTTGTCGGCTGCTGGAAGTCAGTTTGCGCCTCCGTTCTGCTGCCAAACGATGTGAAGACCGGATCGATGGCATTCCCATGAATATTCCGTTTCCCAATGTGATTTTCAAGACACCGGGCATGAGGATCGCGGTTGCGGGGGATCTTCCGCGGGACACCATCGCTTTTTATTTTCAGCCGGCAGATGAAATTTTGCTGCGGGAGTGGGGATTGATACCGGATGAACCTTTCTGGCCGATCCGGTTAAGTGAAAATCTGCTGCATCTGATCGCCGAGTTCCGTCATCTGCTGGGGCGTTTCACCGTCCGCGGAATAGTCGATCAATTGGATTGGGTTTGTCTGCAAATCATCCGGGAGGTTTGTTTTCAGCGTATTTCCGATGAATATCAATCTGATCCGGAAAGCCGTATCCGGGAGGCGGCACTTTATTTGCAGCATCATTTTGAGCAAAAAATTTCCTGCGATACGGTTGCTTCCCGTTTTGGATTTTCTCATGCCGGATTTTTCCGGGAATGGCGGCGGCACTTTGATTGTTCTCCGCAACATTATATTTTGAATTTCCGCCTGAAAGTTGCCGCACTCCGGCTGATTCAAACCGATCTGCCCATTGCGGCTGTTGCCGCGGAAGTGCATTTTTCCAGTCTGACAGCTTTTTATCGGAAATTCCGGGAAATGTACGGGTGTTCACCACAGCATTTCAGAGTCAATGCGGAATATTGGAAACGGGAATTTCCCGATCTGAATATTCCGTAAAAAATACGGCGGAAAAGGGGCGGAATTGCCCGCAATGCGCCGCCGTCTGACGATTATTTCAAGATATGGCGTTGTGATTTTCCACCACTGTTATTGCCAGATGGCAGCTGAGGCGGAAGCACCACTTCAAGGCTTCAAAAAGCAGCAGCAGCGGATCACACCCGGCTAACGCATCAGCCTCTTTGCCGGTGAACTCCAAATAGTTGCGCGTGCAGAGAGCCGGGAATTGGGAACTTTTGAATTCCGCAGTCACCGCATCGTCGGCATAAAGCGGGATGCGGCCGTCAAACATGCCGGTCAAATCGAAATTCTGCTCTTTCCGGTTGAACATGTTGGTTACCGATTCAGCGGCTTTGGCAAAGACAAAAGTGAAAAGTGAACTGACCTCATCGGCAGATAATTCTTCGCCGTGAGATTTGATGTGTTCATCCATCTTTTGAAACATTTTGACAAATAGAAGCTTTTCGGCATCGGCCAATTCACCGGAAACCGCTATCGGCCGGTTAAGAAGTTCCAGAGATCTTGCGGTTTCAATAATGCATTTTGCGGCGGCTTGTGCCGGTAATGAGGTTACAAAATCATTCATATCATTCCTCCGAAGCGGTCAGAAAATTACAAAAAATATGCCGGTAAGCAAAAAGGCTGTTCCGCAAATCACCAGTGCCATGCGCCAGCGGGCGGAACTGCGTTCCGGCCGCCAGCTTCCCGGCGCACTCGGTCTGCCGGCAAGACGGTTGAATCCGCCGGTATGAACGTAATTGGCCAGACCTTGTTCTTTCGTTTTCACAGTTTATTCCACCGGGATGAAAGATTCTTTGCCGGTAAATGCGGCAATTGTTTCAGTAAGCAGATCGATGGCAGCTTCGGCATCCCGCAGATCGCACATTTCCACCTGACTGTGCATGTAACGGTTGGGAATGCTGAGCAGTGCGGTGGCAACACCGCCGCGGCTGAGCTGCATGGCGGCGGTATCTGTGCCGCCGGTAGCCCGGTGGGCCACCGATTCCTGATAAGGTATCTTGCAGGCTTTGGCAGTGGCACGGATGATTTTGCCAAGCACGATATTGTTGTCGCAGCTGTGACTCAAAGCCGGGCCTTTGCCCAGCGTGATATCGCCGTATTGTTTCTTGGGAATATCCGGCAAATCTGTGGCAAATCCGACATCGATACCGAAACCGATGTGCGGATCAACCGCATAAACTCCGGCAGTGGCTCCCCGCAGCCCGACCTCTTCCTGAACGGTTCCGACACCGAAAACGGCGACATTGAGTTTGCGTTTGGCCAGACGGCGCATGGTTTCCGCAACGATGAATGCTCCGATCTTGTCATCGGTGCCCTTGGATATAAAGCGGTTTTTGTTGAGCATGCGGAAGTTTTCACGCATGACCACCGGATCGCCGATGGCGACGAGTTTTTCGGCTTCTTTGCGTGAAGAAGCGCCGATATCGATCCACATATCCTTGATTTCGATGGCTTTTTCTCTTTCGGCGGGGGTGAGCAGGTGGATCGGTTTTTTACCGATCACGCCGGGGATGCGGCCATTGGCGGTAAGCACATCGACTTCACTGGATGGTACATTGAGTTTATCAATACCGCCATTGGCCCGGAAGTAGAGCAGACCCTCTTCAGAAATATAGACGATTTGAAAACCGATTTCGTCATAGTGACCGGCGAGCATCACCCGCACCGGAGCATCGCTGTTGAGTGCGGCGATGGTATTGCCCATGACATCGCATTTTACATCGCAGCACTCTTTGAGATAATTTTTGAAAATCCCGGCAGCTTCGGATTCGTATCCGGTCGGACTGGCGGAGCGCATAAGCTGCTCCAGAAACTTCATACTGGTCTTGTTGAACATCGTTTATCTCCCTGAAAAATGTTTTATTTATAACTTACCGTCAAAGAAATATTTTTTCAAGTGGAAGAAATTGTAAAAAGCGTTTTTTGATGCTATATTATGAGACAATCTTCACGGAATAATGAGTGAATCCCGTGTGAATCGGGAGCTGTCGCGCAACTGTGATGCCGGAAACGGCAGAGCCAGATTCCTCACCGTGGTACAAAGTGCGCGTAACATGAAAGGATTAAACAATGCACAACTGTACACTTCGCAAGGGGAAGTGCGCCGGTGTGGAACTTCCGGAACAGCGTATCATTCCAGCTTTCGTTGGCAGAC
>JAFVZS010000054.1 GCA_017508015.1 Lentisphaeria bacterium
GTCTGCAAAACCGGCAACACAATACAACTGCACCAGATCAGCGTTCACGCTGATCGAACTTCTGGTGGTCACCTCACAACTCTGCCGTGATTTTTTCAAACGCTTTATTTGTACGGATCAGTACGGATATGTACGGAAACATACGGAGAGTGCCGCTCACAAAAATACGCCGCATCATACTTGCAAAGCAAGTGCTTCATGTTTGCCGCAGGCAAACGCTTCATGCAGCAACGCTGCGCTTCACACAGCGGAGCTGTGCTTCATTCGATCAGCATTCACGCTGATCGAGCTATTGGTGGTCGTCGCGATAATCGCGATACTTGCTTCGATTCTGCTGCCGGCTCTCAACTCCGCCCGTGAACGCGGTATGCAGTCGTCATGCACTAACAATATAAAACAGCTCGGCGTCGCGCACAATATGTATTGCGACGACAACGACGGCTACACAGCCGCATATACCCAAACGGCCCAGGGGTCACCGAAACTTGAACCGACCTGGGTGGATATGTTCTGGACCTATACCAATAGTTCCAAAGAGGTCTATGAGTGTCCGTCAATGCCGTCTTTGCTGCCGGAGAAAACCAAAAATCAGCCGAGCTACGGTTACTGTGATAAAGACAATTA
The DNA here is from genome assembly GCA_017508015.1 of Lentisphaeria bacterium. GTDB lineage: Bacteria > Verrucomicrobiota > Lentisphaeria > Victivallales > Victivallaceae > UBA1784. The sequence continues at coordinate 625 of JAFVZS010000054.1, forward strand.
TCCGCGCCACAATCCCAAAGGCCATACGGGGGACTACGGGGTAAATATTTCCCAAACCAGCAGACTGCATATTTTCGGCAACAGTCATTTGTTTGTCTACCGGAAAATGACTTTGTTCAATAACACCTCCGGGGTAATGCTTCTTGCCGATTCCCGTGGTACAATCGATACCGGTTTTACAGTCCGGCGCAACGGCGATACCCTTTATTCTCTGGAACCTACCCATGCAAAAGGCAGTAATATGGCATTCTTTGACGGACACGCAGGTCACAAAACCAGAACCGAATTGGAAAACATTCCGCTGTCACCGAATGGAACATTATGGCATGGCGATATTCATTAATAAACAGGATAGAGATAATGAAAGAAGTAAGACTTGGAATAATCGGCGTCAACGGCAGAGGATGTTTGTGGCGGTACTGGCATAATCCGGCAGAGGGTGTCACTGTCGCCGCCGGAGCGGATATTTCACAGGATTCCATCGACAAATTCCTTTCCCGATGCAATCCGGAGGCATTTGTAACCAAAGATTATCGTGATTTGCTTACCAGAGACGATTTGGACGGTATCGTGGTTGCCACTCCGGATTATCTGCATGGCGAAATGGTCGTAGCAGCTCTTGACGCCGGAAAATTCGTCTATTGTGAAAAACCGCTGGCGGTCACTGTCGAAGAGTGCCACGCCATCCGCGAAGCCGCCGAACGCCATCCGGGAAAACTGATGATCGGCTTCAATATGCGTTATATGCCGTTTGTGCGCAAAATGAAAGAGTTGGTCGATGCCGGAGAGATCGGGGAGATTAAAGCGGTTTGGGTGCGCCATTTTGTCGGGATGGGCAGCATTTATTACTTCCACGACTGGCATGCCAACAAAAAGAATGTCGGCAGCTTGCTTCTGCAGAAAGGTTCGCATGATATCGACGTTATCCACTTCATTACCGGTCACCATACGGTAAAAGCCTCGGCATTTGGCGGACTGGAGATATTCGGAGGGGATAAAGACAATAAACTTGCCTGTCCTGATTGCGAATTGAAAGACACTTGCATTGAGTCCCAGATGCCGGCAATGAATACCGATGCAAAACCGGAACGCAAATACTGCGTTTACCGCAAAGAGGTCAATGTGCCGGATAATTACACCTGTATGTTTTTGCTGGACAACGGCATCCCAGTATCATACAATGAGTGCCATTTTACACCGGATTACCACCGCAACTACACTTTTATCGGCACGAAAGGCCGTATAGAAAACAGTGAAATCGAAAGTACGGTCAAGCTTTGGAAACGCGGTCACGGCCGTAACGATCAGCCGACAGCAGTCTTTGATATGCTCAACGGTCTGACCAGAGATCAGCTGGAAATCGGTCACGGCGGAGCTGATCCGCAGATTTGTGCCGAATTTATCCGGCTCATCCGCAATGAAATCAGTGAACCGTCTGTTCCGCCGGAAGCCGGTTGGAACGCCGCACTTGCCGGATTGGCGGCGCAGTATTCACTGGAACACGGCGGCATGGTCGTGGATGTAAAGTGAACAACTCATGTATTCAATGCGGAATGA
>JAFVZS010000055.1 GCA_017508015.1 Lentisphaeria bacterium
AGGAGAGCGGCCTCGCCGCTCGTGCTTCGCACTCGGCGGTTTCAGTCGATTTTCCGGAGGCCTCGCTCTCCGTCATTCCGTGCGGCTTACGCCGTACTCATAACTGCGAGTAAGGTAGTTTTTAATTGTATTGTTTACGCCGTAAAATTTCTCCGGGGGCGGAGCCACTGTCAAGGGCGGCGACCTTGCCGCGCACTGCTTTGCAAAAAATATTTTCTCTAAAGAGAAAAAAGACTTGAAAATTGTCTGTAAAAGGTGTATTGTAAGGGCGAGTAAAAATTTTTTAAAAAAGAGGCAAATTTTAAAGTCCTCAAAACCCTTTGAGAAAGAGAAAAATTCATGAGCGAAAATAATACTCCCGTCTCTCCGAATAAATCCGAAGAGTACAGTGCCAGTAAGATCACCGTACTGGAAGGTTTGGAAGCTGTCCGGGTGCGCCCTTCCATGTACATCGGTGACATCGGTGAACGCGGTTTGCACCATCTGGTTTACGAAGTGGTCGACAACTCCATCGACGAAGCACTTGCCGGTTATGCCAACGATATCCGGGTCATCATCCACGAGGATAATTCGATCACCGTGGAAGATGACGGCCGCGGTATTCCGGTGGATATGCACGAGGGCGAAGGCAAGCCGGCGGTGGAAGTGGTGTTGACTGTTTTGCATGCCGGCGGTAAATTTGACCACAGCAACTACAAGGTTTCCGGCGGTCTGCATGGTGTCGGTGTGTCATGTGTGAATGCCTTGAGTGACTGGCTCAATGTGGAAGTTCACCGCAACGGCCGCAAACATATGATCGGATTTCAGCGGGGTATTACCACCAAGCCGTTGATCGATCTGGGGCCTACGGATAAGCGTGGTACAAAGGTCAGTTTCAAACCTGACGGTTCGATTTTTCAGACGACGACCTATGTCCGTCAGACGCTGGCCAAACGTCTTCGGGAACTGGCGTTTCTCAATCGCGGCATCCACATTACGCTTTGCGATGAGCGCGAAGCGGCTGACAGTGAGGCCAGAGAAGAGCTTTTCTACTTTGAGGGCGGTATCAAAGAGTTTGTTTCACTGCTCAACACCGACCGTGAAGTATTGAATCCGGAAGTGCTTTACTTCCACCGTGAAAAGGATGGTATCGATGTGGAAGTCGCCATGCAGTACATCGACGGCATCACCTCACAGATCATGGCATATACCAACAACATCAATACGGTCGACGGCGGTACGCATCTTTCCGGTTTCCTTTCATCGCTGACCCGTACGGTCAATAACTACGGCCACGAATTCATGGCCAAGGAACTGGGCAAGGAAAATGTCAAACAATCCGACGTTTGCGAAGGTCTTTCAGCAGTGATCAGTGTCAAAGTACCCGATCCGCAGTTTGAGGGACAGACCAAGACCAAGCTGGGCAATTCGGAGGTCAGCGGCATCGTCGGTTCGGTGATCAATGAGGAATTGGGCGCATATCTTGAGGAACATCCGGAAGTTGCCAAACGGATCGTCGGCAATGTGATCCTCGCTTCCCGCGCCCGTGAGGCGGCCCGTAAAGCCCGTGAAGCGGCCCGTAAAAAAGGCGCAACGCTGATCAAGGGCAAATTGACTGACTGCTCCAGCCGGGATCCGGAAAAGTGTGAACTTTACATCGTTGAGGGTGACTCGGCCGGCGGTTCAGCCAAACAGGGGCGTGACAGCCGTTTTCAGGCGATTCTGCCGATCCGCGGTAAACTGCTCAATGTGGAAAAAGTGCGTATCGACCGCATTTTTGACAACAAAGAGATCCAGTCGCTTTTCTATGCCATCGGCTGCGGAACCGGTGAAGAATTTGATGTGAGCAAAGCCCGTTACCACCGGGTGGTGATCATGACAGATGCTGATGTGGATGGATCGCACATCCGTACACTGCTGCTTACCTTCTTTTTCCGTCAGATGAAACCGCTGATCGAAGCCGGATACATTTACATTGCCAAACCGCCGTTGTACCGGGTCAGCAAAGGTAAAAAATTCAGTTACATCGACACCGACGATCAGCTCAACCGCTATCTGGTGGAATTGGGTTTGGAGGATATGACCGTGACCATGGGCGGCCGGGAATTGACACTTGATGAGACCCGGGAGATCATCGCCATTTACAACCGTGCCGCACAAGCCGGAAACGGTTTGTCAAGATGCGGTCTGGAAGCGGCGGATTACTTCAATGTGATCCGGGAAGACGGCCGCTGCCCGGTGGCGCATATCACGGTGCGTGAGCATGACGGCAGTTCCACGGCGGTTTTTGCCTACACCGGCGACGAGGAACAGCAGATCATTGCCGATGCCGAAGCACGTTTGCGTGCCGTCGGCACGCTGGATGATGCCAATATTGCCAGCCGGATCGACAGTGTGAATATCTTTGAAGCGGAAAATTGCGTGGGTATAGTTGCCGATCTGGCGAAATACAATATTACGGCTCAACAGGTATTTTCCGCCGGTGAAACGGAAATCTGCCGTATTTCCGGCAAAGGCGGCAAAGATGAAAAACCGGTATTTTCGCTCAAGGAACTTTTCCAGACGATCCGTTCCAGCGGTCAATCCGGCGGCGGTCTGCGTATCAACCGCTACAAAGGTCTCGGTGAGATGAATTCCGAACAGCTCTGGGAAACCACTATGGATCCCAACACCCGTACCATGATCCGGGTCACGATGGAAGATGCCATCAACGCCGACCGGATTTTCAATTTGCTTATGGGTGATGTGGTCGAGCCGCGGCGGGAATATATTGAAAAACACGCCGCCAAAGTCAAAGATCTGGATATTTAATTTACGGAAAGTTGAGGATAAAATATTATGGCAGAAAAAGATATTCCCGCAGTGGATAAGGAAAAGAGCCTTTCACTGGTGATCAGCCAGATCGAAAAGGAGTTCGGAAAAGGTTCGATCATGCGCCTTGGTGAAGAGGCAGCCGTGACCGATGTGCCGGTGATCAGCACCGGCAGTATGGCACTGGATCTGGCTCTGGGTATCTACGGTTTGCCCAAAGGCCGGATCGTGGAGATTTTCGGACCGGAATCCAGCGGCAAGACCACCTTGTGTCTGCATGTTATCGCCAATGCGCAAGCTGCCGGCGGTCATGCGGCGATCATTGATGTGGAGCATGCGCTTGACCCGGCATACGCCCGCAAGATCGGGGTGAATGTGGATAAACTGGTGGTTTCCCAGCCCGATTGCGGTGAGGATGCACTCAACATTGTCGATGCCCTGATCCGCAGTAATGCTCTGGATGTACTGGTCGTTGACTCGGTGGCAGCTCTGGTTCCCCGGGCGGAGATCGAGGGCCAGATGGGTGATTCCCACGTCGGTTTGCAGGCTCGTTTGATGTCGCAGGCTTTGCGCAAGATCACCGGTGCGGCCAGCCGCAGCAAAACTTGTGTGATTTTCACCAACCAGATCCGGGAAAAGATCGGTGTGATGTACGGCAATCCGGAAACCACTCCCGGCGGAAATGCTTTGAAATTCTACGCTTCGGTGCGTATGGATATCCGCAAATCCACTGCGATCAAAGTCGGTGACACGGTGATCGGCAACCGGGCCAGAGTCAAAGTTATCAAAAACAAGATGGCACCCCCATTCAAAGTTGCGGAATTTGATATCATGTACAATGAAGGTATCAGCAAAACCGGTTCGGTGCTGGATGTGGCAACGGATATGGGGATCATTGAAAAACGCGGTTCATGGTTCAGCTTTAACGGCGAACAGCTCGGTCAGGGCCGGGATCAGACCAAACAGCTGCTGGCCGACGATCCGGAATTACAGCAGAAGATTTTTGACCGTATCAAAGAGAAGATCGCCGCAGACAAAGCTGCTGCGGTTTCCAAAAAAGATAATTCTGCCGGTGAAGTGCCGGTTCAAGCTTGAGGAAAGTTTGAGTGAAAAGTTTTCTGCCGCGAATTATTCTGGGTGCGGTTCTGATTTCCGGAGCCGTTGCCAATGCTGATATTTCGGCATGCCGCCGCCTCGGTGATGCGGCCTTTTATGCCGGAGATTACCGCAATGCGATCTCCAGTTATGAAAGTGCCATGGCTGAAGCGTTGCGGAATAATCAGCCGGATGAGTGGGCCGATTGTGCCCTCAATCTCGGTGTGGCCTATTTACACAGCGGTCAGCTTGAGGAAGCCCGTGAGGTGCTTCAGGAGTTCCGCCGCCGCCACCCGTTGCGTTCGACCGGCACTTTGGAAGGCGACATGTTGGCAGCGGAAGGAAAATATGCTGATGCGGAAAACTTTTTCAAAAACTTGCGTACTGCCGATCCGGTAATGGAAGATGCCAGACTTTTCAGTTTGGGAACTCTCTATATGAATACCGGCCGGGAAGCCGAAGGCTGTGAATTATTTCTCCGCATTGCCGGCGTCCCCGGAAAAGAGTGGCCCGCTGAAGAAACCGGCATGCTGCGTGAAGCCATGCTTGCCGGTCAGGTATTTGAAGTGGGCCGGTTGGCGGGAAGTTTGACTGTCAGACCTGAATCACCGTGGCGGAGATATGCCGTGCGCGAAGCGGTTTATGCATTGATCCAGCTCAAGCAGCCCGGTGAAGCCCAAAGGATCCTGGCAATTCTGCCGGAAGAGTGGCGGGATGCTGATACTGAATTGCTTACCTATCTGGCTGATGTGCATCAGGGAAAAATCGACAGATTCAAGGCCAATTTACCGGCATTTCTGGAAAAATTGCCCCGGCAGTCTCATATCCGGCTGCTGGAATTGTTTTCCAAAGGTGCAGCGGCGGCCGGGGAAAGCGGCGATAATCAGTTCGCCGCCGCTTTGCTGACCCGGGCCGGGGAATTTACTGCCGAAACAGAGTTGAAAGAGGAGATTCACCGTCAGCTGTTGATCAGGCTGTTGAATTTTGATGCTGACCGGGCGGCCTCTTCAGCCGAAAATTATTACCGGATTTATCCGCAGGCCGGAGACCGTCTGACAGTGGTTTTCAATACTGCCGGGGTGTTGTACGGTAAAAAATCCTATGCACAGGCGTTGAAACTCTACGCCTTTTTAGCGGATAATACCGCCGGAAGCAAAGGCGAAGCGGCGGAATTGCGGCTGAAATCGGCGGCCAATGCAGTGATTTGTGCTGAAGCACTTAAAGATTTTGCGGCATTGGAAAAATTCAACCGGATTTTGATCCAGGAATCTGATATGAGCATTATCTGGCAGTGCCGGTATGCCGCATTTCTGGAAAATAACCGCCATCCGGAAGAGGCCGGGAATCAGCTGCTGGCAGCTTACCGGCAGGCTGAAAACCGCAAACGCCGTGATGATATTGAAAAAGTGGCATTTTTGCTGATGGAATTCGGTATAAGGAACGATAATCCGGTAATGATCCGGGAATATGCCCAGAAGCTCACTTCATCGGAAAATATTGAATATGTCGCGGCGGCCAAAGTGGCACTCGGTGAGTTATTGGAAAGATCAAGGTTATACCGTCAGGGCAGAAAATATTTTCAGCAGGCCGCAGCTATGCCGGTAGAAAAATATGCCGCCACGGCCGGATTCAAAGCGGCTTTAATGGCGTATAAAGACAGTAATTTTTCCGCTCCGGAAACTGCCGCAGAGTTTCTGGCATTTGCTTTGCAATATCCGGAATATGAGAAGACTCCGGAAGCGTTATTCGTGGCAGTGGAGCTCTTTGATTTGGCCGGTGAAAAAGAAAATTCTGCCAAAGCAGCGGCAATTCTGCGGGAAAAACATGCTTCAAATCCGGCATTTGCGGTATTGGTTCTGCGGCAGGCGGCCAGATATACCGGTGAAGCGGCAGATGCCGCCGGAGTGATCGCAGATTTGCACAAAGTGGAAGAAAATTTTGCCGGAAAATCTTATGCCGCCGAGGCCGCTTTGCTCCGGGCGGTATTTGCTGACCGGGCCGGGAAATCGCCGGAAGCATTGCAGATTCTGAATGGCCTGCATGAAAATACGGATAAATTTCTGGCGGCGGAAAGTTTGCTCCGTACCGGAGAGATTTTGTTCCGGATGGGTAAACTGCCGGAGGCTGAAAGTGCATTTTTGCGCAGTGCCGCATTGCAGAAAGGTTCCCTGCAGTCGGATATCGCTTTACTGCGGGCCGGGGATTGCGATCTGGCCGCTAAGGCGCCGTTGAATCCGGAGGCCGTTGCGCAGTGTATCGCCGTTTTCACTGAATTATCTGAATCAAGCAAATTTTTGCAGATCCGCCTTGAGGCATTCTGTAAATTGGGTATCGCTCTGGAACATGCCGGTAAGAATGCCGAAGCGTTGAGCTGTTACGAAAAGGCCGTTTATACTGCGGTGGATATGCACAGACAGCAGCTTTTCCCGGAGGATATCTGGGGAGTAAGAAGCTGTGAATCAGCTTTGCGGCTGATCGTGGAAAGGCGGGAAAATGGTGCACTTCAGCGGGGAATGCGGTTGATCGATCAGCTCGCCGGAGTGGTGGAGGATCCTGAAGTAATTGCCGCAATGCGGGAAAATTACCGTCAGCAGTTTACCGGACGGAATAAAGGAAATTGACAGAAATTTAAAATACGGAGCAACAAAGATGTTTTTTTTCAAGTTGATGAATGATGGCGGCCCGATAATGTGGGTGATTCTGGTTTGTGCAGTTCTGGCATTGTTTATTTTTCTGGTAAAAGTTTTTCAGTTTCACCGTGATGAGATCAGTGTGCGGGAGTTGATGAGGGGACTTTTCAACGTGCTTAAACGCAACGGTGTGGTCGAGGCATTGACATTGTGCGACAATACTCCCGGTCCGGTGGCCAGATTGCTCAGTGCCGGTATTCTTGCCCGCCAGCGCGGCGATAGCAATATCCGCATGGCGATCGATGATGCCGCAATGGATGAACTGCCGAAACTGGAAAGACACATCGCTTTGATCGGTACTTTAAGTTATGTATTTCTGCTGCTGGGCCTGCTTGGTACGGTGCTTGGTATGCTCAATGCGTTTGAAGCTATTCAGGCCAGCGAATACTTCTCTGCCGGAGATATCGGCGGTCCGCTGGCTGAAGCATTGCTGACAACGGCGGCCGGTTTGACGGCCTCCATTCCCTGCCATCTGGCCTATTCCTATCTGACGGTGCGCGTGGGAGTGTTGACTCTGGATATGGAAAAGGCCGCCGTGGAATTGACCGGATTTTTTGAAAGAATGGATAACGGCGAAGAAGCGGAGGATAAAAAATGAATCCCACCGGACAATACGGTTCCGGCTGTTACAAAACCAGATTGCGGCCGTTGTGGCGCATCGGGCAGTACATTGCTTTGGCCGATCTGTTTTTCTTATTGATCTTTTTCCTTTTACTGGCATCATCGGTGGTGAGGATTTCCGGTATCCGGGTGAATCTGCCGCAGGCGGCTCAAGTGCCGCAGGCGGTGGGGTTGGGGCGTTCGATCGTTACAGTGACTGCTCCGGAAGCTCCGGAACAACCGTGCCGTATCTATTACCGTGACCGCCAGATCGATGCCGATCAGCTCCGCCGGGAATTGCTGACTGACAGCAACCGGGAAAAAGTATTGGTTATCCGGGCGGATAAAGATGTGCCATCCGGCGTGTTGTATGAGATCATGAATATTGCTGAATCGGCCCAGATGGAAAGTTTCATCGCCGTACAGCCTTTGGCAAACAGTCCGGAGACCCGTTTCGTTGAATAACCAAGTCATTCGCCGCAAATGGTCTTTTGAAAAGGGCCGCAATTCCAAAAGTGTAATTCTGGCCGCTGTGGTTACTGCGGCAGTTTTTGCTGTTGCATTGGGCGGATTCAAATATGAATTTACTTCTCCGGCCGAGAAGCGGCAGAGCACCGAAGTATCGCTGATCTTGAGTTATGACCGGGAAACGCTGTCACTGTTGGGCAAGTATGATCCGGCTTGTATCTACCGGGTGAATACCGGCGGTATTCCATTCTGCCGTTATTGCCGCCGGAGCCATAGCGGGGATTGTCCGGCGGTCAACGGGGAATTGGCTGTCGATCTGCAACTTGGCAACCGGAGTGTCATTCCGGAATATGAATACGAAATACGCAGCGAATTACCGGCAAGTGCCGGTATTCCGGCGGCAGGAAAATATGCTCCGGTATTGCCGCATCCGCAACGGGTGCCGGAAATAAAACAACCGCAGGTGGTCACAGAAGACGGCCGGATATTGGAGTTTCCCAAATTGAATGAGCTGCCGGTACACAGGGCCAAAGGGGCCGCCGTCATCCGTTTCAGCGGCCTGGGTTTACTGATGCAGTCAGAGATCATTCGTTCCAGTGGTGACCGCGAGTTGGATCATTATGCGGCAGTTATTCTGAAATCATCCGGTATAGAGCCCGGCATATACACAGTGAATTGGCCAGGAGGTGAGAAATGATCGGAATCGGATTTGCCGGATTTTTTGAGCTGCTGCTGATACTTTTGATGTGTTATATCAGCTGGTTGTGGTTTCGTGAGATCAACCGTTTGCGGCGCAACGAGTGGCAGTTGAGCAACCGCCAGCTCTTTCACTGCAACACCTGTCATTACTCATTTGTGCCGAAACATCCGGTATCTCTGTGCCGTTGTCCGCGCTGCAATACAGTTTGCATCCGCCGGCGTGACGGAGCGGTGCCGATCGTTAAAAAGGGGCACAGCAAATGAAAAAGTTACTGTTGTTTCTGCTGGCATCTTCTTTGAGCGGATGTTACTGGTTCTTACCGGAAGGCGAACCGCCGCAGGGAAATATACTGGATAATCCGCCGGATAACAGTGTCCGGGTATATTCGGTGCGTGAAGCGGTTGATTATCTGATTTCTGCGTTGACACTGGCAATGCTGGAGCGTTGTCCGGGGGAAAATATCGTACTGGTCGCCGGGACAGATGAAACGGCAGATGCTGTCGCCCGGATCGCATTGCGTGAAAGCGGCAAAATTACCGGCAACCGTGCGGTAACCGGCGGTTCAAAGTGGGAATTGCGCCCGGAAGTCGCCGGAAGTGAATTGACTTTGAAGCTTTTTTGTCAGGGATACGAAGTGTGGCATGAAAGCGTGATGTATCAGCCGTAAGAATTCCGGTACACCGGCTTTGATAAGGCGGCGGAAGCCGGATTTTCCAACCGTTTGTCCGGTATTGCTGCAGGTGCAGACGAACATCGTCAACCTTGAATTTTCAAGTTGCGGATGTATATTAGCTGAACTATACCGTTTCTCCGGAAAACATCTCTTGACGCATAAAAATCCAAACAGAGAACGGCTTTCACCTCAAAGTAAATGTCGGAATTTTCCGCAGAAATGAAAACCGCACCGCTAAACAGTCGCACCGGCGACAATTTCTCATTTTGAATTTTATTATTTGCAATCAATTGTTATGGATGTTATTTTTCCATTCCTTTTTTCTATGCTTGCCCCATATCTAAATCTAGATTCCATTCCTTTTTCTGCATTATTCAAAAAATCTTCAGTTATATGTATTTCACGTTCACGGATACTGTGATTTGATCCTAAAGGAACAGACTCAGCACGTAAACGATCCCCCTCTTTTACCGTAATATCAAAAAATCTAACACCTTCTTCGCTGCTGTTTTTGCTGCCGATTTCTTTATCATTTATATAGAGTCTGATATTCGCATTACAATAATAGCCTCCAACACGATAGGAAGGTCTTGTCACATAGACCGATATTTTAAATTCTGGTTTAAAAAATTTATAGTATGCCAACAATATTGATGTCACAGATATAAATATTGCAAATAAAGATAATAAAATGCATTTAACCTTTTTTGAAGAGTGCCCCTTCGCTGCAGATTGCTCTTTTTTTTCTTCATCGCAAAGATAACAGGATTCTTGATCGACATGTTCTAATTTTTTTTCAGTTTCAAATTTCTTTGCTTTCGATTCAGAAATCTCCACAACTCTTAAACACATTGGACACTCAATCGTCATGTTACAAGTGTCCTGAAAAAAAATTTCAGCATCGCAGTAAGGACATTTTGTGATAAGCTCTGGCATGATAGTATTCCTTTTCCGTTTTTGAACAAAAAAAGAGGCACATTCCGAAGAAGTGCCCATTCCTGCGTTTACGACGACGCTGCAAAAAACACATATCGAAATGTGCCGTGTTTTATACACGGACACACCGACAGTAAATATTTTTTGCAATCGTCTATTTTTGAGGTCGTAATTCAGGAATGGACGTTTACAATCAGTTTGCCAAATTTTTTATTCAGTGATTTTTATCTTTGTTTATACCTCTATTTTTTTCCGG
>JAFVZS010000056.1 GCA_017508015.1 Lentisphaeria bacterium
GGCAAGGTCGCAGCCAAATCAAGGCGAAAACGAGGGAGTGTATAACCATACTCGACCGAGCTTGAGTCCGCCGATTTGGCAAGAGATTGCCCGTAATGCGACACCGCAGGTTATATTTTTCACAAAAATCAAGACAATAACTAATTTTTCAAAACATCTTCCACCCGTAATAAAAAGAACAGCACCGGAACAAAAACGCCCGGTGCCGCCGATGTATCGTCTTTTATTCAGTTGTCCGAGATTATTCCCGGTGCTTTTTCCACTCTTCCAGCCAATGCGCAGCGAACTCACGCCCGCCCAGACCGAATGCCAGAGCAAAAGCCGCACAACACGCTCCAAGCAGCATGGCAAAAGCAATTTCCACGATCGCATGTCCCACATTGAGATTGCTCAATGCCAATGCCAGAGTGAAAATTATTACTGCAATTTTAAGCGCACAATTCAAATGTTTTCCGATCCGGTCGCCGATCACGGCGGCCACGAAATTCGCCAGTGCCATACCGATGATCAAAACCACCACACTCAATATCAGATTGCCGCCGAAAGCCGCGAAACGATGAATCAAACCGGCAAGTGCCGTCAATTGCAAAATGTCACATGCTCCCAGAATTCCCAGCACCACCACGCAAATCATGGCAAGTTTACCCAGAATATCAGAAAGCGGCCACCGGCTGTACACCGGCTGATGCAATCCGATTTTTGTCATAAGATCATCCATCCCGATGGATGCCGCGATCTTTCTGACCGCCGCCCCGGCGATCCGTCCGCCGATCACGGAAAACAATATCAGCAGCAATGCCCCGATGATCGTACCGGCTCCGGCAAGCAGCAATGCCATAAATGAACTTACCGGACGGGAAAGCAACTCAATATCAAGCACCGCCAATACCGCAATTATCACCGGAATTGCCACCAGCACCCAGGCCACCGCTCCGAAAAATCCGGCGACTGCCACCGGTGAAGTTTCCTTGAATCCGCACAATTTACCCAATGCATCGATCCGGGAAAGCACCACCGCTCCGGAAACCGCCCGCCGGACAACTTTAGCCGCCCATAAACCGACAAAAAGAATGATCAAAGCACCGACCAGCCGGGGCAGATAAATCAGAAATACAGCAAACATCTCCTGCAGCGGTTCAGTTATTCCGTAAATGCCCAGCGTATTGAGAATCGCCGGCAAAAAGAATAAATAAACCAGAAATCCCGCCGCCTGCGCACTGTAAGATACGGCTTTTTCACTGTCTTCAAAGTGACGGGTCAAATGAGAACGCACCTCATCTTTCCGCATCACTTCCCCGACGATCCGGCGCACGATCCCCGCCAGACAATGCGCCAGAAACAACAGCAGCAACGCTCCGGCGACATTGGGCAGATAAGCGATGATCATGGTGACAAATTCCCGCAGCGGCACCGCCGCATATTCGAGTTTCAACAGCGACATACTGGCCAGCAAAGCGATGATGATCACCATCCAGTAAACGACCTTTCCGGTAAACTTACCGGCGTTATCCGGCACGGGGATCCGGTCTCCGCCGGAAATTTTTCCGCGCATATCGGCAAAAAACTTGATCGACGCCGTAGTTTTACGCGACAGCCACCATGCGATCAGCCAGCCGATCAGAAGCACAATCACCGCACCGATAATCCCCGGCAGATTGCTTTCCAATATCATCTGCCATATCCGGTTGAAAAAATAACGCATTCCTTTTACTCCTCTTTTGTTTGCTTTTTTGCGCTTTTATCCGCCTGAAGCAGCCGGGCTCCTCTTCCCGGTCCCTCTGGTTTGAAACTATAAGATAACGGCCGGAAAAATCAAGTAACAAAGTTTGAAAATTTCCATAAAATTCCTCCGCTGTATTGAAAATATATGCAAACAGTGCTATCTTACAATTGTATCAGGAAACAGAAGTTGTAATCAGGGAGCGTGTTTTATGAGTCTTCGTAAATTTTTCGATGCCGCAATAAAATTCAAAGCATCCGATCTTTTCATCAGTGCGGGCAAATCTCCGGCCTTCCGGGTCAACGGAGCGATCTCCACCGCCGAAAATGTACCGCCGGTCGAAAAGGAAGCCGTCAATGACTTCCGCCGGGAAATATTGACCGCCGCCGGAGAAGAGAGTTATCAATTCACCGGTGGTGCGGATTGTTCCTTTGTCAATGGTGATCACCGCTTCCGTATCAACTTTTTCGATTCGATCAACGGCCCGTGTCTGGTGGCACGCCCCATCCGCGAAGGCAGTTCATGCGATTTTGCCAAGCTCAATCTGCCGGAAGTCGTCATGCAGAAGATTGCCAAAAACTCCCGGGGCATGATCATTATCACCGGCACGACCGGAAGCGGTAAATCCACCACTATGAGTGCGATTATCAACTATATAAATTCCACGGCAAACAAACATATTCTCACTTTGGAAGATCCCATCGAATTCATCCACAAAGATAAATATTCCCTGATTTCCCAGCGGGAAGTCGGTCAGATACAGGGCGGATTCAATGAAGCATTGCGCAACGCCCTGCGGGAAAATCCCGATGTGATCGTCATCGGCGAGATCCGGGATGCCGAAACCGTCAATACCGCTGTATCTGCGGCTTTGACCGGACATCTGGTCATTTCGACCATGCACACTTCCGATGCCGCCGGAGCCATCGAACGGATGCTGGAAATGTTTCCGGAACAACAGCGGGAATCTGTCGCTTCCAGTGTCGCCCTGGCCATTGAGGCGATCATCGGTCAGCGGCTCGTGCCCAGAGCTGATAAAAACGGCATGATTCCGGCTCTGGATATTCTTATCGGTACTGATACGATCAAAAAACAGATCGCCAAACAGCAATTCGGAGAGTTGGATCAAACCATGCGTCTGGGAGTGCACCACGGCATGAGCACATTCAACTTATCTTTGCTCGAATTGGTCCGCAACGGTCTTATCACCCAGGAAGCGGCATTCAATACGACCGATACTCCCGATGAATTGCGGCTGATGCTGCGCGGCCTGACTCAGGGCAGCAGTGACAAAGCTGTCTATGCCGGAAATTCCGATGGGAACAACCAGATTGATATGCGGGATCTTTTCAAAGCAGCCATCAAAGCCAATGCCAATGACCTGTTGATCACCGTCGGGGTTGCTCCGCAGCTGCATATCAGCGGTAAATTCATGTCCTTGGATCTGCCGCCGTTGAGCGGAGCCGATGTCCAGCGTCTGGTGTACAGTCTGCTTTCACGCCGGCAGCGGGTAACTCTGGAAGAAAAACGGGATCTTGACTTCGCCATCGCCGTAAATCTTGATGGAAATAAACCGCACCGCTTCCGTTTGAATGCTTTTTTCCAGAAAGGCAATGTCGCACTGGTTGCCAGATTGATTTCGGAAACGATCCCGACTCCGGAAGCCCTCGGTCTGCCGCCGATACTTCCGGCTATGATGCAAAAGAAACAGGGCCTTATTCTGATCACCGGCCCCACCGGCAGCGGAAAATCCACCACCCTTGCCAGTCTGCTCGATCAGGTAAACCACCATGATCCGCGGCACGTGGTAACCATTGAAGATCCCATTGAGTATATCTATCAGCATGACAAATGCATTATCGAACAGCGGGAAATCGGTTCCGATGCCGTAAGTTTCGCCAATGGGTTGCGCAGTGCCATGCGTCAGGCTCCGGATATCATCATGGTCGGCGAAATGCGCGACACTGAAACCATTCAAGCCGCCATCACTGCCGCCGAAACCGGACACCTCGTACTGGGTACACTGCACAGCAATAACACCTGTCAAACCGTGGAACGTATCATCGACTCCTTCCCGGCCGGCCAGCAAAATCAGATCCGTCAGCAATTCGCCGGCAGTATGCTCTGTATCGTGGCCCAGCGGCTCGTGCCCCGGCAGGATATGCCCGGCAAGCGGATCGGAGTATTTGAAGTCATGGTCGGCACCATGGCGATCAAAGCCCTCATCCGGGACAACAAGACCCATCAGTTGATGTCGGTCATTGAGAGTTCTGCCAAAGACGGCATGATCTCCATGAGCCACTGTTTGAACTCCTACGTCGAACACGGCATCATCTCGTCTGCCGACCGGGCAAAATTTGACACCGGTTCATGATGGAAGGATATTCTTTTTATCCGGCACCTCATTGTCAATGATCCTGCCGTGTGCGACTTGTATTTTACCCGTTGCGGGTGTAAGTTATGCACCGTGGCAATAAAATTTACCAAAAGGAAAAGTATGAAAAGAATTCTGGTCACCGGAGGAAGCGGTTTTCTCGGCAGTTGGCTCTGTGAAAAACTTCTGGAAAAAGGTAACGAGGTAATTTGCGTTGACAACTTCTATACCGGAGCAAAACGCAATATCTATCACCTGCTGGATAATTCCAGATTTGAATTGATCCGCCATGATGTCACATTTCCGCTCTATATTGAGTGTGATGAGATCTACAACCTCGCCTGCCCGGCCAGCCCGATACACTATCAGAAAGATCCGGTGCAGACGGTCAAAACCTGTGTCCACGGAGCGATCAACATGCTGGGACTGGCCAAACGGGTCAATGCCAAAATATTGCAGGCATCCACCAGTGAGGTGTACGGTGATCCGGCTATCCACCCGCAAGTCGAGGAATATTGGGGCAATGTCAACCCGATCGGAGTGCGTTCATGCTACGATGAAGGCAAACGCTGTGCCGAAACTCTTTTCAACTGTTATCACATGCAGAATAAGACCCGGATCAAAATCATCCGGATTTTCAACACCTACGGACCGCGGATGCATCCGCATGACGGCCGGGTAGTAAGCAACTTCATATTGCAGGCTTTGCAAAATCAGGATATCACCATCTACGGTGACGGTTCACAAACCAGAAGCTTCTGTTACCGGGACGACCTGATCGACGGCATGATGAAACTGATGGCCACCGGCGATGATGTCACCGGGCCGGTCAATGTCGGCAACCCCGGAGAATTCACTATTTTACAGTTGGCGGAAAATGTGATCGACCTGACCGGTTCAAAATCCAAAATCATCCGGATGCCCCTGCCCTCAGATGATCCCAAACAGCGCAAGCCGGATATTTCCAAAGCTCAAGCTCTGCTCAACTGGCAGCCGACCACCCAACTGCGCGAAGGACTGGCCAAAACCATCGAATATTTTGACGCTCTGTTAAAAAGCGACCCGGATTTCTGCCGGGGAGAGGATTGATCTTTCATGAAAAAGGTTCTGGTCACCGGAGGAGCCGGTTTTATCGGTTCCAATTTAACAGAAGCACTGCTTGATGCAGGTTTTCAGGTGGTGGTGCTGGATAACTTTTCCACCGGAAAAAGAGAAAATATCGCCCACCTGACCGATCGGGATTCTTTTACGCTCATTGAAGGAGATATCCGCAATATGGCCGATTGCCGCCGGGCGGTTCAGGGAGCGGATTACGTTCTACATGAAGCGGCTCTCGGCAGTGTACCGCGCTCGATCAAAGATCCGGCAACTTCAACTGCGGTAAATGTTTCCGGCTTTGTCAATATGCTTTTTGCCGCTCATGAAGCTCAAGTAAAACGCTTCATTTATGCCTCAAGCAGTTCGGTTTACGGAGATTGTCAGGATTCCCCCAAAGTTGAGTCGCGCACCGGCACTCCGCTCTCGCCATACGCTCTGACCAAAAGTGTCAATGAACAGTTTGCCGCCAACTTTGCCCAAGTTTACGGCATGGAGTGTATCGGTCTGCGTTACTTCAACGTCTTCGGGCGGCGGCAGGATCCGGATGGGGCATACGCCGCAGTGATTCCGAAATTTTCCGCTTCTTTGCTCGCTCACACTCCGCCGACAATCAACGGTGATGGCTCATACAGCCGGGATTTCACCTATATCGATGACTGTATCCAGGCGAATATCTGCGCTTTGAATGCCCCTTGCGAGGCGGCAAATACTGTATACAATGTTGCCGGGGGCAACGAAACTTCGCTCAATGAATTGTTTGC
The DNA here is from genome assembly GCA_017508015.1 of Lentisphaeria bacterium. Classification (GTDB taxonomy): domain Bacteria; phylum Verrucomicrobiota; class Lentisphaeria; order Victivallales; family Victivallaceae; genus UBA1784. Next base: position 5,954 of record JAFVZS010000056.1, read on the forward strand.
ATACCTGAAAGATGCTCTGATGCAATTCGATCCGGAAATCAATGCGATAACTCCATTATACGGACCGGTGCGCCCCGGCGATATCCCCCACAGTCTGGCAGATATCAGCAAGGCACATAAACTGCTGGGCTACACCCCGCATTTTTCCATCCGTCAGGGGCTGGAATCAACGGCGAAATGGTACTTTGACCATCTGCGTTAAAGCATTTCCGGCAACCACACATTCATATTGGTTTCCCCCCGGTTCTGCCACAATGCGTATGGTATCGCCGTAATGCGGCATGGCACATATTCCGGAACTTTGTTGGTATACAGTTCTTCGCCGTCAAGTTTTTCCATGAATCCGTCAAATTCCGCTGCCGGATAACCATCCGGCAGTTCTTTGGCAATAAATTTACTTCCGGCAGCGGCAAACAATGAGCTGACATCACCCGGATTATCAGTATTCTCGCAGCAATAAACCACCGGACCGCGCATCACGGCGACTTTGCCCCGGTTCATGGTGACTTTGCGGTGACTGCGGATAAACTCAAACGGCATACCCAGATTACAGATGATTTCATCGCCCTCACACCACTGCCGGTCAAATACCGCATAACCGTCAACTGCCGGCATATTTATCATTTCACCATTGAGCATGAATGACACACTTTTGGCAAAGCCGGGAATGCGTATCGCCAGTTTGAACTTACCGCAACTGCCGATTTTTACAGTGAACTTATCATCAAACGGATAATTGCCGCATACTTCGACCGTTCTCCCCGGCAAAGCCAATTTGCCGGCCGCCGGTATTTCCAGACGCACCAGATCGTCATTCACACTCCACATAAACAATCCCAACTGCGGCAGAAAACGGCTGTAACTCGTCGGACAGCATGAACAATTAAACCACGGCTGACGGATTTTACGACCGGCATGATACTGCACAAAATTGTCATTGACTTCCAGATAGTTGGGATAGAAAAAGCGATCACCATGCCGGTCGATACCCGATAATGCGCCATTGTAAAGCACTCTTTCCATCACGTCGGCATACTCCTTTTCCCCCGTGATATCAAGCATCCGGCGGCAGAAAAGTGCCAATGCCATATTAGCGCAGCTTTCCGAATATCCTCTGGTATCATTGGGCAGATCGTAATCGACGGTGAAACGCTCGGTATCAAAACTGGTTCCCACGCCGCCGGTAATATACATCCTCTTATCCACGATATTGCGGAAAAGACGGCGACAGGCTGCAAGCAGCGGCTCATCATCCGTTTCAGCGGCGACATCTGCCATGCCGCACAACAAATACAATGCCCGCACCGCATGTGCGTAAACTTCCTGCTGTTCACGCACCGGCATATCGGCGATCAGATATGACAGGGAAGTTGCCCGCGTAACTTCACGGTAGAAAAATTCCGGATCATCCCCCCTGGCATCAATAAAATATTTGGACAGGCGCAAATATTTTTCATTGCCGGTCGCCCGGTAAAGTTTGACCAGTGCCAATTCGATTTCCGGGTGACCGGGAATACCGTAACGTTTGCCATCGCCATAACCGAAAACTGAATCGATATAATCGGCATAACGGCACATGACATCCAGCAGTTTGCGTTTGCCCAGAGCCTCAAAACCTGCGACTGCAGCTTCCATCAGATGACCGGCACAATAAAGTTCATGATTGCTTCCCAGATTTTTCCAGCGGTTATCCACGCCCTGCTGCTTATCAGTGGTGATGGCACTGTTGAGATAGCCATCGGGCTGTTGGCTTGAGGCGATCAGATCGACCAGATCATCATAAACTTTTTCCGCTTCGGCATCCGGTTTCAAGGCCAGAGAATAGGCCATACCCTCCAAAACTTTGGCCACATCGGAATCCCAGAAAATATGCGGCCGGTTGGGGGCGCCCTCTTTCCACGACAATTTGAATGCCTCGATCCGGCCGGTTTCCTCACACTTCGCCAATGCCGACGGGATCGTCACGCTGAATGACTGCTGTTGTCCGGGGGCAAAAAATTTATCTGCAAGTTTTACGGCAGTCAACGGTGCGGAATGAAATTTATTCATATCAGATATCTCCTTTTTCCATAAATTTTGTTATAATATATTATACTGCAACTTGCAATTTTTCACAAGAGGACTTATCTTTATAAAAAGGAGACAAATTACGACAATGGATAATTTTTCATTCACCCCGCTCAATGGCGGCAGATTCATTTCCCGCGGCAAAGGGCGTCACGCAGTTCGCACCATTGACAGCGACGAAATCATCTTTGTGGTCAAAGGCACTCTCACGATGTTTGAGGAAACCAGATTTTTTGATCTGCACGCCGGGGATTACCTTTTACTGCGCCGGGGCAAAAGACATGGGGGAATTTTGGATTATCCGCCGGGATTGAGTTTTTTCTGGCTGCATTTCAATAGCAACGGCGATTTTCCGGAAAATATGCCGCCATCCGGCCACGCCGCCCGTCCGGAGCAGTTAGCCATATATTTCCAAAGTTTCCTTGCTGAACAGCAGGAACAATTTCCGGATGAAAAAAATAAATCTCTGCTGCTGGAATTGATCTTGCGGGAACTTACCCGGCCCGGAACACTCTCTCCGGTTCACCAATTTTCCACCCTTGCCCGCCGGGCGGGTGAATTGATCAAACTGCGCTTTGCCGATCATACGCTGTCACTCAATTCCGCCGCCGGAATACTGCACTGCAATACCGAATATCTGGGTAAGATTTTTCACTTGCATTACCACGAAACTTTCACTTCACAACTCAACCGCACCCGGGTGGAATACGCCGCAAAATTGCTGACCGAAAGCAATAACTCCATCAAAGAGATCATTTTTGAATGCGGCTTCAACGATCCGGCATATTTCCGGAGAATTTTCTTCCGCCGTTTTTCCGCCACCCCGACTGCCTTCCGCAAATTTCACCGTAACGGCAAAATCAATACATGAAAAAAGCCACCGGAAATCCGGTGGCTTGCTGTAACAGCCAAGAGCAAATTACTTGACGAAGAAACCATCGCCATAAACAGCACTCTCGATGGACATACCAAAGAAGGTGTTGTAGTGAACCCACTGGGAGTTTGCACCAGTTCTGGGAGTACGGGAAGATCCGCAACCGGTGATGGCCAGAACGGTCAGAGCGGCAAACGCTGCAAGCATAAGTTTTTTCATGATATATTCTCCTTGTTATGGATTTCGTAAGGCTGTCACCATGACGCCCTTTTACGTCTTGAGTTAATTATACTACAAAAAAATGGAAAATGCAAGTACAAAATAAAAAATTCTTTGATTTTTTTCAATTTTTATAAAAAGAATCAATATTTCATTGAGTTACAGTTTGTTACTCAATTTATATATTATTGATCTCCTTACTTTTACGACACCTTACATAATCATTTTTCAGCCGGAAAGAAAATCAAGGCAATCGGCAGATTCAGCAGGGGATTATCCGTAAAGATTTTTCACCGAAATCAGGAGAATAGTTATTCAAATATGACTTCTGCAATATCATAACTGTCACAGAAAATCATACACAGGCGGTCAAATCCGATCGCACAACCGGAACTTTGCGGCAGACCTATTTCCAATGCTTCCAGAAAATCGGTCGCTTCCGGATAGGCGAGCATTCCCTGCTCTGCCCGGAATTTCAAAGCTTCCGCAAAACGCCGCCGCTGTTCAGCGGCATCGGTCAATTCCCCGAAAGCGTTGCCCAACTCCATGCCCCGGATATACAACTCCCATCTCTCTGCCACCCGCTTATCTGCGGCACTCAACCGGGAAAGCGATGCCCGGGCGGCCGGATAGTCAATGAGAAATTCCGGGCAATCTTTACCCAATTCCGGTTCAACTTTCAATACCATCAATTCATCGAATGAACCATCGGCATCCGCTTCAAAAGCCGATACCC
>JAFVZS010000057.1 GCA_017508015.1 Lentisphaeria bacterium
GCAGAGGGGGGATAAATGAACATTTCTGTGATGTATAAAATATATCACAGAAGTTGTGATTTTTCAACCGGATCTGCATGGGTCAGCTCCAACCGGCTTGTCCGGGCGCAGCTTTATGCGAAGAGTGATGGATGGATTGCGAAAGGACGGTCGGGTTTTGCGATGAGTACGCAACAGGAGTGTACTGTGTGACATCAGCGGTGCGGCACTTCATCCCTCTCCGGAGCAGAATTTCCCGGAATCTTCAACCATTTCCGGAGATCTTTCTCGGGTAATGATTTGATAAACTCATCATCCCGGTCGAACCGGCATTTACTCATAAGAATATCGCCGGTTCCCCTGTCAAAGCCGGAATCAATTCTGTGTTTTTTTCGCTTCTTCAAATTTGGCCAGCACTTCCGCAGAAGGAGCGGCGGTACATTTGGAAACGATCACCATTACAATCGTTCCGGCGGCAAATCCCGGCACGATTTCATAGATCAATGTCCAGCTCATGAATGCATACCACAGCGCATCCACAGCAAATCCGGCGATGATACCGGCCAATGCTCCGGCGTAAGTGAGACGTTTCCAGAAAAGAGCCGCCAGAATCGCCGGGCCGAATGCCGCACCGAATGTCCCCCACGCACAGGAAACCAATCCCATCAGGCCGGCACAATTCGGACTGCTGGCAATGATATAGGCCGCAACGGCGATGACCAGCACGATCAATCTGCCGGCCCAGAGCATCTCTTTGTCGCTGGCGTTTTTGCGCATCAGAGGCTTGTAAAGATCTGAAGCAAAAGCCGATGCAGAAGCAAGCAGCTGGGAATCCGCAGTACTCATCGCTGCCGCCAGAATCGCTGCCAGCAGAATACCGGCAAAAAATGTGGCGATCACAACAATGCCAAGGCCGCTGCCGATCCAATCAAAGACCGTGCGCACCATATCGATAAAAACCAGCGTACTTTCATCGTTGCTTGCTGTAAGCTTATCACCGAGAAACACTCTGCCGACCAGACCGACTGCACATGTGGCGATCAGGATCAAAAAGAACCAGCTGCAGCCGATGATCTGGGATTTGCGCATCTCTTTTTCACTTTTCACTGAAAAATAACGGATGAGGATATGGGGCATGCCGAAGTAACCCAACCCCCAGCCCAGACCGCTGATGATTTCCGAAAAACTTTTCCAGTCGGCATTGCCGCTGGAAAGCAGATTGTAGTAATTGGCCGGCAATTCCATGGCCGGCGGCGTATAGTTTGAGACATTCAGCATCAATACTGCAAGGATCGGCATCAGCATCAAAGCCGCCAGCATCAGTATGCCTTGAAAGAAGTCGGTCCAGCAGACCGCATTGAAACCGCCGAGAAAGGTGTAAAGCACGATCACCGCAGAGGCGATGGCCATGGCCACCGAGGGATTCATACCCAGAACTGTGTTGAAAAGCGTACCGCAGGCATAAAGACTTGAGGCGGTGTAAACGCAATAGGTTATTACGAATACGACTGCCGAGATGACCATGATGCCTTTGCGCTCCGTGCAGAATCTGCGGGTGAGAAACTGCGGAATGGTGATCGCATCGTCAGCAACGATCGAATACCGCCGCAGGCGCGGCGCAACTGTCAGCCATGCCGTAAATGTGCCGATAAGCAGCCCCACGGCGATCCACACCTGACCGACTCCGTAAAGGTAGATCGAGCCGGGCAGCCCCATGAGCACCCATGCACTCATATCTGATGCTCCGGCGGAAAGGGCCGTCACCCAGCCATTCATCTGCCGCCCGCCGAGGAAGTACTCTTTTTCAGTACCCCCGGAATTTTTGGAACGGAAAAAGAAGTAGACTCCGATTGTCATTACCAGTACAAAGTAGCACAACAGTGCTGCAAGTTCTGCGATTTTCATGATTCCCCCTTTATTTTAAGTATTGTTTCAAATTCTGTGAAAAAGCCAACTTTCCGCTTCAGTTTCACTGCGCGGCCGGCAGGCCGGCTGCAAAATCATCGCCGCAGTGACATCTTTCATGGGATTGTTTTGCAAAATTCTGAATAATATACTGCAATAACTGCTGATTTTCAAGATGATATATTGAAAATCAGCAGTTATCATCACCTGTTTTATCTATAAAAACGGCAATACTTTATTCACATCACCGGCTCCGAGTACGGCAATAACGGAATTTTCCGGCAGATCGCGCTTTACTTCGGCGGCCCAATCTGCAAAACTGCCATGCAAAGCTTTTCCCCTGACGGCTTGGGCGAGCATGTCGGCATCGATCTTACCGCTTTCGCTCCAGGCCGCAAACACCGGAGCAATGTATATGCTGTCGGCTTTACCCAACTCCTGAATGAATCCGGTAAAATACTTTTCCAACCGGGCAAAACGGTGCGGTTGAAACAGTATCCGCAAATGTCTGCTGCCGTAAGTTTGCCGTAAAAGTTCCAGTGCCGCCCGCACTTCGGTCGGGTGATGGGCGTAATCTTCGATCACGGTCAAGCCCGGCTGATCTTTGTACACACTCATCCGGCGTGCCACCTGCGGATAATCCATCGCCGCCGCAGTTGCAGATTTTTCGTCACAACCAAGAAGTACGGCCGCCTGTACGGCAATGAAGGCATTGGCGGCTTGAAAGCCTCTCAATTTACCAAATACAGCGGGGATCTCCGGCAGCCGGAGCTGTCGCGGATGATCTCCCAGCAGCCGGTCACAGTTGCCGGAGGCGTAATAGAGTATTTGGGATGAGTTTGCTGCCGTCCGGCGGAAATTGTTTTCCAGAATTTCCCGGCCGCCCAGACTCCACTCATGATCGTCCTCAATATTAGGAATGACCGCCAGAAAATTTTTCAATGCGGTGTGAGTGCCGTCGGATTCATCCGCTTCAGTGACAAAAATATCACCGTCACCGGCGGCACAACTGGGCATACCGGCAATTTCCGCACCGACCATAAAACCGGGATTTTTGCCGCATTTCAGCAAAATGGCGGCCAGCAATGCGCTGATCGAACTTTTCCCGTGCGTGCCGGTCACCGATACCACCGGGCGGCAGCCGGATGCCAGGCGGGCCAGATATTCACCGCGGCGCAATTCTGCGATACCCAGCTGCCGGGCTTTGATCCTTTCCGGATTGTTTTCCGGCACCGCACTGGAGTAAATCAGCAAATCGGCATCATCCGGCAGATTTTCTGCCCGGTGACCGGAGAATATTTTTGCGCCGAGGCCGCGGAGGCGGCGGCACTTTGCCGAATCTTCCATATCCGAACCGCTGACTGAGCAGTTCCACGCCAGAGATAATTCAGCAAGCGGAGCCATTCCGGCTCCGCCGATGCCGGTAAAGTGCAGCTTTTTCATCATTCAAACTGGGTGTCATGCAGTTTACGGTAAATGCCGTTGAGAGCCATCAATTCGGCATGGGTCCCGGCTTCGGCGATCCGGCCGTGTTTGAGAACGATGATCTTGTTGGCATTCTGGATCGTACTCAAACGGTGGGCGATCACGAAAACAGTCCGGTCTTTCATCGCATGATTCAGGGCATCTTGAACCAGTCTTTCTGTGACATTATCCAGTGCGCTGGTTGCTTCATCCAGAATCAGAATCGGCGGATTGCGCAAAATCGCCCTGGCGATCGTGATCCGCTGTTTTTCGCCGCCGGAAAGTTTGAAGCCGTTTTCTCCGGCATTGGAATCATAACCCTGTTCGTGGACGCCGTTGACGATAAATTCATGAGCATTGGCCAATTTCGCTGCATTGATGATCGCCTCTTCAGAGGCTTCCGGTGAACCGTAAGCGATATTATCCCGGAGAGTATCATTGAATATGATCGCTTCCTGATTGACCACTCCCACGATCTTGCGCAGGGAATCTATGGAACAATCGCGTACATCGTGCCCGTCGATCAAAATCCGGCCGCCGGTCACGTCGTAGAACCGGGCGATCAGGTTGGCGATCGTCGTTTTGCCGCTGCCGGTCTCCCCCACCACCGCTACAATGTGGCCGCGGGGAATTTTGAAACTTACATCATCGATAATGATCCGGTCATCGTAACGGAATGAAACATTCTGCAATTCAATGCCTTCATTGACTCCGGTCAATTCATGGGCACCGGCTTTTTCCGGCAGAGTCATGTCGGTATCCAGCAATTCAAATACCCGGTCGGCAGCCGCCATGGATTGCTGCAGACTGGCGATCACTTTGGAAACATCTTTCAGCGGCCGGTAAGCCATCAGTACCGGGGCCAGCAGAGCCGTCAGCATCGTGATCGAAACTCCCTGATGATAACTGTAAAGCAGAAAACCCACAGTGGCAATGACGACAACAAATTCTGTCATCGGCGAAATCAGCATGTGCAGACGTATGGCACTGATAACCCGGCGGACATATTTACGGATCGCCTGATGGAAACGGCCATTTTCATACTCTTCGGTGTGATAAGCTTTTACGGCTTTGATACCGGTGAAAGTTTCGTGCTGGCGCGATACCACATCGGCAATATGTTTGTAGCTTTTGCGGTAGCGTTTGCGGATCCGCCCGCCGATGATATTGATCGGCAGCAGCACCAGCGGAAAGACGGTGAAAAGCAGAATGATCAATGTGTAGTTGTCATATTCCCGGCAGGCAAGATAGATCGCCACGATACAACCGAGGATTTGCAGCGGGGCATTGGTCAGATCTTCCACGCTGTGTGAAACGGAATACTCCAGTGCCGCAGTGTCATTGTTGCACCGGCTGATCAATTGTCCGGTATCGGTATTGCCATAGTAGCGCAATGACTGATTGGTCAACTTGCGGAAAAGTTCTTCACGCAGATCAGCAACCACTCTGGCTCCCACCCATCTGGTGCAGTAGCCGTTGATATAATGGGCCACGCTTTTACACAGCCACACCAGCAGAAATATAACGGCATACAGCGTGAATAACTGCCATGCCACCTTGCCGTCAGAATCGACCGCCTCAAAATTGAATTCTTTGGGCCAGCTGACAAAAACTGTCGTACCTTCAACCGAAAACGGCAGATGAAAAGATTCTGCCGCTTCATCGGCCTGATTGAGAATTTTGGCCAATTGCGGGTCTTGAGCCAGAATTTCATCCGCGGCCGCCGGTGCGGCAGAAGCCGGAGCAGTTGTCTGAACTGCTCCGGATTTGACAGATGATTCATTCATTACCCCCACCATTTGCGGCAGCATCAGCAGCGTGACCAGCAGTGAACCGCCGACCAGCATGCCGCAAAGAATGCCGATGGTCAGACGCACCCAGTATTTTCTGGTGTAGCTTAACAACCGGCACAGGTTGCGAAATGTGTTGGTTTGGGGTTCGTTACTCATTATTTACCGAAAAATTTGGCGATAGTGGCAACGACATATTCCAGCTGATCTTTGCTCAATTCACCGAAAACCGGCAGAGCCATGATCTCTGCGGAAGCTTTTTCGCTTTCCGGATAGTCGCCGGGTTTGCCGCCCAATTCCTTGAAGCACTCCTGCAAATGCAGAGAGAGCGGGTAGTACACTGCACAGCCGACACCGTTATCCAGCAGATACTGTTTCAGCGCATCACGTTTGCCGTCTTTGACCCGGATGCAGAACTGGTTGTAGATATGACGCACATCGTAGGCGGCCAGCTGCGGCAGAGTGATCTGATCTGTCAGACCGGCAGCCGCAAAAAGTTCGCGGTAGATCGCCGCATTTTTCTGACGGGCCGCCGACCATGAATCCAGTGAACGCAGTTTGATCGAGAGGATCGCTGACTGCAGGGCATCGATACGGAAGTTGCCGCCGACATATTCGTGGATGTAGGTTTTGCTCTGACCGTGGTTGCGGTAGATTTTGAGCAGCTGGGCGCGTTCGGCTGTATCGCAGCTCACCGCACCGCCGTCACCGAAACAGCCGAGGTTTTTGCTGGGGAAGAAGCTGAATGCACCGTACTGGGCAAATGAACCGACCCTTTTGCCTTTATATTCGGCACCGATGGCCTGACAGGCATCTTCGATGATGAAAAGGTTGTGTTCTTTGGCGATTTTGACGATCGGATCCATATCCGCGGCCTGACCGAAAAGGTGCACCGGAATGATGGCACGGGTTTTCGGGGTGATCTTTTCAGCGATTTTAGCCGGATCGATATTGAATGTCACCGGATCGATATCGGCGAATACCGGTTTGGCTCCGGCACGCACGATCGCACCGACCGTGGCAAAAAAGGTGAATGGCGTGGTGATCACTTCGTCGCCCGGCCGGATCTTTTCCGCCATCAGGGCGATCAGAAGCGCATCTGAACCGCTGGAAACACCAACTGCCGCACCGCTCTGGCAATAATCGGCCAATTCTTTTTCCAGAGTTTCCACCTTGTCGCCCAGAATGAATCGCTGGGAATCGCAAATCTCTGCCACGGCGGCAAGGATTTCTTCTTTCATCGGCGCATACTGCGCCCGGAGGTCAAGCAACGGAACCTGCATAATAATTTTCTCCTTTTCGATTATTTTGAATCGTTTTGATGGTTATTGTTCTGATCATCAACTGCTTTGGGCAGTTCTTCCCGGATTTTTCCTTCACTTTTATCATTTCCGGTATCCGGGGTGATGTTTTCACTTTTCTTTTCTTCAGCCAGAGATTTTTCCAGAGAACGCACATGGAAATAGGCTGCCCCCAAACCGCAGAAAAGCCCTAAAACCAGGATCACGATCCACAGAATGATCTTTTTGCCCCGGTTGATCTTTTCGATCGGCCGGAATATGTTTACCGGATCGATCAGCGATATTTCTCCTTTGGGCCGTTTGGGAACAAAGGTGAAGATCAATCCCATTTTACGCGACATCCGCATCGGCCGGTTGACGGCGCAGCCGCAACTTTCCAGAAAACGGGAAAGATCCCGGCGGAAAAGCTTGATCAGGGCGATCACCACTGACGGACCGCCGAAAATGACCACGATACCCAGAAGTACTGCCAAAACAGTTTTCAATGAGACATTCTGCAATGAGTTGGCAATAAATGCTATTGAACTGCCCAGTGCCGCAATCCCGATACCGCCGCCCATCAACAGCATCGGCAGATTGCCCATGCCGTGCCCCGGAATGCCGGCCGCCGCCGGAGCCGGAGCGGCCGGAGCATTGGCTGCCGGAAGCTGCGGCACTTTGGCCATCTGGGATTTATTCATCTCATCAGTCAGAGTTTTCTGCATTGCCGCATTGCGGGTGTTGAATATTCTTTCAGTCTGTTTGCTGATAAAATCGGCAAATTGATAAAATGGAGCTTTGAATGCTTCACCGATGGATACCGGTTGTTCGGCGATATCTTTGATCACGGCATCGTAAATCACGTTGTCAGTGTCGAAAAATACCCCGTGTTTGCCGACAAAAAGTGACCGCATCGTACCGCTGGTCACAGCACAGGCCAACAGCTCTTTTTCAGTTTTCGGACCGTTCTGCCGGGAAATTTCCACATAGATCACGCAGATATTGCTGGTTTTGATGATCCGTTTGTGGTCGGCGGGATTTTTTACTTTTACCGTCAGGGTGAAGTGACGGCCATCCATCACCAGTTTGCCCATTTGCAAACGCGACGGTCTGCGGGGATTGAATAACTCTGACAAAGAGGTGAAGTTATTCAGCAGATCTTTCATATAACGCTGGTAGAGCGAAAGTTTCAACAACGTCTCTCCGGCACTGACGACCGGAGCAAGGCTCAAGTCATCCTGAATGAGAGATTTCAACTCCTCTATCGGCAGTGCGGCCAATTCCCGCAGCTGCGCTTCACTGAGATTTTCCAAACCGTCTTTTTCACTGACGGCCAGCAGCCAGTTGCCGAATGGCACCAGCGCAGCTTTGGCCTTTTGGAAATTGACCTCGGTCAGGATGGTTCCTTCCAGAAATCCCGCCAATGCCGGGGTTGCAGACAACTGCTGAAGTTTTCCGGCATACAGCGGATTGAGCGGCCGGGAAAGGTCAAGTACGCCTTTGCCTTGCGGAATTGCCAGCGCGGCACCGCTCAGGGCTTCACGCACATTTTGCGGCACCATCAGATCGGCGGCAAACTCCCGTTTGACCGATCTTTCCGGATCGCTGTGTAGAAATTCTCCGGCGGCACTGTTGAGAAAATATCCGCTGATGAGCGATTCACACTCCTGAAAGAGCTGATAGCATCCGGCAGTCTCCTGCCCGTAGATCATGATCGACGGATCGTTGGCCTGAAGTTCGAATAACTCAAGGCGTTTTTGCAGCGTTTTTTCAAAACTTTCCACATCGGCGGCACTTACTCCGTCACCGCCGGAAAGATCTTTGGTCGTTCTGCCGGAAGCGATCACTGCCCGGATCAATTGCTGTAATGGCGCAGATAATTCATTTTCGCATGAGATGATCCCGTCACCGTTGCGGCGGGCAAAGCCGGTCACACTGCGCGCATCGCTGATATCACGGTCACTTAAAGTGTCATCGCCGGAACGGCCGAGGTTTTTCAGAATCAGTTTGGCACAGTCGATAACTTCTGCGGCTCCCGGTGCCTGCGGATCGATCGAAGAGATTTTCAATTCACAACTGCCGCCGGCCATGCCGGAAAGATCCTTGAGGTACTTCATGGCAAAACGCAATGCCTCTTTGATCTCATCGGAACGGATCATGCCATCGTGGTCGCTATCCACAAAATCCAGAAAGCGGCGGTCAAATCTCAATGCCCCGGTGTCAGCGGCGGTCATCGCCCAGAATGCTTCATCAAGGTCAAGAACACCGGCGAAATCCGACGGTTTGTCGATCTGCAGCTGCAAACTGCCGCCGATCATGCGGAAACGGAAATTACCGGCAGGCGGTGTAACCGGAGTCATTTTTCACCCTCTTTCTGTTGAGTAAGTATGAATTCTGCTTAATATACCATCACACAGCTCATTTTACAACTTTTATCCGCAGATTTGACCGGAATTTGCTCTCCTGATGCCGTGCTTCAGGGATTTATCGGGCAAATTCCCGGCGCAAATCCTCAAAAGTACCGTTTTCAAGCGACTGACGGATCCTCGCTGCCAGATTCAGATAGTAATGCAAATTGTGCAATGTCAACAATCTCATCCCCAGAATTTCCCCGACATTCAGCAGATGACGGATGTATGCTTTAGTAAAGTTTTTACAGGCATAGCATTGACACCCTTCCTCAATCGGGGTGAAATCATGGGCAAATTTGGCGGCTTTCAACGAAATCGTCTGATTGGCTCCGACATACGCTCCGCCGTGCCGCCCCAACCGGGTCGGCAGTACACAATCAAACATATCCACTCCGCGGGCGACACTTTCCACGATTTGTCGCGGAGTTCCCACGCCCATCAGATACCGGGGGGAATTTTGCGGCAGATGCGGTTCGGCGGCATCCACTGCCGCCATCATCTCTTCTTCGCTTTCTCCCACTGATACTCCGCCGATGGCATAACCGTCAAAACCGATATCCACTATGCTCTCTGCCGACCGCTGCCGCAGATCGGCAAAGGTAGAGCCTTGTACGATACCGAAACGCAGCTGACCGTCATTCAACGGCTGTTCTCTGGACATTCTTTCCCATCTGGCGGTCATTTCCAGTGACTTCAACGCCTGTTCCCAAGTCGCCGGATAAGGTGTGCACTCGTCAAAAGCCATCACAATATCCGAATCCAGTGTCCGCTGGATTTTCATCGATTCCACCGGTCCGAGAAAGAATCTTGACCCGTCAATATGCGAGGCAAATTTTACCCCGTCCGGAGTGATCTTGCGTAAATTTGCCAGACTGAATACCTGAAATCCGCCGGAATCAGTCAGTATCGGTTTGTCGTAGGCGATGAATTTATGCAAACCGCTGGCCAGCGTGATCGTTTCCAGTCCCGGCCGCAGAAAAAGATGGTAGGTGTTGCCCAGAATGATCTGCGCACCCAATTCATCCAGCTCCGCCGGAGAAACCGCTTTGACACTTCCCCTGGTGCCGACCGGCATGAATATCGGGGTCTGAATATCGCCGCGACGGGTATGCAATACACCGCGCCGCGCCCGGCCGCAACTCTTAATTACTTCAAAACAACCCATTTCAGTCTATGAACATTCCCCGATAAAGTTTCTCACACTCTTGCGAAAATCCCAATGCTCCGGCTACTGCTCCGGCAAACGCAAATACCGCTCCCGGTCCTTTGCCGGTGACAATGTTGCCGTCAGTCAGCGCAGGAGCATCACTGTATTGCAGACCATGAAGTTCTGATTCGAAGCCCGGATACATCGTGAATTTTTTGCCGTCAAGCAGACCGCGTTTGGCCAATATGAATGGGGCGGCACAAATCGCCCCGATGATTTTTCCGGATGCCGCAGCTTTTTGCAATACCTTATCCACTTCACAACTTTTATCCAGATTGGCCGCGCCCGGCATGCCGCCGGGTAAAAGTACTGCATCAAACAGATCATTTGAAACGGCCGCCAACCGGACATCTGCTGAAATTTTCATCCCATGGGCGCCGGTGACTTCTTCAGTTTCCAGACCGGCCAGTGTAACTGCCATGCCCAGACGGCGCAAAACATCCGCTGTACCCAGTGCTTCGATCTCTTCAAAGCCGTCAGCCAGTATCAAAAGTATCTTTTTCACAAACATTCCTCCATGCTTTTTCATACTATACTGGCAATTCTTCATGGATGCAAGCATTTTTTTTATAAATTTTTTTTAATTTGTCCATTGAAAATCGTAAAATAGGAGCTATATTATATGCACAACGCAGACCTGTGGTGTAACGGTAGCACAAGTGATTCTGGTTCACTTTGTTGAGGTTCGAATCCTTACAGGTCTGCCATTTTTTTGCCATGCTCCGTGAGTAATCCTTGACAAAAAGCAAGCATCA
>JAFVZS010000058.1 GCA_017508015.1 Lentisphaeria bacterium
GTTTATCCGCCTTGATCTGCGGCAGATCGGCGAATGGGTTCATTCCGGCGTTGCCGGTGATCATCAGGTAGCGGAAAAATGATCGCAGAGAGGAAAGTTTCCGCTGGATGGAGCGTTTGGAATTACCGGATTCATGCAGAGCCATGACGAATGAACGGGCCTGATCCCGATCGACGGAGGCCCAATCATTGAATGAGGCATCGGAATTGCGGACTTTTACGGCAAATTCGACGATTCCGGAAAAGTAAGCATTGACAGTATTAACCGATGAATTTTTCTCATTTTGCAGATGTTTGATGTATCTGTTGAGTAAAATTCCGGTTTTGATAGATTTTTTTTCAATTTTCATTTGCACCACGCATATTTGTCAAGTATATTAAAATACTGTATAATTGTGAAAATGCAATAAGAAAGGAGAAAGATTTATTATGAATAAAGTGATTTGCGGCGTTTTTCTGGCGTTATTCAGTTTCGTTGCGTTGATTGCCGGACCGACGGTCAAGGGTGTGGTGAATGCTGACGTGCTGAATTTGCGGCTCGGTCCGGGATTGCAGCAGCCGGTGGTCGGCCGGGTCGTGGATAAAACGGAAGTGGAAATCGTGCGGGTGGTCGGTAACTGGCTGGAGATCAAAGCCCCGGCGACACTGGCGATCTATGTTTCCGAAGCGCGTATCGGCCGGGATGGAGTGCTGACCGGTGAATTGAATATGCGTACGGCGATGAGTTCCTCTGCTCCGTGTCTGGGTACGCTGCCCAAAGGTACAAAAGTTACCAAAGTCGGTGAGTCACGCAACGGCTGGGTGCGTATCGAATTGCCGGAAAATATTGAAATAAAAGTTTATGCCGCTTCATTTCTGGTGACTTATGATCCGGCGAAATTTGATGCCGACGGCAATATTATCGGTGCCGCTCCGGCAGAAACCCCGGCACCTGCTCCGGCCGCCCCGGCAGAAACCCCGGCTCCTGCTCCTGCCGCTCCGGCTGAAACCCCGGCACCTGCTCCCGCCACTCCGGCAGAAACTCCGGCTCCTGCTCCGGCCGCTCCGGCGGAAACCCCGGCACCTGCCGCAGATAAAGTTGAGTTGAGCGGTTATGTCTGCAAATGGAAATACAGCACAGCCAGAGAGTGTGATTACACGCTGCTTTCCGAACCCAACGGCTTCAATCTGGCCTTTATTTTCAGCGATGATGTTTCGCAGTTGGCCGCGCTGGAGGGCAAGAGGGTCAAAGTTACCGGCACCAACGCCGGGCGATTCGGCAATAACGGCGTGATCATCATCAAAGTTGACAGCATTGCTGAATTATAAGTCAGAATAAAGATTATTTTTACCGTCAACGGGTTGAAAAAATACTGCTGACGGTGTAATAGTATATATATGGTATGTGGTTTGTATTCAATATAACACCGTAAGGAAAGGTAAAAAATTGGAAAACAGAGAAGACTACAAACGTACGGATGACCGGGCGCGTCTGCTGACCAAGTTGTCAGCCATCGGCGGCGTCGGGGCATTGTTGTTGCTGATATCAGTGCTGATATTGGCGGCTAACCGCGGCGGAGACGTGCTGGGGTTGGCGGCGATTCCTTATGCTCTGGCGGTGCTGTTTGCCGGTATGTCACTGGTTTACGGCATTTTGTTCGGGGCGGTTCAGCGGGAAGA
>JAFVZS010000059.1 GCA_017508015.1 Lentisphaeria bacterium
CGCCGTACAGCGGGCAACTTCCAGCGACGGTAAAAGTCCGGCATCCAGCAAAGCCTTGCTCCACAATTTATTTCCGGATGTACCGCTGATCAGTTTATGATCTCTTTTATCCAGTGCGGCGGCAAATATTTTGCCGATCTGCCCCTGTCTGGCAGCACAGTCAGTACTCCGGGCCCGGTTACGGGCATTGATCAGTACCGGAATAAGGATCCCGGCAAGAATGACGATCACAGCAATTACCGTCAGCATTTCCGGCAGAGTAAAATTATTGCGCTTCATAAAACACCTCATTGACATAGTGAAAAAACTCCGGTCATTGCTGTAAAATAACCGCCGAAGTGCGCTTTATCAAGGTTTTTTTCTGTTTTTTTATAAAAAATCCTCCAATCAAGGTTGAAAAAAGCCGTTCATTGCGATATCGTATCTTGCGGACAAAGGAAATTCACCCCCGAAATACTTCATAAAAAGAGGGAAGACAATATGAAAAAAGTCATTCACAGATTCACGTTGGTCGAAGTACTTACTGTTATCGCCATTCTCATTATTCTTGCCGGTATCCTCGTACCGACCGTATCCATTGCCAAATCCAGAGGTCAGCAGGCCAGAGCTGAGAGCGACATTTCGTCGATCATGGCGGCGTTGAAAAACATGGCCGCCGATTACAATGGCAATCTGTTGAAAAAAGACTCTTCAAACTACACCATCGGTGCGCAAAGCGTTTCCGTCCCCTCTACCGGAGATGACGCCGGTATCGCAACCATTACCGGAGATGCGTATAATTCCATGATCGTGGAACTTTCCGCGCCGAAAAACAGCGGATTTGCTCCCAGTGTCAACCGCCGCAGAAAGGTCTACCTCGACCCGACCGGTGATTTTGATCCATCCAAAGCTTTTACAGATCAGCCGGAGGCACTCTACCGTGATCCGTGGGGCAATCCTTACATCATTCTGATCAAAGTCACCAAAGACAATGAATTGAAAATCCCCGGTTCCACCAAAACCATCGTCGGCAATTTCGCCGTCTACTCCAAAGGTCCGGATGGTGATGACGATGGCGGCTGCCACGAAGATCACCCGATCTGTTCCAAATCCGACCACGGTGAATGTGACGACATTGCCAGTTGGAATCTCTGAAATATCGCAAATCCGGCCGCAGAAATTGTTTCTGCGGTCATTTTTTACTCCGGAGAATATATCATGAAAGAAGCAAATGCTGAAAATTTGCGCCGTTGTGTAACTTATCTGACGGATAATATCGGGATCAGGCTCGCCGGTTCTCAAGAGGAAATGCAAGCCGCCGGATATCTGGCCGGAGAATTTGCCAAATATACTCCGCTGGTTGCCATTGAAAAATTTCCGGTCGGTCAACGTCTGGTAAAACGTGAATTTTATCAGGTGCAGATCAATGGACGGTGGCAGCAGTTTTCCGGTTCGTTATTCAACTCCTCCCCCGGCTCCGCCGGAAAAGATATTGAAGCCCAAGTGGTATACTTCAATGCCCATACCGGTTACATGGCTCCGGATCTGTCCCATCTTACCGGCAAAGCCGTTGTCCACCTGGGCTGTCACATCGAGTGTGAAGATCACTACCGCCGGCTGATGGAAGCCAAACCGGCATTTATCCTTTTTGCCGATTCACGCTATCCGGCCACAATCCCGCTGGCGGACGGTCTCTTTCCGGCCTATGTAAAAAAATACGGTGCAGTACCAAGCATCAATGTCGCCTATCTGGATGCATGGTCATGGAAAAGCAATGGTGCAGCCAAAATCCGGATCAATGTGGACAGCGACACCGTGCCCTCTTACACCACCGTGGTTACTGCCGAATTTCCCGGCACCGATAAAGATGCCGGCATCATCTTTGCCGGCGGACATCACGACACTCAAGCCGGCACTCCCGGAGCAGATGATAATGCCGACGGCTGTGCGGCCATGGTGGAACTGGCCCGGATATTTGCCGGTTCCCGCTTCCGCCACACCATCCGGCTGATCTGTTTCGGTGCCGAGGAACAACTTTCGCTGGGCAGTGCTGAATATATCCGTTTGCACCGTAACGAGGTGGAGAAAAAGGGTATTTTCATGTGCAACTTCGACTCATTCGGCAGTCAACTGGGCTGGGCGGATTTCACCATCAACGGCAATGAAAAACTGGCGTCATTGATACGGCAGAAATTCAACAGCCGGGGCGTTTATTTTCTGGAACGCCACCACCCCGATCCCTACAATGACCAATTTCCATTTGCCGCCTGCAAAGTGCCGGGGATGTGGATTTACCGCCCCAACTGTGAAGCCGGATTATTCTTTCACCACCGCTTTGATAATTTGCCGGACAAACTGGATTTTGAAACGTGTGCCCTTTACGTCAATGCGGCGGCAGATGTGATCAAATTTCTGGCAAACGAAGAAAATATCGAAGCCTACCGGACGATCCCGCCGGAAGAAGCGGCGCAGATTTCGGAATTATTCGACCGGGCGTATGGCGGATTTAACAACTGATCTTTAATTTCCGGTCAATATTCCAACAGCAGACAACTGTGGGGAGCAAGCACGATCTCATCCGGAACAGTGATGGTTTTCCCCTTCCAGAAATCAGTCGCTTTATCCGGCAGATTTGGCACATCAAGTTTGAATTCCTGCGGTTCATCGAACCAGTTGACCAGCAGAAATCTGCCGCCGTGTGCCAATTTCTGCATCCATTTTGCCGGAAGTTCAGTAGTGAAAAGATCAAGCGGAATGGCCGCTTCACCGGATTCAGCGGCAACGACCTTGCGGGCAAGTGACAGCCCGGCCTCATTGAGTTTGGTCAGATCATCCGAAAGATTCACCGCTCCGGCGGCCATCAGCACGATGGACAACAGCACTTCCAACTCTCTTTCCGTGGCGTTG
Organism: Lentisphaeria bacterium; assembly: GCA_017508015.1. Classification (GTDB taxonomy): domain Bacteria; phylum Verrucomicrobiota; class Lentisphaeria; order Victivallales; family Victivallaceae; genus UBA1784. The sequence goes on from JAFVZS010000059.1 coordinate 2,887, forward strand.
GAGTAGGTGTTGTTGATCACCTTGATATACTCCATTTCCGGCTTGCAAAGCACAAGTATCGGCTGCAATGTATCCGGATAGTCGCTGGTTTCCACGCCGCGGCAGAGGGCGAAATCCGGGTCATTGATCCACAATTTCTTATTCATCCAGAAGCGGTACGCCACATGGAGCGTGTTGCCTTTGATATTGCCCCAGTCAGAGTGGATATCGCCGCCGACTCTGGAAATGGAAACGAAGCGGTTGCCCGCCATATACGGATAGTTGCATCCCATGATCTCCGCCCGGCCATTCACCCCGTCGGTGATACTCTGCATCAAATGGCGCATGATCTGACTGCGCTGGATGCTCTGATCGTGATAACGGCGGGCATTCAGCACGGCGGCAAGAAAATCAAGTTTGAAATATCCGAATCCATCCCGGACAAGGCGGTCGAAAAGTTCCCGCAGGAATTTCCGGCTTTTTTCCACAGTCGGATCCAGCACAAAGGCGTTGCGCCGCATGCACTCAAAGGCGAGAGTCGGTTGACCGCCCTCACTCAAAGCGAGCATATCGTAATCCAGCTGGGCGATCCGGGCGTGCGGTTCCACGCAGACCGGAGCGACCCATAATCCGGGGGTGAAGTTGAGTTTGCGGATCTCGGCGGCAAGGTTTTTCATCCCGGAAGGGAAATAACTGTTGGCGTGCCATTCACCGTAACAGTACTGCCAGCCGTCGTCGATGATGATGCGTTTGATATACCTGGATAAAACGGGATCTTTGGCAATAAATTCCGCATTTTTCAACACTTCA
>JAFVZS010000060.1 GCA_017508015.1 Lentisphaeria bacterium
GCCTACATCCGGACTTGAACCGGAGACCTCATCCTTACCAAGGATGTGCTCTACCGACTGAGCTATGTAGGCACTCATTCAATAAATGGTACTCGAGGGGGGACTTGAACCCCCAAGGATTGCTCCATATGGACCTCAACCATACGCGTCTGCCAGTTCCGCCACCCGAGCATCTTTATCTGTCATTTTCCGACATGATATGCGAACAAATCCTAATATAACTACTCTTTGCACTTTTTTCAAATGCTTTTTCAGATATTTTTTACATTTTTTAAAGATTTTCGCCGTTTACAGCCGCTTCCCCGGCACTTTTACCCGAGCAAACCGGAAACAAATTGCGGCTTGGCAAAAGCCGCTTCATGCACTTTTTCATTATAATAACGCAACTTGCCGGCCAGTTCCGGATCCGGGAGCGCTGCCGGAACCGTCAGAATTTTGTCATCCGATGCCACACAGCAGCCGATCATGCCGGTCGGATAAGTCGGCACGGAAATCGCCGCATAATCGACAAATTTGAAATTGCTCCGGGCCGCATCGACCAACTTCCTGACCACATCCGGCAGCAGCCACGGCGATTCCGCCTGTGTGCCGACTACGCCGCCGGGACGCAACGCACGTTTCAAATCGGCATAAAATTCCTCACCGAAAAGCGGTGCACCAGGCCCGCCCGGATCAGTGGAATCCACGATCACCAGATCATAATATCCCGGTTTGCGCCGGATAAATTCACTGCCGTCGGCAATATGCACCGTCACCCGCGGATCATCGAAGCCGCAGGACATTTCCGGCAGAAATTCTTTCGCCGCCCGGATAACTTCGCTGTCAATATCGCAAAGATCCAGCACCGCCGGTTCCCGGTGACGGGCCAATTCCCGCAAAACGCCGCCGTCGCCGCCGCCGATGACCAAAATCCTCTCCGGATTCCCGTGGGCATAATACGGCAGATGGGCCATCATTTCCTGATAAGCAAATTCATCGTAAGAAGTCAATTGAATAATACCATCAAGCAAGAGCAGTTTGCCCAGTTTCCGGGTTTCATAGACTTCGATTTTCTGAAATTTGCTCTGCCGGCAGCACAATTGCCGGGTAACTTCGATCGTCTGCCCGTAACCATTGGCAGCTTCAGTGACCCATTGCGTCTGCATCACTCAAACTCCGGAGCTTCATTTTCAACATCACGGCCATTCCAGCAATAGGTGCACACTTTATCCTGCGGAAGACCTATCGCCTTGATCAAATTTTCCAGCTTCTGAAATTTCAACGAGGTAAGGTTGAGATCTTTGCGGATCTCCTCGACCATCTGCAAATATTTCGGAGATTCAAAGGTCAGATACTCTTTGAGAGCCTCGGCGGTGACATGACCGCCTTCCAAACGGCTGATGGCCCGCCGGGCGGCCAGATCCAGTTCACTGCGTGAACGGGAAAAATTCAGAAAACGGCAGCCGAAGACCAGCGGAGGGCACGCAGAACGCATATGAACTTCTTTGGCTCCGCGACGGTACAATCTGCCGACCGTATCACGCAATTGCGTGCCGCGCACAATCGAATCGTCACAAAAAAGCAGACGCTTGTTGCGGATCTGTTCTTCCACCGGGATCAATTTCATGCGGGCGATTTTTTCCCGAATTTTCTGATCCTGCGGCGTAAAACTGCGCGGCCAGGTCGGAGTATATTTGACAAATGCCCGCTGGTAGGGCTTGTGAGCGGCATTGGAATAACCGACGGCATGCGCCACCCCGGAGTCGGGAATGCCGCAAATCGAATCAATTTCCGGCAGAATATCCTTATCCTGTTCCGCCATGATCGCTCCGTTGCGGTAGCGGGTGCTTTCCGTATTGATCCCCTCGTAACAGCTTGACGGATAACCGTAATACACCCAGTAAAAACTGCAGATCTTGCATGTTCTGCCGGGAGGGGTCAACTGCTTGACACCATCGGCAGTGATCTCCACGATCTCCCCCGGACCAAGTTCACGGAGCATCTCGTAATCCAGATTCGGGAAAGCGGTGGTTTCCATAGTAACGGCAAATGATCCGGGCTTGCGGCCGATGATCACCGGAGTACGGCCGTAACGGTCACGGGCGGCATAGATCCGGTCTTTGCGCAAAACCAGCATGGAACACGATCCATCGATCACCCGCTGGGCATATTCGATACCGGCGGCCACTGTATTGCCGCGACTGATAAGCATTGCGACCACTTCTGTCGGATTGGGTTCACCATCGCCGGATTCTGAAAGGTGGGAACAACCGGAAGAAAACCCCTGTTCAATGATCTCATCGATATTATTGATCTTGGCCACCGTAGTAATGGCAAACGTGCCGAGCTGACTGGTAATGATCAGCGGCTGATCTTCGGTATCACTGATCACGCCGATACCGCAACCGCCGGAAAATCCGCCGATTTCATCATCAAATTTGGAACGGAACTGCGAATTGCTGATATCGTGAATCCGGCGGTCGATACCGCCGTCTTTGCGCACCACAGCAATTCCGCCGCGACGGGTTCCCAGATGAGAATGATAGTCTGTACCGAAGTAAAGATCACTCACACAATCTCCACTGGAAACGACCCCGAAAAAACCACCCATACTACAACTCCCGGTGCTTTATTATATAATACAGTACATTCTATTGCATAAAATAACCTGCCAACGGGCATTTTTCAAGACCCCGGCGGCAAATTTTATTGATCACTCAAAGCCAGCCGGACAAATTCATCGCCCCTTTCGGCATAGTTTTTGAACATATCCATACTGGCGCATGCCGGTGACAGCAACACCGTATCTCCGGGATGTGCCAATTTTCTGGCGGTTTGCATCACTGCTTCAAAATCAGATCCGCAGTCAAAACACGGACAAAGCCCCTGCAATACTGCGGCAATATCTTTGCGGTCTGTTCCATACAACACTGCCGCCCGGAAACGGGCCGCCCGGCCCGCCAGCGGAGAAAAATCCATTCCCTTGCCCAAGCCGCCGAGCAGAATCACCAGTTTTCCCGGCAGCGAATCTATCGCCGCCAGTACCGCCGCCGGATTTGTCCCCTTGGAATCATCCACGTAAGTTACTCCGTCACGCACGCCGACGACCTCCACCCGGTGCTTCCCCCGGCGGAACGCACTCAATGCCGCCCGGAAAGTTTCACTTTTCACCATGGATAAGGGCAGATACCGCAAACACAACTCCACTGCACACGCCGCATTTTCTCCATTGTGGTTCCCCGGCAGATCACCGGCACTCAAATCGCAGAATTCATCACCGTCAAGATAAAGCCGCCCGTGCCGGTATGTCACCCGGTGAGCTTTTTCCGGAAAGCTCAAACCGTAAATCCGGTTCTCCGGCACGACACGCTGAAAAATCCGCTCTTTTACCGAGCAATATTCCGCGAAACCACCCGGATAACGGTCGATGTGATCACTTTGAAAATTCAATATCCCGGCGGCCAGCGGGGCGAAATCCCGGATTTTTTCCAACTGAAACGAACTTACTTCGATCACCGCGACTTCACAATCATCCATTCCGGCGGCCAAATCAGATAACGGACGGCCGATATTGCCGCAAACTTCTGCTTTCACCCCGCAGCTTTTCAGCAAATGGCAGGTCAATTCAGTGGTAGTGGTCTTGCCGTTGGTTCCGGTTATCGCCAGCAACGGCTTATGCCAGAAGCGGCAGCCGAACTCCATTTCACTGACGATCTCCCGGCCGGAAGCCAATGCCGCCTGATAAAGCGGTGACTTCGCCGGATGCAGCCCGGGGGAAACCACGATCAAATCCCCATCAGGCAAAACTGCACCGCCGCCATCATTGACGACAGTGCAGTTGATATTATTGGCAGCACACAGTTTTGCAGCCGCTTTACCGGAAACTCCGGCACCGAGGATCGTCACGTTTTGCACTTGACACTCCTCCGGGGAAATTACTTCAATCGCTTCATTTGCGGGAAAAGGATCACGTCACGGATCGATTCCGCACCGGTCAGAGCCATCACCAGACGGTCGATGCCGACGCCCATACCGCCGGCCGGCGGCATGCCGTATTCCAGAGCGGTGAGGAAATCCTCATCGACTTTGTTCTCCAATTCATCGCCTTCCTCTCTGGTGGCTTCAAATTGTTCCATGAACCGCTGACGCTGAATGATGGGATTGTTAAGTTCACTGTAAGCCGGAGCCAGTTCCATGCCGTTTACCCCCAGCTCAAAAACATCCACCAGTGACGGATCGTCGGCACAGGGGTTGGCCAGCGGCAGCAGCTGAGCCGGAAGCCGGGTGACAAAAGTCGGCTGGATATTATTGGGTTCGACCAGTTTTTCGTAAAGTTCATTGGTGACTTCAAGATCGCTCATCGATGAATTGACATCCAAGCCCATTTTCTGACCGCGCTCGACTCTCTCTGCCGGGGTGATATCAAACCAGTCCTCACCACCTTTTTCCTTGCACAATTCATGATAGGTCGCCCGGCGGAAAGGCGGAGTAAAGTCGATCACTTTGCCGTCACCGTGATCGATTTTCAGCGTACCGCAAACCTTCATGGCCACGGTGGAAATCATGCTTTCGATCAACTCCATCATGCCTTCGCAGTTGCTGTAAGCCTGATAGATCTCAAGCATGGTGAATTCCGGATTGTGACGGCGGTCAAGACCCTCATTGCGGAAAGAACGGTTCAATTCAAAAACCCGTTCAAAACCGCCGACCAGCAGACGTTTCAAATACAGCTCCGGAGCGATACGCATGTACACGGTGCTGTTCAATGCGCCGTAAAAGGTTTCAAACGGCGTGGCTGATGCACCGCCGGCAAGCGGCTGGAGCATGGGAGTTTCCACTTCCATAAATCCCCGGTCGGCCAGAAAGTTGCGCACTTCACGGATGATCGCGGAACGTTTGCGGAAAACATCTTTGACCTCCGGATTGGCGATCAGATCCAGATACCGCTGACGGTAACGCTGCTCCACATCGACCAGACCGTGAAATTTTTCCGGCAGCGGACGCATGGATTTGGAAAGCAAAGTCACCTCTTTGACCCGCAAAGTCAATTCGCCGGTTTTGGTGACAAAAAGAGTACCTTTGACACCGATGATATCACCGATATCCAATTTGCGGCACAGGGCGAACATCTCATCGGACATATCACTTTTTCCGGCGAAAAGCTGCAATCTGCCGGTGCTGTCACGCAAGTCGGCAAAGATCGATTTTCCCATTCCCCGTTTGGCGGTCATACGACCGGCGACAACCGCTTCCGGAGCGGGCAATTCACTGCCTTCGGGGGGGAGTTCTTTCGCACGGACAAGCTCGATAAGTTCAACTCCGGGAAATGCACCGCCGAAAGGATTGATTCCGGATTCCTGATAATCCCGGATCTTGGCGGCACGCTGCTCAAACATATCCATTTGAGCGGCATTGTTTTCAACGTTTTCAGACATAGTTGACACCTTTTATATTTTTACAGGGTAGATTCTTACACAGTCACCGACATTCCGTTCCGGAAAAATCCGCTGTCCGACAGCACATTTGCCGCAGCATACAAAACATATCGCAACGCAGATGCGCTTATTCCGCCCGGAAATCCGGCGGCAAACCGCAGACAATTCTGACTTTCACAATAGCGGTAATGTCAATTATTTATAATATAGCACACTTTTTGTGCAAATGCCACAATTCAAAGCGGAAGTTTTTGACAAAGTGCGGCAAATGCGCCGTCATGATCCGTATCCGGCAGCCAGGTTTCCTGTTTCAACACCTTTAACTGCGGCATCGTCAGCAATGCTTCATTTTCTTCCCGGTCGATCGAACATGTGGATATCAGCAGCCATTTGCCCGGAGCAGTCAGCCGACAGGCTTCCTGCAATATCTGCCGCTGCAATTTCATAACTTCTGCCAGAGCCGACTTTGAAAAACGCCACAACGCATCCGGACGGCGGCGGAACACCCCGCTGTTGGAACAGGGCAGATCGGCAATCACCAGATCAAAACTGCCGGACAGTTTTTCCGGAGGCAAGACCTCTATCCGGGCAGTCAGGTGGTGTCTGGCAAAATTTTCTGCGGTCAATTTCTGCCGGACAGCCGACACATCAGCAGCCGTAATTTCTGCTCCGCCGGTCAACAACTCGGCGGCCATCAGTGTTTTACCGCCGGGAGCAGCGCAAATATCCAACACATTCCGGCTTTCACCAAGCACTCCCGCAGCCAGGGAAACAGACAGAGATGTTGCCGGGTCCTGTATGTAGTATGCCCCGGAAGCGAACTCCGGAGAATTCAAAATCGCTCCCGGCACCCCGCAAGCAAACCGGAATGGTTCCGCCGACGGCACAGCGGCGCACCCGGCCGGAAGCTCCGCCCCCCGGCACAAACGGAAGGTGAATTGCGGTTTTTCCAGAAAAATCCGGGCCATCGCCCCGATCGTTTCAGCGGAAAATTGCTTCTGCCAATGTTTCAGCAGCTCATCCGGCAAAATCTCATCCGCCTTTTCCGGCAGAGTATAACCGTTGCGCAGCGAACTGCGCAAAATGGCATTTACAAACTTGTCGGCATGATAACGGCGGGCCAGTTTCACGGCGACATTCACCACCGAATAAGCCTCCACCCCGGTCTGATGAAAACATTGCGTCAAAGCACTGTCCAGCAGTGCCGCCACTTCGATTTGCGGCATTTTGCGGCACAATGGGACCCACACCCGGCGGATACTTTTGCGATAACGGTAGAGTAAAGACAGCAGATGACTCAACGTGCGGCGGCACTCATCCGGCAGATGATCGACCGTATCATCCAGGGTCACTTTCCCGGAATCGATTGCAGAAACCGCCGCCACGGAAAGTTCCAGCACGTTTTCCAGCATCCCGGGAAGTGTTGAAAAGCGTCTATTCATCGCCGAGATATGATCCGGTTTCCAGATAGTTGCAAAGATAATCGGCTACGGCATCATCCAGACTCATACTTTCACCGGTGTATCCCAGATTACGTAATTTATCGATTTTGGCACAGGTGTAATATTGATAACGGTCACGCAACGATTCCGGCATATCGATATATTCGATATTCACCGGTTTATTCAACGCCGCAAAAGCGGCTTTGACCAGATGGTTCCAGCTTTCAGCCAGACCGCTGCCGATATTGTACAATCCGGCGGCTTTGGAGTTGTTGAAAAGAAATTCCACCATCCTGACCGCATCTTTTACATACAGAAAATCGCGCAGCTGTTCCCCGTCGGCATACTCCGGCTTGTAGGAACGGAAAAGCTGCATTTTGCCGGAACTTGTGATCTGTTCCCAACTGCGCAGAACCACACTGCGCATGTTGGCTTTGTGTCTTTCATTCGGTCCGTAAATGTTGGAAAATTTACAACCGACCAGCTCTTTAAGCATGCCACGGCGTTTCGCCCAGAGGTCAAAAAGCTGCTTGCTGTAACCATACATATTCAGCGGGCGGAGATTTTCAATGGTTTCCTCATTGTCATCGTAACCCTGCGACCCGTCACCGTAAGTGGCACAGCTGGAAGCATAAACCATGCGGATGTGACGGTCAACACAGTATTGGGCCAATTCCGCAGTGTAACGGAAGTTGTTATCGATCAGATATGAAGCATCTCTTTCTGTGGTCGATGAACACGCTCCCATGTGGATCACGCCCTCAATATTGCTGCCATTGAAAAAACCGGCATGCAGTTTACTGCGGAAGTCATCTCTTTCCAGATAATCATTGAATTTGAGCGGAGCCAGATTTTTCCATTTATCCGTGGTATTACCCAAATGATCGACGATCAAAATGTCGCTGATCCCGGTCCGGTTCAACTGCCAGACCGCCGCACTGCCGATCAACCCGGCTCCTCCGGTGACAATAAACATACTGCGCTCTTCTCCGATCTCAAAATTTCAAATTGGTCACAAGTGAATCCATCTGCCGCAGAACCGTATTCTGGACATTATTCATCGCATCATTCAGCCCGGTCAAATTGGCGGAAATGGAATATTCCACATCCCAATTCCATTCGCCGTCATCGCTGTCATACTCCCGATCCATGCCGACGGTGGCCACCAGCTGCCAGCAGTGGAATTGACGCATCACCGCCAGACTGACTTCGTCGATGGAACCTTCCTGTACATCATAGGTAAACAGAAATGATCCGAATGTACGGTCATCCGGGGTCAGCGGCATATTTACCCGCAAATAAAAATTCTCATCCGTTTCAGATGTATACTGCTGAAAATAACTGGCCGCATTGATCTGGGTCAACGTCGATCCCATCGAATAACTGCTGCGCATTTCGTAGGGCCGGACATAGTTGTAACCGAAAACAAATTGCCAGTTGGCCGCCGGAGAATAGGCCAGATTGATATCCCAGTAATTGAGCCAATCCACGGCCAATCCGGTCTTTCCGGCATTGCGGCCGTGGCGGATGGTATCTTCGGTTTCACCGTCACCGCTGACATCGATCAGAAACTCGGTATTGAGAGACAGGCCTTTGAAAATATTCCATGAAAGCAAAGTTCCGACATTGCCGATCTGGCTGATACCGTCAACTTTTTCCAAATGAAGATCCCAGAAATTTTCCATGTACAATATATCTTTGACCGCATTTCCGGAACGGGTCTGCAACCGGTTGACCATCCCCAAACGGAAAAAATTCTGCTTGGTTATCCGGTCAACATCGTCAAAGAAGTAGAGTTTTTTGCGATCCACAGTCGGTTTGGGAATGAAGGTGTAATTCACGTACGGCTGAATGATATGCCGCAAACCATCCAGCTGAAAAAATTCACTGCGCAGATCCTGCCAGGTGTTGTGCAATTTGGTGGATAATTCAAAGCCCAGTTCCATCGCAAAACGCACCTTGGAATCACCGCGGCTGTCATAATTGCGGAAACGGTAACGCCCCAGACTCTGCGGTTCGGCAGCCGAAAACATCGCCTGCAAATCCTCTTCATAAACTTTGGTTTTACTGCTGTCGGAATAAGCGGTGATCCGGAATCCGGCCCGCGGCACCAGCGTAAAGTACTGAGTCGTTACCGGATAGTACAGGAAATGGGTCGTATCAAAGCGGGCGGCATCATAGTCATGCAACCGGCTGAATCCCGCCGGTGGCGGATAATCAAAATCAATCCATTTGCGCCGCAAATAACTCATTTCGGCCTCGCCCTGATAGTAGATGCCGGTATTGAAAATTTCCTGCCTTGGGATATCCAGACGCACTTCCGGAATGCGCTCGACCGCAGTGTAAAAATCATTCATCCGGAATCGTGAATAAGCAGATAAAGAGAAGTTGTCAAATTGCTGTTCCAAAGCGGCAAATGTCGCCGGCAGGGGATCCCGGTTGTACTCAGCACGGAAAAAATCCCGCTTGAAATACGGATCGCTCTGATAATCAAAAACTCCGCGGAAATCCAGACGCGGGGTGATGTGACTCAAATTGCTGATCCGGAAATCGTAACGCCAATGGGGCACTTTAAGCCGGAAATCATCGTAATCAGCCGATTCATACCGGTCTGTATCGTAAATTGAATACGCAAAAAAATCAGTCCGGCTTTCCGGAGCGGCGACCCGGCCGCTGATACCGTATCCGAAGCCGCGCTTTTCATACCAGTCGGCATGGATCTTAGCCGTAAATCCCGGAGCATCGCTGAAATTTATCCGCCGGTAGAGGTTGATGTAGTATCCCAAATCGCCGCTGTGACCGTATTGAAAACCGGCAATGCCCGGATTTTCATCTTTCGGTTTGAAAAACACCGGCAGCCACAACACCGGAATGCCGTAAACCTTGACAAAACCGTTGATCAGCAGGATAGAACGGTCGCCGGGATCAAAATCTGCGTATTTCAACTCATAAAATTTGGCCTCATGAGGCGTCAGCCGGATCTCACCGGCGGCAACAGAGTAGTGGGCGTTGTCGGATTCCAGAAATTCACAGGAACTGATCTCTCCGTCTTTCAGGGTGATCACCCCGTCACTGGTGCGCGTACCCGATGCCGCCTTGCAGACAAATGTGGCATAACGGATCACCGGATTGATAAATTCAAAGAAACCGGTCTTCAAATTTCCGGTCAGCCGGTCAGCCGAAATGCGGTCAGTCTGAAATGCAAATGACACAGTGTAACTTCTCTCACCCAGCACCGATACTGAACTGTTTACCTCCCGGATCAATACATTGGCCCGACGTTCCAGCTGTGCCAGACTTTCCAGTGACACTGTGCCGCTGCCGTTTTGCCAGCGGAAAACAGTGATATTACCAATCGCTTCAAAGTCGTGACTGTCCATATTCAAGATGATGCGGTCAGCAAAAATTTCCAATGAACCGGCCGGCAGATAAGCGTTGCCTTCGATAATGATATTACGGCCGACCACCCGCCATGAATCAGCGTGGAGCCGTTTGAAATCATCCGGAGTCATATCCCGCAGCTCACCGGTGGCCGATGCATGCAGAAGCGGCACGGCGCAACTGATTGCGGCGAGCATGGTAAAGATAAATTTTTTCACTCCGGTAAATCCCGTCATTATCTTACTTTTCCTCATTTTTCCAACGCTCAAAAGCTGATGCGATAAACTCTTCCACATACTGCTGCTGGGCATTGCCGTTGCCCTCGATCGCCATGGGAGGACCGAATTCAAAACGGACATCGCGCTCCGGATGCACCGGGCCGAGATCACGGAGTATCCTGCCGTTTTCCAGAATATCCGTTTTCAACGCCATCGGAACCACCCGCACCCCGGCGGACTTCGCCAGTTTCACGCCGATGGAGTTGAATTGCTCCCGGTCAAAAACCTTCGTCCGCGTGGCCTGCGGAAAAACGATCATCGACCGTCCCGCCTGCAACACCTTTTTGCCCTCGGTCAGCACGGTTTTCAAATCCTCTCGCGGATTGGTGCGTGATACACCGATGGCCTTCATTGAAGTCAGGATATCTTTCATATAAGCGGTACGCAACAACGATTCTTTAACCACAAATGAAAAATCCACATACTCCCGGATGATCGCATGCATAGCGGCGGTTTCCAGCAAACTCATGTGATTGCCGATGATCACCACCGGTTCTCCATTAAGTTCCCGCAGATGATTCAAACCGCGCAAATGCAGTTTGGCTCCGCAATCCTCGACCAGATGAATATTCTCATTGGAGTAATGGATTTGCATGTTTCCGTCAAGCTTGCCCCGGGCCGCACACCGGCCGCTGCGCATAAACGTACGGAAATTGCGCCAGTAAAAGTACCAACGGCTCTTGAACATCAATTTGAATCCCGGTGCGATCCGGTGATCCGCCGGAGTATCGTAACTGTCAAGACCCTTGAATAAATATTCGGACATTAAATATTCCCCCGCTTGTACTTATCACTGTTTTGCCACTTAATATATCACCATAATGCATATAATGCAAGAAGTTCACCGTCTTTGCCTCTTCAGCCGGAGTGCAAAAACGGCGTTCTCCAGTTTTATCAGTCAGCAGCCGGTCACTTGGCTAAAACAGCCAGCAGCTTCTGAGTTTCTTCAGCCTTCTGTTCCAATTCAGCAAGTTTGCTTCTGGTATCGGCGACCACCTGGGCCGGAGCAGAATTGACAAACTTCTCATTGGCCAGCCGTGCTTTGGTGCCGCCGATCCATTTTTCCAGGTCAGTCAGCTGTTTTTTCAGCCTTGCGATCTCGGCATCGATGTCGATCAAATCTGCCAGCGGCAGAGTGATCACACCGCAGGCGACCGTCTGACCGGCTCCGGCACCGTTTGCGGCCGTATCAAAAGCCTCGCCGGAAATTTCGATTTCATTGGCGTTGAGCAGACTTTTCAGCGACGCCAATTCGCCATTCAGGAAATTGCGCATCTCATCATTGGCGGCTTTGACGTGGAAGTTGAGTTTTTTGCCGTCAGGCAGATTGTAACTGCTGCGCAGGAATCTGCCCGCCCGGATCAACTCGAATTTGGCATCGGTCAATACCGCTTTTGCCGCATCGCTCCGGCCGCTGCCTGCCGTCGGAAACTCCTCGTACATCAGGAATTTGCCCTCATCGACAAAGCCCATACGGTGCGCCAGCTCCTCAGTGATAAACGGCATAAAGGGATGCAGCAGTTTCAAAATCCGGAACAATGCATAATCCAGCACTGCCAAAGCCCGCTCTTTTTCCGCTCCGCCGGCACGCATCGGAACTTTTTCAGCTTCCACGAACCAGTCACAGAAATCGCTCCACACCAGATCGTACAACGCATGTGCCGCCGCATGGAAACGGAAGTTTTCCAACTCGTTTTCAATCATTTCCGTGGCCGCATCCAATTTGGCAAGCATCCAGTTTTCATCACTGGAAAGTTCTCCGGCAGGCAGGTTGCGGCAATCCGCTGAACAATCGCCCTGCATCTGACGGAAACGGCAGGCATTCCACAACTTGTTGGCAAAGTTTCTGCCGATCTCGCACTTTTCATTGCTGTATTTGATATCCATGCCGATCGGTGCGATATAGGCAATGGAAAAGCGCAGCGCATCCGCGCCGTACTCTTTGATCACATCCAGCGGGTCGGGGGAGTTGCCCAGACTCTTGGAAAGTTTCCGGCCGAGATCGTCGCGGATGATACTGGTGAAGTAAACATTTTTGAACGGGATCTCTCCGGTAAATTCGCAACCGGCCATGATCATACGCGCCACCCAGAAAAAGATGATGTCCGGCCCGGTCACCAGATCGTTGGTCGGGTAGAATTTCGCCATTTCCTCCTCACCCTCATTGGGCCAGCCCATGATGGAAAACGGCCACAGCCAACTGCTGAACCA
>JAFVZS010000061.1 GCA_017508015.1 Lentisphaeria bacterium
AAAAATGGCGGAGAGGGCGGGATTCGAACCCGCGGTACGGTTTCCCGTACGACAGTTTAGCAAACTGTTGCTTTCGGCCACTCAGCCACCTCTCCGCTTCGGGGCGCGTTTTAAGTCTGCACCTCCAAGGACTTATATTATCGCAACTGATTATTTTGCGCGGCGGATGCCGAGCTCGTCAGTCAGCGAGATGTATCTGGCGCGGTTCTCACGGGCCAGATAGCTCAAAAGTTTTTTCCGCAAAGCGACCATCGCCAGCAGACCGCGACGGGTGCTGTGGTCTTTTTTATTGGCACGCAGATGCTCGGTAAGAGCAGAAATACGATTGCTCAACAGAGCGATCTGCACTTCCGGGGATCCGGTATCACCCTCTTTGCGGGCATATTTTTTGATGATTTCCTGTTTTACAGCCTTGTCCATTTTCCAGTTCTCCTTAAAATTTATTCTCGCATCCAACAGCATGACACCGGACATTCAGCAATCACACCATTGCGGAGCGTTGAAACATAATATAATTCCGTTCCCGGTAAAATGCAAGGGCATTTTTTAATTTTTTTTCACTAATTCTGCAATTTTTCCGGCAATGCTCCGGGCATCCAATCCGGCATTCTCTTTTATTACCGCAGTTTCGCCATGGGGAATAATGCGGTCATCCGGCCAGCCGAAACCGGCAACCGGAGCATGCGCTATTCCGGCAAGCGTCTCTGTCAAAGCTGAATACAAGCCGCCGGTAAGGCAGTGATCTTCAATGGTAAATTGCCGGTTCCCGGAAAATTTTATCGCCAGATCCCGGTCAAAGGGTTTGAGGAAGCGGGCATCGACAACGGTGCAATCCAACGCATTATTTTGCAGAATATCCGCAACCAGCATGGCGGTTTTTACTTCTCCGCCGCAGGCCCAGAGCACCGGAGATGAGTCATCACCTTTGCGCCGGATGACAGCTTTGCCGTATTCAAACGGCTGAAAATCCAGTTGACTGCCGCTGCCTTTGGGGTAACGTACGATTACCGGCGCATGTTTTTGCAGGGCAAATTCCAAAGCGGCAAACATTTCGCCGGTATCAGAAAGCGTAATTATGGTCAAATCAGGCAATGAGCGCAGAAAAGAGCAGTTGTATATGCCGTGATGGGTCGGGCCGTCGGTTACTGCTCCTGAACGGTCAACGGCGATCACCATCGGGAGTCCGGCCAGTATTGTGTCGTGGTAAATGTTATCCAGAGCCCGTTGTAAAAAGGTGTCGTAAAAGGCGCATACCGGGAGTTTTCCGGCGGCGGCCAGACCGGCAGCGAAGGTCAGGGCGTGTTCTTCTGCGATTCCGGCATCAATGCACCTTTCCGGATAGAGTTTGGCAAATTCAGTCAAGCCGGTCCCTTCGGTCATAGCCGGGGTAATTGCGGTCAAATCCGGATATTTACCGGCGAGTTTGATCATTGCCCGGCCGAAAGCTGCCGAAAAGCCCTGTGGTGAAGCCGACATTTCTCCGGTATCCGGATCGCATCCGGCGATGCCGTGATATCTGGTCGGATCTTCAGCTGCGTAACGGCAGCCGTAACCTTTTTGAGTGATAACATGAAGCAATATCGGGCCGTCGAGTTCTTTGAGCCGTTCCAAAGTGGGCAGAAGCTGTTCCAGATCATTGCCGTTGATGGCTCCGAAGTAGCGGATATTGAGAGTTTCAAAGAAGAGAGCCGGGGGCAGCAATACGCTTTTTCCGGCCTCATTGAGCCGGGAGAAGAAGTTTTTTACCCGGGGCAGGGGAGAGAGCAGTTTTTTTACTCCCCGCCGGAAACGGTTGTATGATCTGGCAGCGATCACCCGGTTGAGCATTTTTGAAAGAGTGCCGACATTTCCGGAAATAGACATCCGGTTGTCATTGAGAATTATCAGCAAACGCCGGCATCCGGGGGAAGTTGCGGCGTGATTCAATGCTTCCAGAGTTATGCCGCAGCCCATTGCGCCGTCGCCGATGACGGCGATGATCCGCTCTTTGGCTTCCGGATCGGCGGCACAATGGCCGAGAGCTGTTGACAGAGCGGTTCCGGCGTGCCCGGATACTGCCGGGTCGAAAGGGGATTCTGCCGGATGGGGGAATCCGCAGATGCCATCGGCCCGCCGCAAACGCTCAAAATTCCGTCCGGTAATCAGTTTGTGAGCGTAGGCCTGATGCCCGACATCGAAAAATATCTTATCATCCGGCGTATTGAATACCCGGTGTAAGGCTGTGATCAATTCCACGCAACCGCAGCTTGACGCCAGATGGCCGCCGTTGCGGCTGACGGAATCGATGATGATATTGCGGATTTTTTCTGTAAAATCCGGCAGTTTTTCAATTGCGGTTGAACGCAGTTCGTCGAGCAGTTCCGGCATTATTTCTGATTCAACCCGCCGAAACGCCGTTCCCGGCCGTCAAATGATTCGATGGCTTTTTGCAGTTCTTCTTTGCCGAAATCCGGCCAGTAGGTCGGGGTGACATACAATTCGCTGTACGATATCTGCCACAGGAGGAAGTTGCTTACCCGCAGATTGCCGCCGGTACGGATCAGCAGATCCGGGTCCGGCATATCCGGCAGATAGAGGTAATTGCGGAACTCATCTTCAGTGACCGGCTTGTCGCTTTTGCGCTCTTTGAGGATTTTGTTGACGGCATCGACGATTTCGGCTCTGCCGCCGTAACTCAAGGCGATATTGATGGTGAATCCGGTATTATTTTTGGTCATATCGATCGCTTTGAGCAGGGCCATACGGGATGCTGCCGGCAGATCATTGGTACGTCCGATGGTTCGCAGCCGGACGCCGTTTTTCATCATTGCCGGAAGTTCTGAAACTGCGAATTCCTTTAATATCTGCATCAAGGCAGTAACTTCCGGTTCCGGGCGTTTCCAGTTTTCAGTACTGAATGCATACAGTGTCAGTGATTCGATCCCCAATTCAGCGGCGGCATCGACAACCTTGCCGATGTTTTTTGCTCCGGCCAGGTGGCCCTCACTGCGGCTCAATCCGCGTGCTTCTGCCCAGCGGCCGTTGCCATCCATGATTATAGCGATATGTTTGATCATGTCGGATCCTTTTATTTGGAATGATGTTGCGATACCCGGATATAAAATATCACTTTGCGGGTATTTTGTCAAGGGAACAAACATTCAAGGCAAAAAAATGGAGCGAGTGACCGGAGTCGAACCGGCGACAATCACGTTGGCAACGTGATGCTCTACCAACTGAGCTACACTCGCATCCTGAATGATGATGTTACTTAATATAGCACCGGAAAGCTGAAATGCAAATATTTCCGGTGCTTTTTTTGAAATAATTTCGTAAAATCCGGATTTACTTTACCAAATCGGTAGTGGAGATCCATTGCACTTCCGGATCTTCATTCAGGCGGCGCAGTTTATTTTCAAACTCCGCCCAGAGAGAACTGTCATCCATCATTTCGTAGCTGTGGCCCCAGAAGTAGAACAGGCCGTCGGTCGATTTGGCTTTTTCAAAACATTCCCAGAAGTTGGGATTGAGAAAGTGACAGCTGGAATGGAGGATCATCGGGTGTTCAAATCCGGAGACCCGGTCGGTGTTTTTCACGGTACGTCCGTAAGTGAATCCGGCGGCCTGAAGCAGATCGGCGGTTTTCTGCGTATATTTGCCGCAGGGCCAGGCGAAACCGGTGCACTCTTTCTGAAAGAGATCTTCCAGAATCATTTTCGCTCCGACGGCTTCGGTGAGAAAGACCTGGTCATCCACATCACCGGCGTTGCAGTGACACATGGTGTGAGAGGCGACATCGAATCCCTCGTAGACACTTTTTACTTCATTCCAAGCCAGTTTTCCCGGGCAGTAACCGGTATCGCGGAATTGCCAGCCGTCGGTGATCCGCCGGGAGGCCTGATGCAGGGCCGGATTGAGGTTGAAGGTGGCTTTGGCGTTGTACTTGCGGCACAAATCAGTTAATTTGATGTCATTGAGAACGCCATCATCCCAGCATTGAGCTACTTTGATCATTTTTTCTTTCTCCTTGATTTTTGTTATTGTCTTGATTTTTGTGAAAAATATAACCTGCGGTACTGCATCCACCGGTCGAATCTAACTTTTTTCAGTTGCTAAAACAGCCTGCGGTGGCACCTTGCGGGTAATCTCGCGCCTTGCTCCTGCGCCGCAACAGTCGAGTACACAGTATACTCCTGTTGCGTACTCATCGCAAAAAACGACCTTCCTTTCGCAATCCATCCCTCACTCTTCGCATAAAGCTGCGCCCGGACAAGCCGGTTGGAACTGACCCATGCAGATCCGGTTGAAAAATCACAACTATTTTATACATCACATAAATATTCATTTATCCCCCCTCTGTCTGAATTTCACAAAATTCGGGACATTACCTAATTTTTACGCTGTAAATATTCCACGATTTTCTCTGCAACTCCCGGACCGATCCCCGGGATCCGCCGGGATATCTCCCCGGCATCTGCCTTTTTAAGTGAATGCAGAAAACCGAAAGCACGGAGCAATTCCCGTTTGCGCACCATTCCGACTCCGGGAATATCGTCAAGCAGTGAGGCTTGAATGCGTTTCTCTCTCAGATTGCGGTGGTAAGTAATGGCGAAACGGTGGGCTTCATCCCGGATGCTTTGCAGTAATCGCAATGCGTGATCGTGACGGTCGAGCACGATCGGTTCCCTGCGGCCGGGAATGAATATTTCTTCATTCCTTTCGGCCAGCCCCAGCATGGACAGCGGCGGAGCATTGACTGCAAGCAAAGCATCTACGGCACTGGATAACTGTCCTTTGCCGCCATCGACCATCAACAGATCGGGCAGCGGGCGTTTTTCGGCGAGGAGTCTGCCGAAGTGACGGGAAACCGCTTCGCGCATCATGGCAAAATCATCACTTTGCATGACCGTTTTGATGCGGAAACGCTTGTAGGCCTGACGGTCCGGCCGGCCATCGGTGAATGTCACCATGCTGGCTACGGCCAGAGTCCCCAGAATGTTGGAAATGTCAAAGCAGATGATTTTCCTCGGCAGATTTTTCATTCCCAGCCGTTGAGCCAGAGCCCGGATCCCCATTTCTCCCGGCGGAAATTGCTGATCCGGAAGTGAGGGATTTTCAAAGATCCGGTTGCGCTGTCCGAAAACGGCATCGATATTGGCGGCGGCATCCCGGTATTTGGCGGCGGCTTCATATTTTCCGTCCGCAGCGGCCTGAAGCATCTTTTCTTTGATCGCCGCTTTTACCGGAGCGATGTCGCCATCAAGCACGGCTAATGCGGCATCAAGTTTGGCCCGGTATTCTTCAACAGAGATTGCTCCGGTACATGGGGCACAGCAATCCTTTACCAGTTTTTTCAGGCAGTGCTTACGGGTTTCCGGATCCGGATCACTGCTTTTGCATCCTCTCAAACCGAAGTGGGAAAGGAGAAATTCCCGGGTCATTTTCAATGCCGTGCCGTGGGGAAACGGGCCGTAGTAACGGGCGTTATCCGGTTTTTTCAAGCGGGCAAGATTCAGAGTGGGGAATTTTTCCGAAAGATCGACTTTGAGCAGTAAATAACGTTTATCATCCCGCATGAGGATATTGTAGTACGGTGCATAACTTTTGATCAATTGTGACTCCAAAAGCAGAGCTTCATCTTCATTACGCACCACGGTGAATGACCATTGGTCAATAGAGTTGATCAGTGAACGCAGTTTGGCATCGCCGGTCCGGCGGCGTGAAGGCTGGAAATAGTTTCCCAGCCGCCGCCGCAAATCTCTGGCTTTGCCGACATAAATCACCTTGCCGAAGCGGTCACGGAACATGTAAACTCCCGGTTTCGGCGGGATTTCGGAAGGGTGATATTCATCAAATTTCAAAGTATATTCTCTCCGGTATCGGCATCGGTCAACCGGAACTCCTCATAATGGAGATCCGGATCGGCCCGGAAACTGAGTTCATTTTTGTACTTGGATTCCAGATCGTTGAGCAGCTGGGCATCTTCATCGCGCAGTCTTGCCAGCACTTCCGGATGCATGAATACCCGCAGTGCCACGCCGCGATACCTTTTATCGCGCATTACCGAACTCAACTTCCGCTGGATTTCGGCACTCATGGTCAACGCTGATTTTACCATACCGGTGCCGTGACAATACGGACACGGGTCATAAACCTGATCAAGAATGCTTTCATGTTCGCGCTGTCTGGTCATTTCCATCAATCCGAGTTTGCTCAGCGGCAGTACTTTGGTTTTGGCGCGGTCATCTTTGACCAGTTTTTTCATATAACGGAAAAGCTCTTCCCGGTCGGCGGCTGAACGCATATCGATAAAATCCAGCACCACCAGACCGCCGACATCGCGTAAACGGAGTTGACGGGCGATCTCTTCGGCGGCTTCCAGATTGGTTTTCAGGATGAATTCCGGCTGGTCGGAAAGTTTTCTGCCGTGTCCGGAGTTGACATCGATGGCGATCAGAGCTTCAGTTTCATCGATGACGATTTCTCCGCCGCCGGGCAGCTTTACTTCCCGTTGGAATACGGCGAGCAGCTGTTCATCGATCTTGTAATAGTCGAATATCTGCACCGGAGATTTGAAGTGGGTCACTTTGGAACTCAACTTACTGCCGCCGATGCGTTTGAGCGTTTCTTTGATATGTTTGAAAGCCTCCTGATCATCGACGACGATACCGTCGATCTCATCGGTCACAAAATCCCGGACGGTGCGGTCGATGAGATTCGGTTCAGTGAAAAGCCGCTGGGGAGCGATCCGGCTTTCCACTCCTGATTCGATCTTTTTCCAGTAATCGAGCAGTAAATTCAGGTCCCGTTTGAAAAAGGTCTGTTTGCGTCCTTCGCCGTTGGTTCGGCAAATCATTCCCATTCCCTCAGGCAATTCCAGCTGTTCGAGGATCTTGCGCAGTCTTTCCCTTTCGGCGGAACTTTCGATCCGGGATGACAGGCCGATATGTTCACTGTACGGCATCAATACCAGAAAGCGGCCGGGAATGGTGATGTCGCAGGTGACTCTGGCACCTTTGGTGCTGATCGGAGCTTTGGCGACTTGTACGAGAACTTCCATGCCCGGTTTGAAAATACGGGGAATATCCTCCATGGAAATTTTTTGGGTACGGCGGGAAACTTCCGCAGAAAGCGGAGAATTTTCCGGGTGATGTCTGGTTTTTTTCCGTTTGGCGACAATGGATTTTTCCTGATTTTCCAGATTGCTCTGGTACTGTTCGACCAGTTCTGAATTTCCCGGAAGCATCTCTTTGAAGTGAAGAAAAGCATTCTTTTTTGCTCCGATGTCGATGAATGCCGCCTGCAAAGAGGTATCCAGATTGATGATACGGCCCAGATAGATATCTCCGGCTTTCGGAGTATTGTCGTCTCTTTCGATCTTATATTCTTCAAGTTTTCCGTTATTGAGCAGAGCGACCCGGCGTTCCAGCTTTTCGCAGTTGAGGATGAGTTCTTTGCCCATATGTCAAATCTCCTCATCCATAATGACAGAGGGCAATTCACCGCGCATGCCGTTGCGGAAAGCGGCAGCGGTCATGCGTTTGCCGCCGGCCGGGATCAATTCGAGTATCTCCAGCGCGCTCTGTCTGCCGCAGCCGATAACCAGTTTGCCTGGAGTGCCGGTGACTTCTCCGGGAATGAGCGGACTGCCGGAAAGAGCTTTGGCCTTGCAGATGCAAACGGTGGATTCCCGTCCGTTGGCGGTGCGGAATCTGGCCGAAGCTCCCGGCCACGGATAGTATGCCCGGGTCATCGCTTCGATATCTTTGGCTTCCATCTGCCAGTTGATCTGACCGTCGCGTTTGGAAATTTTGCGGCAAACGGTGATCTGCGCCGGGTTCTGCGGTTTGGCGGTCAGTTTTCCGGCGGCGATATCGATCAGGGTTTCAACGGCATATCCGGCGGCCAATTCACCGAGGGCATCTTCCAGAGAATCGGCATATTCCACTCCGGTAAGCGGCATGGCAAGCTGCCGGAAAACGGGGCCGGAATCCAGGCCTCTTTCCATTTGCATAAAGCAGACACCGGTTGAATTTTCCCGGTGTAAAATCGCCTGCGTTACCGGCGAAGCCCCCCGGTAACGCGGCAGCAGGGAAGCGTGGATATTCACACAGCATATTTCAGGTACAGAAAGCACACCCTGTTTGAGGATCTGGCCGAAAGATATCACGCAGAGCAGATCCGGAGCCAGCGAATTGAGAAAGCCGGTGAATTCCGGAGTATTGACATCGGCGGTCCGGATGACATCCAGTCCCAAAGCCAAAGCGGCGGCGGTCAGAGGAGTCGGGGTCATGATGCGTTTGCGTCCGGCGGGGCGGTCAAGCTGGCTGATCACAGCGGATAACTCAATATCCGGCGAAGCTGCCAGAGCCCGCAAGACCGGGATCGCGATGGGCCCCGAACCCAGAAAAACTGTTTTTATCGGTTTGGTCACTTGAAAAAACCTTGTTAAGAGTTCATATTACATATACACATATACTTAATATAGTACGAAGTTGTGAAAAATTCCAAGAGATTATTGAAAATATGAGCAAAATAGCATTGATGTTAGGTGGAAATCTGGCGGGAACTGCAAAAGCAATGGCTGAAGCTCTGGGCAAACTGGCAGCTTCGGGCGTGCGTGATCTTCATCGCAGTGAAGTGATGGTGAGCAAGGCTGTTGATTGTGTGCCGGATACCCCGGATTTTCTGGATATGGCTGTCACCGGATCGTGGGAGGGCACTCCGGAAGAACTGCTGAAAGTGTGTCAGCAGCTGGAACGGGAAGCCGGCCGGCCGGAAAAACACAGCAGCCGGGAATCAAGAATACTGGATTGCGACATCATTCTTTTCGATGATCTGATTCTTGATTCGCCGGATTTGACGATCCCGCATCCCCGGGCGGAAAAACGTCTGTTTGTACTTGAGCCGCTGGCTCAAATCGCACCGGAAATGGTTTTCCCGGGCGGTTTGAGTGTGGCGGAAACCTTGCAGAAATTGAAAACCGGTTTGTTCCCGGCAACTCAATCCTGCTGATTGTTGAGAAAGTATCGGATCAATTCCGGTTCCAGGCGGGGGATCTCCTGCGGTATATTGCCGTGGCGCATGGAGTAGTGACCGAGAACACCGACAGCTACCGCATCGCGCGCTCCGACCGGATTGGCATTGGTCGGGGCATTTTTGGTGACGAAGTCGAGGAAGTTATCCACGATCGGGCCGTCTGCTCCGCCGTGCCCGCCGGAAACCGGTTTGAGATTGTAGACGATATCCGGGGTGGCACGCGGACCGCGACGGGTCCAGACATGGACTTGGCAATCACCGTAATCGCCGATATTTTCCACCCGGCCTCTGGTTCCGATAAAGGTGTAATTTCTTTCGGCATCCGGAGTGTAGTGGCACTGCATATAGGTCGCCTGAGAGCCGTTATCCAGCTGCATCATGACCATATTGTGATCTTCAACATCGATCACCGGTGAGAATCCTGTGACCTGATGCGGGGGAAAGTTGTTTTCATCCCATGCGGCACAGCCCGGTTCATCCGCCGGACGGCGGGCGCATTTGTCGTAGACACTGAGCATGCCCATGCCGACGACTCTGCGGGTTACCGAACCCATCAGCCAGTGCATGATGTCGATATCGTGAGCACCTTTCTGCAATAAAAGACCGCAGGTGTTTTTCTGTTCGCTGTGCCAGTCGTGGAAGTAGGCATCGCCGCCATAACCGACAAAGTGCCGGCACCAGCCGCATTGGATGTCGCCGATGATCCCGGAATCGATCACCTCTTTCATTTTGAGGATCACCGGGAAATAGCGCATGTTGTGACCGACGAAAAGTTTGCTTTTGGTGCGGTAGGCGGTGCGCAGGATCCGGTCACATCCCTCAAGCGAGATGGCCAGAGGTTTTTCCAGATAGACAGCTTTACCGGCTTCGAGGGCGGCGACGACCTGTTCCTCATGACAGAAATCCGGACTCATGATAAAGACGATGTCGATATCCTTATTCGCCAGCAATTCCCGGTAGTCGGTGACCAGAGAAGCATTGGGAAAGGTCTGATCAAAAGGTTTGAAATCAGGATTGTGAAAATTGTGTTTCCCCGGCGGCAGAGGATCTGCTCCCATGACGATTTCAAATCCCTTCTCCGGGCGGTGGGCCTGATAGGCGTGACGTCCGCGTCCGTGAACTCCGATGATTCCGATTTTGTGAGTTTTCATGATTTGTATATATCCTCAAGTTGAAAATGGGTGTGGTATCAGATCGTTAAAAGGCAACTTTTCCGGCTGCCTGAAAGAGCGCAGAATTATCCTCTTTGGTTCCGGAAATCAGGAAGTTCCCCTGATCGTCACTCCGGCAGAGCATGGTGATATTTTCGCCGGACAGTCCGGAAGAAAGGTAGTTGATCTGGATTTCCGTAACTCTCACGGCATTGCATTGATATCTTTCACCGAGCATATCGGTTATCCACCTGGTGTATACGGCATTATTCAGGTGGCGGTTCAGGTCGATATCTCCTGCACCGACCCGGAAAACAGCGGTTTTTCCGGATTCCGGATCCGGCAGTTTATCCATATCGGTAAAGAACTTTTCCACTTCCGGCATCTCGATGATCTCCGGCGGCAGAACTTTTTTTGCCGCGACCGGCCGGTTGGCTTTGATATTGACCGGCAGCCAGAAGCTGCCGCCGGTACCGACCCGCTGACCGGCGATCCGCAAATCGTAACAGCGGTGGGCGAAAATACGTTGTACTCCGGAAGGATAAGTGATAACTTCCAGAGCTTCGCCGAGTTTCAGCGGCCGGGAAAGTTGAAGTTTCAACCGGCTCAAGACCCAGATCAACTGCATTTCGGCAAGTTCATCCATGCCGACATTGAGGGTGGCGGCATGTTCAGCTGCGGCATCCTGCAAGCGGTCGAGCAGGCAGTGAAGTTTCAATTCACCGCGGGAATCGCACTCGTGGTGACGGATGTTCCCGGCGATTTTGTGTTGAAAGGTCATAGAATCAGAAAATCTCCTGTTTTTACTTTTCCTCTTTCGACATAATATAACACAATCGGATGGATAAAACAAGTTTTCCGGCTTGAAATTTGAACGGGGAGGTATTATATTAAGGCTATTGCCATTTTACGGAAAATTAAACCGTTTACAAACAAGGAGCAAAAAAATGGTTGACTACAAAACTCTCGGCCTGGTGAATACCCGTGATCTTTTCGCCAAGGCGGTCAAAGGCGGTTACGCGATCCCCGCGTACAACTTCAACAATATGGAACAGCTTCAGGCGATCGTTCAGGCCTGCGTTGAAACCGAATCCCCGCTGATTCTTCAGGTTTCCAAAGGTGCGCGTGAATACGCCAACCAGACTCTGCTCCGCTACATGGCTCAGGGTGCGGTCGAATACTCCAAAGAGATCAACCACGGCAAAGCTATTCCGATCGTGCTGCACCTTGACCACGGTCCGGATTTTGAAACCTGTAAAAGCTGCATCGACTACGGTTTTTCCAGCGTGATGATCGACGGCAGCCATCTTTCCTATGAAGAAAATATCGAAGTGACCAAAAAAGTTGTGGAATATGCCCATGCCCACGATGTCACTGTCGAAGGTGAGCTCGGCGTGCTGGCCGGTGTCGAGGATGATGTGAAAGCTGAGACCCACACCTACACCCGTCCGGAAGAGGTCGAAGATTTCGTGAAACGTACCGGCGTGGATTCTCTGGCCATTGCTATCGGTACCAGCCATGGTGCTTATAAATTCAAACCGGGCGACAATCCGAAAATCCGTCTGGATATTCTCGCTGAAATCGAAAAACGCATCCCCGGATTCCCCATCGTGCTGCATGGTTCTTCCAGTGTGCCGCAGGATCTGGTCAAGATCATCAACGAAAACGGCGGTCAGCTCAAAGATGCCATCGGTATCGGCGAAGACCAGCTGCGCGAAGCTGCCAAGAGTGCGGTTTGCAAAATCAACATCGACTCTGACGGCCGTCTGGCGATGACTGCTGCCATCCGCAAAGTTTTCAACGAAAAACCGGCAGAATTCGACCCCCGCAAATATCTCGGTCCGGCCCGTACCTCTCTCAAAGAGCTGTACATGCGCAAGAACCGCGAAGTGCTCGGCAGTGCCGGTCACGCTTTCGACAAGTAATCTGCTGATTGCTTTATCGGAAATTTTTCAAAACACCCCGGGATTTTCCGGGGTGTTTTTTTTCGGAGAAAAGAGGAATGGAAAAATTATCAAAAATTTTGTAAAAATCGCTTGACATTGTACAAGGCAACTGCTATTGTAACCACTATACTACGGTTTTGATCTCAAAAACGAAAGGAGAGATTTTAGATGTCGAATGCTTCCAACACTCGTAACTTCGTTGTTGCCGGTCACTCCGGCAGCGGAAAAACCACCCTTTGCGAACAGATCCTCAGATTGACCGGAGCCATTCAGCGTGCCGGTACGATCGAGAATAAAAATACCGTAAGTGACTTTATGGTCGAGGAGCAGGCCAAACAGTCAAGTATCTATGCTTCTTTGCTCAATTGTTCATGGCGCGACACCAAACTGTTTTTCACCGATACTCCCGGATACGGCGAATTTGTCGGTCAGGTCGTCGGAGCGATCCGTGCTTCAGATGCCGCACTGGTGGTGATCGATGCTATCGATGGTCCGCAGATCGGTACTGCCCGGGCGTGGAAGATCGCCAAGGCCCGCCGGATCCCCCGTTTCGGTCTGGTCAACCGGCTGGATAAGGATCGGGCAGACTTCAAGGCGACACTGGAGATCATGCGCAGGAACCACGGCAAAAATGTGATCATTCCGCTCTTTTGGCCGGTGGGTAAAAGTGCAGAATTTTCCAGAGTGGTCAATGTGCTTTTTGATAAAGATATTCCGGCAGAGATTGCCGACGATGTGGCCGAGTGCCGTGCTCTCTGGATGGATGCGATCGCCGAAACCGATGAGGAACTCATGGAGCGTTTCCTTGACGGCGGTGAATTGACTGACGATGAGATCCGCAAAGGGCTGCGGGCCAGTGTCCGGGCCGGCAACACGATCCCGGTGTTTGCGGCAAGTGCCGTTAAAGAGATCGGTCTGAAAGAATTGCTTGATACCATTGTGGATATTTTCCCGACTCCGCTGGAATATGTTCCGCTGCCGGGCGGCCCGGAGGAGATCGTGGAATCCGGCGATGCTTACGGAGTGGTATTCAAAAGTGTCAACGATCTTTTCAGCGGTCAGCTGGCATTCATCCGTACTGTTACCGGGACATTCAAGGCGGACAGTGATGTTTACAACAT
This sequence comes from Lentisphaeria bacterium, assembly GCA_017508015.1. Lineage (GTDB taxonomy): Bacteria > Verrucomicrobiota > Lentisphaeria > Victivallales > Victivallaceae > UBA1784. The sequence continues at coordinate 13,237 of JAFVZS010000061.1, forward strand.
TACTGAACAGCACAAAGAGCGTTTCGGCCAGTTGCTGATGATGAATGGCAAGTCCCAGACTCCGATAACGGAAGCCGGTCCCGGTACGATCTTTGCTGTGGCCAAACTCAAAAATACCAAAATCGGTGATACGGTTGCGGCCAATTCAGGTTGTAAATCTCTGCCGGGCATTGAGTTCCCCGGTGCGACCATGTCTTATGCCGTGACAGCTGCCAAAAATGGTGACGATGAAAAGATCGCTGCCGGATTGCAGAAAATTGCCGAATGTGACCCGACTGTGCGTCTTTCCCGCAATGATGAAACTCATGAATTTATTCTTTCCGGCATGGGTGATCAGCATTTGGCGATCGTTGCCGGACGCCTGAAAGAACAATTCAAAGTTGAAGCTGTGCTTTCCACTCCCAAAGTGCCGTACCGTGAGACGATCACTTCCAGCGGCGAGGGGCATTACCGTCATAAAAAACAGACCGGCGGAGCCGGACAATTTGCGGAAGTTTATCTGCGTATCGCCTATAATGAAGCCGGTTATGAATTTACCAATGATGTGGTCGGCGGTACAGTGCCCAAAAATTTCATTCCCGCGATCGAAAAGGGCATTCAGGAAGTTATGACCACCGGACCGCTGGTCGGCTGCCGTATGGAACGGATCAAAGTTTCGGTTTACGACGGCAAATATCACCCGGTGGATTCCAATGAAATGGCGTTCAAAATTGCCGGTCGTGCCGCATTCAAAGAGGCGATTGCCAATGCCAAACCGGTGCTGCTTGAGCCGATCATGAAAGTTGATATCAGCATTCCGGATTCCTACATGGGGGATATTACCGGTGATTTGAATCACAAACGCGGCCGGGTGCTGGGCATGTCGGCGGATGAGGGGTTGCAGATCGTTCATGCGGAAGTGCCGATGGCGGAAATGTTCCGTTACGCCACTGAATTGCGGAGCATGACTCAGGGGCGCGGTTCATTTGAAATGAATTTTGAGCGTTATGAACAGGTTCCCGGCAATGTCGCCAGTGAGATCATTGCCAAATATCAGGCAGAAGCCGGTGAGGAAAAAGAGTAATATTTTACGGAACCTGAAAAAAGTAACATCCGGCGCACAGCGGAAAGCATGGGGCTTGCCGCTGTGCGCTTTGTAAAAAAAAGGTAAAATGGTTATGAAAATCAAGTATGGTCTCGGCCGCAAGTGTATCAATCCGGAAGTGCCGATCAGTCTGGCCGGTTACTTCAATAAACGCATGTGGGATAAAGTCCTTGACGATATTGAAGTGCGGGCTGTGGTGTTGAAATCCGGCGGTGAATATGCCGCAATTTTGCAATTTGATCTGCTTTGCATCAATCACCGGCTGTATAAACTGGTGGAAAAAGAGGTGAAAAAAGCGAAAATCAAAGATATTTCGATGAAAAATCTGCTGGTTTGTGCCACGCACACGCATACCGCACCGGATGTGAATGGTGATCCCAACAGTGAAGAATTCTGCAAATTTGCTGCGGCCAGAGCGGTTGAAGCTTTGGAAGAGGCCGCTGAAGAGCTGTTTCCCGGTGAATTGCTCGGCGGTATGGCTCAGGACTCCCGTTTTATTTTCAACCGGCGTTACTGGATGAAAAACGGCGGTGTTGTCACCAATCCCGGTAAATTGAATCCGGATATAGTCCGTCCGGAAGGCGAGATCGATCCGCAGATACCGATGCTGGCAATCAAAAACGATGCCGGTCTGGCATTGCTGATCACCAGTATCGTCAATCATACCGATACGATCGGCGGTTGCGGTGTGTCGGCTGACTGGCCGGGATTCATGCGCCGCTCTCTGGAACCGGAAATGGCTCCCGGCGGTATGGTTTTGCCGCTGATCGGTGCATCCGGCAATATCAATCACTTTGATGTGACGACCGATATGAATCAGACCACCTATGCTGAACCGGAACGGATCGGTAAAGGCTATGCAGAATCCATCCGCAAAGTTTGGGAAAACTTACAGCCGGTCGATGGCAAAGGTTTGAGTTATACTTCCCGCAAGGTCAAGAGTTCTCCGCGGGAAATCGAAAAATCCGAAATCGTCGAAGCTGAAGCGATCATGGCGAAATATCCGGATATCGATGTGACCAGTCCGGAATCTGTTCAGGATCTGACCAGTGAAGATTTGGCCAGAGGCACACCTTTTGCACTTAAATATTTTGCCAATGCCTTGCTCAAACAGGCGGCGAAAAAGGATAAACCGGAATTTTTGTTGAGCTGTATCAAATTCGGTGATTCCGCTGTTATCGCTTCTCTGCCCTCGGAACCTTTTGTGGAAATCGGTTTGGCTTTACGGCGCAGTATATTCAACAGCCGGCTCTGTCTGGTGACTTCCCACGGCAATTACAATGGCGGCAAGGGGTACGGCGGCGGTTATATCCCCAACAGTTGGAATTACGGTCGCGGCGGCTATGAACCGACTCCCCGCAGCAGCGGTTATTCGATTCATACTGCGGATATTTTGCTGGCCAACTGGCGTAAATTGAGCCGGAAAAAGTGAGAGCTGTTTCCCCGATCAGAATGTGAAATAAAAACAAAGAAACTCCGGTAAGGTATCTGCTTTACCGGAGTTGTTATTTTTCAGAAACAGGGCAATGAAGGGGTCAGTTGCTCCGTTCCTGAGAGGGGGCTGATTCCTGTTGCGATTCCGGAACCGGGCGTGCCGGACGTTCTCCGCGGCGGCGGTGATGTTCTCTGAATTGACCCTCATCCCGGTGTCTCATACGGCGGTGATGATGCCGGCGGCGGTGAGCATCTGAAACGTCATCATCCCGGTCATACTGACACTCTGACGGTATTTGCGGCATCCGGCACTCTCCGGCGGTCGCCTGAGGCGGCGGACAATTGCCTTTCAGACAGCGGATGCCGGTAAGAACACCGTGGTACAACAGCACGACAATGAGTGATGTCAGCAGTGCGATCACGAATGTGCGGGTATCGCCGTTGATTTTTTTGATATTTTTCTGCTCAGCAGCTTTTTCACACTTTTCTTCCCGGTTTTCAACAACTTGTTCAGCAGATTCATTTTCTTTCATTTTCACAGACTCCGATTTCGTTTTTTTACCATTTCCTCTTTGGTGCGCACACTCTTATAACGGCCTGTCGGAAGAAAAAATTTTGCTACCGTTTTTTTATTCCCGAAAAAAATGCAAAAAAATATTAAACGCATTGGATTTTTTTCAAGGCAGTATTATATTACCAAAACAGGGTATATCGGCATAAAAGTTGATATCCGGTGGATTTTGATATCAAATAAGATGAAGATGTTTTCTGCGATATAAAACAATATTCAGATGAAGGGAGCTGATTATGGACGAAAATTTAAAAAAGGCGATCATTGCCGCCGGACAGGAGCATTTGCTGCGTTTTATTGATGAATTGAGTGCCGTTGAACTGGCTGAATTTACTGAACAGCTGGCGGCGGTTGACTGGGCGCAGATTCCGGCATTGAGTGCGGAATATGTGCTTGAAAAACCGGAAATCGCCATCCCTGATGATCTGGCCCCGGCAGAGTTTTTCCCGCTGAAACCGGCAGATGATGCTATGGCACAACTCTATTGTGCGGCTGACCGCAAAGGTGTTGAATTGCTTGAAAACGGCAAAGTCTGTTGTCTGACCGTGGCCGGAGGGCAGGGCACAAGACTTGGTTTCGATGGTCCGAAAGGGACCTATCCGATCGGTCCGGTCAGTGATCTTTCGCTTTTCGGTTACTTTGCCGGTTCGATCCGCCGTGCTTCGGAAAAGTACGGCAGGCAGATTGACTGGTATATTATGACCAGTCCGATCAACCGGGCGGCGACAGAAGCTTTTTTCAGGGAAAAAGAGTTTTTCGGTCTGCCGCAGGAGAGCGTATTCTTTTTCACTCAGGGTACGATGCCGGCATTCGGTACTGACGGCAAACTGCTGTTGAGCAGTAAAAAATCGCTGGCCCTCTCTCCGGATGGGCACGGCGGTACGCTGCTGGCGTTGCGTAAATCCGGTGCACTGGATAAGATGCTTGCCAAAGGTGTGCAGTATATTTCATATTTTCAGGTGGATAATCCGCTGGTTCCGGTGACAGATCCCCGTTTTATCGGGTTGTCGGCATTGGAAGGTGCTGAAATGAGTGCGATCATGCTGAGCAAGACCAATTCCCGCGAGAAGCTGGGCAACTTCTGTGTTTCCGGCGGCAGGACGATGATCATTGAATACAGCGACCTGCCGGATGAACTTGCCGAAAAACGCAATGCCGATGGTTCTCTGGCTTTTGTTGCCGGCAGTCCGGCGATTCATGTGCTGTCGGTGGATTTTGTCGCAAAACTCACTGCCGGAGGCACTCTGCGTCTGCCCTGGCACCGGGCTGATAAAAAAATTCCGTGTCTGGCGGAAAATGGCGAACTCGTTACGCCGCTTGAACCTAACGGGATCAAACTTGAGTCTTTTATTTTCGATGCATTGCCGCTGGCGGCCAAAGTTATGATTCTGGAAGGTGATCGTGCCGAAGTTTTTGCTCCGACGAAAAATGCCACCGGCGTGGATTCGGCAGAAAGCTGCCGTCAGATGATCACTGCCCGCAACGCCCGCCGGTTGAAAGCTGCCGGAGTGGATATCCCTTTGACTGCCGACGGTAAAGTTGATGCCGTTATCCAGCTTGCTCCGGAACGGGTGCTGGATGATGCTGATGCCGCAGAGTTGGTAAAAGTTACCGGATTGAAAAAAATATTGCCAGGTGAAAAGGTCGTGCTGTGATGCGTGAACGCTCTGATTATCAGGAAGAAGAATTGGCAGACAGCGGGAAACGGCCGAATACCATCCGTTATGCCGCCGGATTGCTGATGATGACCATGGTGCTGACCACTTTCGGTCTGACGATGCTTTATTCAGCGAGCAGCAGTGACGTATCGGCGGCGGCGACATATTTCCGCAGTCAGCTTATGTGGGTCGGAGTCGGCACGGCGGCCGGAATGGCGGCTTTTTTCGGAGGATACCGTTTCTTCTGCCGTTACAGCTGGTTGTGGCTGGCCGGGTGTGCTGTGTTGTTGATATGGGCCCGTTTTTCCCGGGAGATCAACGGGGCGCACCGCTGGATCATTCTCGGCAGTTTCCGGCTTCAGCCTTCTGAATTGGCCAAAATCGCAGTGGCACTTTTTGTGTCGTGGTACTGCGCTGAATATCTGCGTACTTTCAACGATATGCGGCGCATCAAACAGGGAATCTGGGAGCTGGCCGCCGGAGTAGGAGGCATTGTTCTGCTGATATTCTGGGGAGATGATATGGGTACATCGGTATTGGTGGCATCCATGGCTTTTCTGACGATGTTTGCCGGCAATTTGAAGTGGCCGTACTTTTTGCTTCCGGCCGGTTTATTGCCGATAATTGTGGTTGCCATCCGGCTTTTTGATCCGATGCGCTGGGGAAGAATGACGATTTTTATGGATCCGGAAGCGGAGAAGACCAAGGCCGGTTACCAGTTGTGGAATTCACTGCTGGCTCTCGGTTCCGGTTCATGGTATGGCATGGGGTTGAATAACAGCCGTTTGAAAGCCAGTTACCTTCCGGAAGCGCATACGGACTTTATTATTTCCATCATCGGTGAGGAATTGGGGTTTGTCGGGGTCTTGACTGTGATATTGGCTTATATTCTCTGGGGCTGTTTTGCTTTCAGTATTGCCATGTCCGCCCGCAACCGGATGGGGATGCTGCTGGGGTGTGCGGTGAGTATCGGGGTGTTGTTTCAGGCCGTCATCAATCTCGGGGTGGTATCGGGACTTTTTCCGACGAAAGGAATGCCTGCGCCATTTATCAGTTACGGAGGCAGTAATATGGTCTGTTCGCTGTTGGCGGTCGGTTTTCTGGTGTCGGTGGCTATGGATGCGGCAATACCGGATTATTCGGTAAAGCTTCTGGGGCAGTTGCGGCAGAAATTGAGGATCGCCATCCGGGAAGATTGAAAAATTACTTCTGTAAAAGTGGAAAATTGCTATGAAGTTGAAAAAATTGGTCGTCAGTTGCGGTGGAACCGGTGGACACTTTTATCCGGGCTTGAGCTTGGCAAGGGAGTTTCAGGAAAAATACGGAGAAGTTCTGCTGCTGCTTTCCGGAGCCCATGCGGTTGAGCAGAGCCGGATCGCGGAAAAATCCGGTATCCGGGCGGTTGCTTTGCCGTCAATGCCGCATTACCGCAAAAATCCCTTCCGTTTCATCAGCGGTTTTCTGGGGGGATATTTCGCCGCCCGGCGGCAGTTGAAAGAATTCCTGCCGCAGGCGATGCTGGGCATGGGGTCATTCGCCACTTTACCGGTGGTGCTGGCGGCCAAAAGCTGCCGGATACCGCTGTTTTTACATGATGGCAATGCCCGGGTCGGCAGGGCCAATCGCAAATTCAGTAAATGGGCCGGATTTGCCGGTACGGCATTTCCAGCGGTGAATGCTGTTGAATGCCGTTGTCCGGTGTTGGAAACCGGTATGCCGCTGCGTCCGGAGCTGCTGCGATCCGCTCCCGCGGATAAAGCGGCGGCAGTTGAGGCGGTCAACCGGGAATTTTCCACCGTTTTTTCGGCGGAAAAGCCTCTGTTTCTGATTACCGGCGGCAGTCAGGGGGCCGCAGTATTCAATCAGGTTTTACCGGAAGCTTTAAGTGCATTGCCGGGGGAATTTCAGGTAATTCATCTTTGCGGCAAAGGAAAACTTGCCGATGCGCAAAAAGGCTATGAAAAAGCACGGTTCCCTTATCTGCTTCAGGAAACGACCGGCAAAATGGCGGAAGTTATGGCGGCTTGTGATTTGGCATTCAGCCGTTCCGGCGGCAGCACTGCGGCGGAATTGGCTTTTTTCGGAGTGCCGTCGGTGCTTATTCCCTATCCTTATGCTGCTGAAGGACATCAAATGGATAATGCCCGTCATTTTGAATCGCATGGCGCGGCGATCGTTGTGGAAAATTCACAGTTGACCGGAGAAAGGGTGCAGGAAATCATCAGGGATTATCTCGACGATCCGGAAAAGTTTCTGGAAATGGGGCGGCAGATGAAATATCTGAGCCGTCCGGAGGCTTCTATGAGGATGATTGAGAGAATTTCCGCTCATTTGCATTGAATTTTTTCAGAACCGGTGTTATAGTAATAAACCGGGTGAAATGCAGGCTTAATGGCGCAGAGTATAAGAATATTATTGATGTACCGGCCGGGCAATTTGCCGTCGGAATAAAGATTTTTTACAACTAACTGGACAGGAATAAAAAAATTGGTAATGTCCCGAATTTTGTGAAATCCAGGCAGAGGGGGGATAAATGTGTACCCGACTGTTGCGGCGCAGGAGCAAGGCGCGAGATTACCCGCAAGCCTGCAGCGCAGGTTATATTTTTCACAAAAATCAAGACAATAACAAAAAATTCTGGAGATATCCCGATGACAGGAATAATGCGATCAGCTTCGATCAATGATACCGTGTTGGTATTGATGATCGTTGCCCTTATGACGTGTGCCATGCCGCCGAAAGCAAGAGCGATCGATCCGGTGACAATGGCGATTCTGGCTCCGGTCGCCCTGAAAGTTGCCGAAGCGGCCAAACCCTACGTGCTGCGTTCGCTGGTCGGTACCGGCAAGGGGTTGTTCAATGTCGGCAAATCGGCACTGGAAATACTTTATTTACCGTATGGTCTTTGTGAGGTTACTGTCGGATTGCCATTCAACAAAGGGCGCAAAGGTCTGGTGCATATCATTCGCGGCGGGGTGATCGCTCCGGCAAAAGTAATTGTAAATGTTTTACTGCTGCCGGTATATATGACCGGAGCGCAGATAAATATATGAGTTCGCCGGATGACATCTGTCAGGGATTGCCGCCCTGCCAAAGGGGATTATCCCGCCGCCGCCGCCGCTATCAGATGCTGAAAATGTGGTACGGTCAGGAGCGGGCTGATTTTGAAATAGCCGCCCACACCTGTCAGGTCAAAGAGTTTAACACTTTACTGGATAATGTGCTTATCCGGATGAACCGTCCGGAAAGCGGTATCGTCATTCAACTGCACAACCAGTGGGAAAAGATCGTCGGATCCATGTTTGCCCGTTTTACTGAACCGGAAGCATTGCGTGACGGCGTATTGATGCTCAAAGTGCGCCACAGTGCCTTGCTGGTGGAGTTGAAACCTTCCTGTGATTTGATCCGCCGCCGGATCAACGAGATTTCAGGCAAAGAGGTCTGCCGGGAAATCCGGCTTTGTGTTTGAAAAAAAATCACAAAAAGTGATAAAAATTAACATGCCAGCTTGCAAAATCCCGGATATGTATATATATTATATACATTGCATGGTGATTTCAGAACTCCTCACAAACTATTGAAATCATTTTATTGTGCAAAGGTAACGTAACAGGGAGTTTTCCGGATCATGACGGAAAGGCGCGAAGCGATTCTTAAGTATATCGAAGTCAAGGGGGAAGTTTCCATCGGCGAACTGGCTTCCCGTTTCGGCTCCTGGAGCGAGATGACTTTGCGCCGTGATCTGGCTGCTTTGGAGCAGATGCAGAAAATCATTCTCACCCGCGGCGGTGCCCGCAGTATCCCTTCGCGTTACGGTCTGCATGAAGATATCTACAGTGCCCGTGAAAAGATCAATGATGATGCCAAACAGCTTATTGCCGCCAAAGCGGTGGAGCTGGTTGAGCCGGATACGGGAATATTTATTGATTCAGGAACCACGGCCATGGCTTTGGCACGCCGCTTGCCGGATTGCCATCTGGCGGTGATCACCGCCGCCCCCAATATCGCATTGGAGATCGCCATGCGAAAAGCCAAACCATCGGTGATCATGCTTGGCGGCACGCTGTGCCGGGATGAGATCGCAGTGGCTGATCCGGAAGTCCTTTCTTATCTGGAACATCTCAATATCGATACGGCATTTATGGCCGCTTCCGGATATGATGAGAAAAGCGGTTTTACCGTCGGCAGTCAGCTCGGAGCATTGCTCAAAAGGGCTGTGGTCAAACGGGCGCGACGGGTGGTTATGATGCTGGATTCATCCAAGATCGGTACTCTTCTGCCATTCACTTTTGCCCGGATGGAGGATGTGGATGTGCTGGTCGGCGATGGCCGGATCCCGGAAAGTATAGTCAATCAATCGTCTGAAATATTGTAAAACCTTAACAAAGGAGAAAAGGAACAATGGCAGATTTTATTTTGATGCCCCAGATGGGGGTTTCCGAAGAGAGCGCACTGCTCTCCGAGTGGAAAGTCAAGGAAGGTGATGTAATTAAACTTGAGCAGCCGCTGTTTGCTCTGGAAACCGGTAAATCCTCTTTTGAAGAGTTGGCCAAGTATGAAGGTACACTGTTGAAAATTCTCGTGCCCGCCGGTGAAGAAGTCGCCGTCGGTGCTCCGGTCGCTGTGATCGGCAAGCCCGGTGAAGCTTATGAAGTTCCCGGTGCCGCTGCCGCCGCTCCGGCTGCTGAAGTTGCCGCCGCTGTTCCGGCTGCCGCTCCTGCCTCTCCGGCTGTTGCGGCTTGTGACAACAAAGATGTCAACTTTATTCTGATGCCCCAGATGGGAGTTTCCGAGGAGAGTGCATTGCTCTCTGAATGGAAGGTCAAAGAAGGCGACACCATCAAGATGGAACAGCCGCTGTTTGCTTTGGAAACCGGTAAATCCTCCTTTGAGGAACTTTCCAAATATGAAGGCACTCTGTTGAAAATTCTCGTTGCTCCCGGTGAAGAAGTCGCTGTCGGTGCTCCGGTCGCTGTCGTTGGCAAACCCGGTGCATCTTTTACCATTCCCGGTGCTGCTCCTGCTGCCGCTCCGGCTGCTGAAACAGCCGCTGTTGCTCCTGTCGCCGCCGCCGCCGTGCCTGTTGCCGCTGCTCCGGCTGCCAACGGTGCTGAAGTGCTGGCTTCTCCCCGTGCCAAAAAGCTTGCCGCTGATCTGGGGCTGGATATTTCTCTGGCAGTTCCCACCGGTCCGGAAGGCCGCATTATTGAACGCGATGTGAAAACTTTGAAAGCCGCCGCCCCGGCAGTTGTTGCCGCCCCGGCCGCCGAAACAGCCGCTCCGGCGGAAGTCAAAGCCGCCCCGGCCGCCGTTCCGGCCGCTCCTGCAGAGTACACCGAGGAAAAAATTTCCAGAATCCGCAAAGTCATCGCCGAAAATATGCACAAATCTCTGGCGGATATGGCACAGCTTACCCTCAACCGTACTTTTGATGCCACCGCCATTCTTGAAATGCGCAAGCAGATGAAAAATGCTCCGGAACTGGGGCTGGATAAGGTCACTATCAACGATCTTGTTCTTTTCGCCGTAGCTAAAACTCTGGTCGAATTTCCCGATATCAATGCCAATTTCATCGGTGACAAAATGCGCCGTTTCACCCATGCCCAGCTCGGTGTGGCGATCGATACTCCCAAAGGTCTGCTGGTTCCGGTACTGCGTGATGCCGATACCATGAGTTTGAAAGCGATTTCTGCGCAGGTCAAAGAGTATGCCAATGCCTGTAAGGAAGGCACTTTGGGTGCGGATAAGCTTTCCGGCGGCAGTTTTACGGTCACCAACCTCGGCAATTTGGGCATTGAGAGTTTCACTCCGATCATCAATCCGCCCCAGACCGCAATCCTCGGTGTTTGCGGCACGATGCTCCGTCCCCGTCAGAAAGCTGACGGTTCCGTGGAATTCTATCAGGCAATGGGGCTGTCACTGACCTTTGACCACCGTGTGGTTGACGGTGCTCCGGCGGCGAAGTTCCTCAAAGCGGTTGCTGATAAACTTGAGAAATTCAATCTGATCCTCGCACTTTAATCAACAAATACTATATAGGTGAATAATCATGGTTTATGATGTTCTGGTCATCGGCGGAGGTCCCGCCGGTTACAAGGCCGCTGAACGTGCCGGTCACAAAGGTAT